>NZ_JADOVE010000008.1:0-170204 GCF_015752225.1 Polaromonas sp. CG_9.11
ATGCCTGGGATTTCGCACTCCTCACGAGGTGTTTCATGCCATCGAGATGAAACCCCTTACATTAGCTTTTGGTGCATTTTGTAATTGAATCTGCGGCTTTTTAGTGATCACGCGCACTACTGTAAAGCCTTTATAGCTATGTATTACATAGCAAACAGAATTTGCACTGATGACTTGACGGTCACTGTGTTTTATTTCAATAACGCTGGCCTGTCAGTATCAGGGCCAGCCGCATCAAGGCATAGGCCATCCAGCCCTGGATACGGCGGCCCAATGGACGCTGGCTGTACAACGCGGGGTCTATGCGGGCTCCGTGATGCGCGACCGCTGCGTGCAGGCAGGACCTGAGTTCGCCCGCAAAATCATGGTCCTGTATCACTACATTGGCTTCGCGGGCCAGCAAAAGACTTAAGGGATCAAGGTTAGATGAACCGACAGTAGCCCAGTGTCCATCGACAACAGCCACTTTGGCATGCAGAAAGCTGGTGGAATATTCGTGAATCTCGACACCTGCGGCCAACAGGGCGCCGTACACCGGCCGGACGGCATGATACTGCATGAAGTATTCATATTTGCCCTGCAATAGCAAGGTCACATGCACACCGCGCCTGGCGGCCTTCATCAGCGCGCGGCGCAACTTGCGGCCTGGCAAAAAATAAGCGTTGGCAATGATGACCTCCTGGCGCGCCTTGCCAATGGCCTTGCGGTAGGCCCTTTCGATGCTGTGGCGGTTACGCAGGTTGTCGCGCAGCACCAGCACCGCCTTGGTGTGGGAACTGCCTGTTAGGCTGGAAAGGTTGGAATCCAAAGGTTGTGCAAGCAACTTTGCATCGATGCGTCCACCGTAACCTGCGGCCTTGAATTTTTCCCAGGCTTCATTCAAATGCCTTTGCCGCGCGCTGTAGCCAGCCTGCACACGCCACCACAACAGGGCCATGGCGTCGGTCGCTTCGGCTGCCAAGGGTCCGGTTAGGATCACTGCAAAATCAAAGCGCGGCGCCTCCAGTTTTCCGTAGGTGGGATCGTAGAAATCGTCCAGCACGTTGATGCCGCCGCAAAAAACTATCCGCTCGTCCACCACGCACAGCTTGCGGTGCAGTCTGCGCCAGCGTTCAGGCACCAAAAATCCCAAGCTTGAGCCCACCGGCGAATACGCACACCACTGAACACCTGAACTGGAAAAATTTTTCTGCCAGTCAACTGGCAATGGCCCGGTACCGACTGCATCCACCAGCACCTGAACTGTCACACCGCGTTTGGCCGCCCGGACCAGAGCATCGGCCACCAAAGCCCCGGCCCCATGAATATCAAAAATATAGGTTTCAAGCTGTATCCATCGGGCAGCATCGTCGAAGGCTTGTACAAGCGCGGGAAACAATGCCTGCCCCCCTTGAAGCAGTTGGAATGTTTCGGATTGGGTGGAATCTGCCATCAGTGGACAAGAGAAGTTATGAGAAAAGCTTTAAATTCTTATGAGAACAGCAAACTTGCTGACGCTGCCACGCCCATTAATCGACTGACTCCTTGAACCTTGGCAGAAGCAAGATCGCCTCTGCATTGGATGGGGAAAAGCATTTTTCCGCAGCCTTCTGATGCGCCAGCCATTGCGAAGCCGTATGTTCACGGGGACTCAGCCTGACGGCACAGCTTTCAGGCAGGTACAGACTGAAGACATGCTCGGTATTGCGCGTAACGCCGGGGGCATAACGATGGCGCCAGGCCGGATAAATGTCGTACACGTTCGAAAGACCCCAGTTTCGCATTTGGTCCGGCGCGGCAACAATGCCGGTTTCTTCTTCAAGCTCACGGCGCGCTGTTTCCAGCAACGGCTCGTCTGAAGTGTCTTTTGAACCAGTAACGCTCTGCCAGAAACCCGGATGGTCAGCGCGTTCGATCAGCAGTACATCGAGTCGAGATGTGTAAATGATGACCAGCACCGACTCTGGAATTTTGTATAAGGCAATGTTTGAATCCATGATCAATTATTGCGGCCTGGCAGAGGCTTGCCCGGCAAGCCATTGGTCGATGATTAACCGCGTTGAATCGGCTTACCTCAGCAAGGCACGGTAGCGCAGATTGCCAGGATTTTGCGCCGCCAGCGACTGTCGCTGCTGGGGCATGTTTATTGAACTGCAGTTGCCAGTATGGAGTCCCACACAAAAAGCATATTGACCGTAAATCAGCGGTTGCGGCATCAAAAACAAAAAAACAACGCTATACTTTTAATAGCAGGATTTCCATATGTAGCGTGGTAGGGCGTCACGGACTTGAACCGTGGACCAAAGGATTATGAGTCCTCTGCTCTAACCAACTGAGCTAACGCCCCCTCCACTGGCAGATTGTAATGGCTCTATTTGCTGTGGCTGAGCGCCGTGCTGACCAGTTTGGATGTGATGTCGACAATCTGGATCATCTTTTCGTAGGGCATGCGCATTGGACCGATCACCCCAAGCGTTCCGACAACCTGACCATCGACCTCGTAAGGTGCCGTGACCACCGACAGTTCCTGGTACGGAATCACCTGACTTTCGCCGCCTATGTAGATTCGCACACCCTCGGCGCGGCTGGAGACATCGAGCAGGCGCATCAGTTGTGCCTTCTGCTCGAACAGATCAAACAGCTTGCGAAGGTTGTCCATGTCGCCAGAAAAATCGCTGACCGCCAGCAGGTTGCGCTCGCCTGAAACAACCACTTCGTCACGCGACTCGATGGCTTCGGAACTGACCACGACCGCTTCCTGCATCAGGGACGCGATTTCTCCCCTGAGTGCGTCCACTTCATTCTTCAGGCGCTCACGCACTTCTTCGATCGCCATGCCGGCATAGTGAGAATTGAGAAAATTTGAAGCTTCGATCAATTGCGAGGCGCTGTAGTCAGTTTCGGTGAAGATGACGCGGTTCTGCACATCGCCATCGGGTGACACGATGATCACCAGGAAGCGCTTTTCGGACAGGCGTAAGAACTCGATATGCCTGAACACCGACGTCCGGCGCGGCGCCATCACCACGCCGACGAATTGCGACAGGCTCGACAGCATGTGCGCGGCATTGCTGATGACCTTGAGCGGCTGGTCCGGCGCAATGCGTGCCATCTGGCTGGCCACCGTCAGCGGGTCGCGCTGTGTGGTCAGCATGGTGTCGACAAACAGGCGATAGCCCCGCGCTGTCGGAATGCGTCCGGCAGACGTGTGCGGGCTGACGATCAGGCCGAGATCCTCTAGGTCGCTCATCACGTTGCGGATCGTGGCGGGGGAAAGCTCCAGTCCGGAAGCCTTGGAAAGCGTGCGCGAGCCGACCGGTTGGCCGTCGGCAATATAGCGCTCAACCAGCGCTTTCAACAACAAACGGGCGCGACTATCAAGCATGAGGACATTCTACGAAGCTTGCTCGGCAGGTTGTGATGTAATTTGAAAATGAAGTCGCAATTCCGCCATGTCGCACTGATCGGCAAGTACCAGGCCCAAGGCTCCCGCTCTGCCCTGGAAGACATTGCGCATTTCCTGGACTCGCAGGGTTGCGACGTGGCGCTCGAGGAGGACACGGCGCGCAATACCGGTCTGAACCAGTTCGCCACGCTCGATGCGGCCGGAATTGGCGCGCAGTGCGACCTGGCCCTGGTGGTAGGTGGTGACGGCACCATGCTGGGTATCGGGCGCCTGCTGGCCCAGTTTGGCGTGCCTGTGGTCGGCATCAACCAGGGACGGCTGGGCTTCATCACCGACATTGCCTTTGAGGATTACCAAAATACCCTGACACCCATGCTGCGCGGAGAATTCGAGGAAGACCGGCGCTGGATGATGGAGGCCAAGGTCATGCGCGATGGCCATTGCGTTTTCAGCGCCACGGCGATGAATGACGTCGTGGTCAATCGAGGGGCGACCTCTGGCATGGTCGAGTTGCGTGTCGAAGTCGATGGCCGATTTGTGGCCAACCAGCGGGCCGACGGCCTGATCATTGCATCGCCCACGGGTTCAACGGCCTACGCACTTTCAGCGGGCGGTCCATTGCTGCATCCTTCGATTGGTGGCTGGGTACTGGTGCCCATTGCCCCGCATACCTTGTCAAATCGGCCAATCGTGCTTTCAGACTCGGGAGAAGTTGCCATTGAACTGGTAGCAGGCCGGGATGCAAGCGCCAGCTTTGACATGCAGTCGCTGGCCAGCTTGCTGCATGGCGACCGGATCATTGTCAGGCGTTCGGAGTTCCAGATGCGTTTTTTGCACCCCAAGGGCTGGAGTTATTTCGACACGCTGCGCAAGAAGCTTCACTGGAACGAAGGCGTTGTAGCCTGAGCGCTGCCGCCCTCCATTGGCCTGCACCGAGATATGAGCATTAAAAGCATTGCCCTGCGGGATTTCGTGATCGTGCGCGAACTTGATCTTGACCTGATGGACGGATTCACTGCGCTGACTGGCGAAACCGGCGCCGGCAAGTCGATACTGGTTGGCGCACTGCAACTGGTGCTGGGCGCGCGTTCCGATGCCGGCGTGGTGCGCGAGGGCGCGGCGCGCTGCGAGATCAGTGCCGAATTCGACAGCCCTGCCCGGCTGGCACCGTGGCTGGAGCAGGCCGGCATGGAGTCCGGCGACACCCTGCTGCTGCGCCGCACGGTGGACGCGCAGGGCAAGAGCCGGGCATGGATCAACGGCAGCGCAGTCACTGTTACCCAGCTCAAGGATATCGGCAGTCAGCTGGTGGACATTCATGGCCAGCACGCCTGGCAAAGCCTCACGCGCCCCGACGCCGTTCGCGGCCTGCTGGACTCGTATGCAGGCGTTTCAACCGAACTGCTCTCGTTGCGCTGGCAGGAATGGCGCATGGCACTAAAAATCCTCGCCCAGGCAAACGATGCCCGGGAGAGCCTGGAGCGTGACCGCGAACGGCTGGCATGGCAGATTGGGGAACTGGGCAAACTGGCGCCTGTCGAGGATGAATGGGAAGAACTCAACGCCCAGCATGGGCGGTTGTCAAACATGCAGGATTTGCGCGATGCCGTGCAAACAGCGGTCGACGCCTTGCGAGAGGCTGATGACAATGCCCTGACGCTGCTGAGCCGCGCCATTCAGGCCCTGGAAAACCAGGCCCAAATAGAGCCGGAATTCAAGGAACTGGCCGCAGTCTTGCACACGGCCCTGGCGCAAATGGACGACACCGTGCATTCATTGCGAGCCTATGCCCGGGACGCCGAACTCGACCCCCTGCGGCTGGCCGAGCTGGACGAACGCCTGGCGCAATGGATCAGCCTGGCACGCCGTTACAAGCGGGCGCCTGCCGAACTGCCTGAACTGCTGGCATCGTGGAAGGCTGAGCTGCGCGCACTGGACGAGGCCGCCGACCTGGTTCAGCTTGAATGCAACGAGAACCAGGCCAAAGCCGGGTACATGAAAGAGGCCGGCCAGGTGTCGCGCCTGCGAAGCCAGGCGGCGCCCTTGCTGGCCAGCGCCATCACCCAGGCCATGCAAGGTCTGGGCATGCAGGGCGGCAGGTTTGAAGTGGTGCTTGCGCCAGCCGAACAACCGGCGCAGCACGGGCTGGAGCAGGCCGAGTTTCTGGTCGCCGGCCATGGCGGCAGCACGCCCAGGCCGGTGGCCAAGGTGGCTTCGGGCGGCGAGTTGTCCCGCATCGCGCTGGCCATTGCCGTCACCACCAGCCAGTTGGGACAGGCCCAGACCCTTGTTTTTGACGAGGTGGATTCTGGGGTGGGCGGCACAGTCGCGCAAACTGTTGGCCGGCTGATGCGGCAACTTGGCCAGGACCGGCAGGTGATGGCGGTAACGCATTTGGCGCAGGTGGCCGCCTTTGCCAACCAGCATCTCGTGGTGTCCAAACGCTCGGAGCAAGGCAGCACGCTGAGCACCGTTGAGCATGTGACCGGCAAGTTGCGCGTGACCGAAATTGCGCGAATGCTGGGCGGGGAACGCCTTTCGGGTGCCACCCTTGCGCATGCCACTGAAATGCTGGATCAATCCCCTGAAGAGGGGATTTAGCCAGCCTGCTTGATACCATCAGGAGCATGAACACCTGTCTTCTGATTTACCCGAATTCACCCCGCAGCCATGACCGTTCCAAGACCGGACAGCGCTTGTCACGAGCCGGAAGGTTGACGTGATGGAAATGATTCTTATCACTGGCATGTCGGGCTCGGGCAAGTCGGTCGCGCTCCATGCCCTTGAGGATGCCGGTTACTACTGTGTGGACAATCTTCCACCAGAACTGCTGTCACCTTTTGTTGCCCTGAAACGGCCGCACAACGCCCCAAAGCTGGCCATCGCCATGGATGTCAGGAGCGCCACGTCGCTGCCGCTGGTGCCACAGCAGCTCAAGGAATTGAAGGCTCAGGGGGTGCAAGTGCAGTCGCTCTTCCTTGATGCCAATACCGACACCTTGGTCCGGCGATTTTCAGAAACCAGGCGCCTGCATCCGCTGTCAAGAATCGACGCCACCGACCAGCACCGGGCGCTGGTCGACGCGATCGAACTTGAACGCAAGCTGCTGGGTGAAATGCGCGAGCAGGCGCATGTGATTGACACCAGCATGATCCGGTCGGCACAGTTGCAGGGCTACGTGAAATCGCTGCTTCGGCAGCCAGGCCGTCAGCTGACACTGGTTTTTGAGTCGTTTGCGTTCAAGCGCGGCGTGCCGCTTGATGCCGATTACGTGTTTGACGTGCGCATGCTCCCCAATCCCCACTACGAGGCAGGGCTGCGGAACCAGACCGGGCTTGACGAGGCGGTTGCAGACTTCCTGAAGGCGCACACGGAGGTGGACGACATGTTCCGGCATATCGAGCAATTCCTCAGTCACTGGCTGCAGGCCCTGGCGCGCGACCACCGGAGTTACGTCACGGTGGCGGTGGGTTGCACGGGCGGCCAGCACCGTTCGGTTTATCTGGTGGAGGCACTGGCAGCGGCCTTTGGCAAGGATTGGCCGACGCTGAAACGGCACCGCGAGCTTGAAGCGGGCTGATCAGCCCGGCTCAACACGGGCGCAATATCCCTCGGCCCTTGTCTCAAGGCGCTTGCGGTGCTCAAAGTGGCTTGAGCGCTTTTTGCTATTTTATTCATAGCTACTTGTGCATACCAGTATTGCGCCAGAGGCCTTTTTTATCTTAAAAATTCACTTTCGGGCTAAATCGTGGCCGCTCCATCCGCTGGGTCGGCGGCATCCTGCGCCAGCAGCTTGCGGATGGGTGCGGGCAGACCCAGAGCTGGCCACGCTTCGGGACTGAACCAGGCGGCCGGACGGGTTTCAGACACCATCGATCCAGGCATGGGCTGATCGGCCTGGAAGCCTGCAATCCACGGCGACAAATACAGATCCTTGTGCGTCAAGACATGGACAAAGGCCGGCAGGGCCTCGATACGGCCCTCAAGGCTTTGCGGCAGAAGCGACTTGAAGGCGTCATCGCTTTCAAACACCGGCAGGCAGTAAAGCCCGCCCCAGATGCCGGTGGCGGGACGCTTTTCAAGCCACACCGACCCGTCGGGCCGTTGCGCCCACAACAGGCTGATCGACTGGGCGCTACGCTTGAGCTTGCGGGTCTTGACCGGGTATTTTTCGGGGTTTCCTTGCGCCCGCCCACGGCACAGCGCCTGCACCGGACACAGCAGGCACTTTGGCTGGCGGCCGGTGCAAATGGTGGCGCCCAGGTCCATCAGCCCCTGGGTGTAGCGCGGCATGGCTTGTGCCAGGTCGTCATGCGGCAGCAGCTCGGTGGCCAGGCTCCAGAGCGCGCGCTCCTGGGCGCCCTGCGCCAGATCGCCGGAAAAACCCAGCACCCGCGTGAGCACCCGCTTCACGTTCCCGTCCAGAATGGCAACCCGTTCCCCGAAGCAGAATGAAGCGATGGCAGCGGCGGTCGAGCGGCCGATGCCTGGCAAGGTCTGCAATTGCTCGGCAGTCGCTGGAAATTGCCCGTGGTGCAGCGCCATCACCTGCTGCGCACAGCGATGCAGGTTGCGCGCGCGGCTGTAATACCCCAGCCCGCTCCACAAGGACATCACCTCGTCATCGGAAGCGGCAGCCAGATCGCCCACACGGGGAAAGCGCTGCAAAAACCGGTCGTAATAGGCCAGCACCGTGACCACCTGGGTTTGCTGCAGCATGATTTCCGACAGCCAGACCCGGTAGGGATCGCACGTGTTCTGCCAGGGCAGGCTGTTGCGTCCATGGCCTTGCTGCCAATGCACGATTTCGTTCGCGAACGAAGACGGAATAAAAGAGCCCGCCTCGGGGGAGTGGCCTGTTTGAATCAGGCTGCTGGCATCTGATTTACGCCTCATCATGCCAATTCAGCCAGCACTGCGCCCGCCGTATCAATCGCCGGGTTCTGGAATGGAGGGAACGCAAAAGGCAAAGGCTGAACGTCCAAAAGCTGCAAGGTCAGCTCGCCGAGCGTGGTTTCCAGGGCTCGAAGCCGCATGTCCTGCACATTCAGTTCAGCAATTCGTTCATCCAGCGTTGACGCAGCCTGCGCAATGCGCTCGATGGATTCCAGGCGCTTGGCAAAACCCTGGCGCCGTTCGCGTATTTGCGCATCGAGTTGCACAGATGCAGACTGGCTCCACTGTTCCACTTCACCCAAAGCCGGCTCAAAAACCATACGCAGGCGGCTGCTCAGTGCACGCACCAGCCGGTCGGAAAACCCGGCCTGCGCAAGCCGCATCACATTGCCCAGGCCCAGGTACTGCAAGTGGCTGCGCTCGATCAGTTCGAGGTCCTGCTCATATTGGGTCATATCCGGCGCCCGCCCTGCCTGCAGCGAAAAACCGAATTCTGCGTTGAGTTGCCGGAAGGCCGAATCCAGCATCGCCTGCATGTCAGTCGTGATGGTTTGAGCCTGACACAACGCTTTTCGCAAGCTTGAAAACGTCTCTCCATAGGTTTTTTTCAGGCGCAGCTTGATGCCGGGCTGCTTGAGCGCAGCGGTCAACCTGGCAAGTTCGGCCCTGAGCGTCGGCATGCCCAACAAATGCACGACATCGCCCAGCAAGGTGTTGTGCACCGAACGAACCGCATGCAACCTGGCACTGCTGCCTGAAAACTCGGCTTGCTCGTGCGCGATCCGCTTGCGCATGTGCCGGATGACCGTGCTGTTTTTCCCCCGCAAGCCGCGCAGCTCCAGCATCTGCTCGGTCTGGTCGCGACGGCGCATGGTCAATGCGCGTGCGGCCTCGCTTTTAAGTTCCTGAATGCTGGCGGCGACGGCCGCGCGCAGGATTTTCTGCCGCTGGCCCATCAAGACTTTTGCCAAGGCCACTTCAAGCGCCGGCAACTGGCTGGCCTTCAACAGCGCGTCGTCGTGCATGACTTTGGCATCCAGACCCTTTTGCGCCGATACGGCAAGCACCCGCGAGCGCTGCAATCCCAGGATGTCAGCCAAGCTTGCCCTTTGCCGGTCAATCTGCGCCTGGACCTGTTCGGGTGTGCTCAACGCATCCCACAAGGTGTCAATCTTGTTGAGCACGACCAGGCGGTTATCGCTACCTTTCGTGCCACTGGCCAAATGCTCCCGCCAGATGGACAAGTCGGACCGGGTCACACCCGTGTCGGCCGCCAGGATGAAAACCACGGCATGCGCCTGCGGAATCAGGCTGACCGTCAGTTCAGGCTCTGCGCCGATGGCATTGAGCCCCGGCGTATCAAGAATCACCAGCCCCTGCCTGAGCAGCGGATGCGCAATGTTGACCAGTGCATGGCGCCATTTCGGCACCTCGACCCGGCCATCGGCCGTCACCGGCGGATGGTTTTCGGGACTGCTGTCATTCCAGAAGCCAAGTGCGCGGGCCTGCTCCAGCGGCACATGCAGCACTTCGGCGACCTTCTGGAACGCCGCTGCCAGCTGGGCGGGGTTGTCCACGTCCAGGTCAACCTGAAGCCATTTTTCCGGCACAAGGCGCCACTCCGCCAAGGCCTGACGCTGCAGCCGCGTTTCGATGGGCAACAGGCGCAAGCAAGGCGCAGTATCGGGGTCATAGCCCAGTTCGGTCGGACACATGGTGGTCCGCCCGGCGCTTGCCGGCAAGATGCGGCGGCCATGCCCGGCAAAGAAAATGGCATTGATCAACTCGGATTTTCCGCGCGAGAACTCCGCCACGAACGCCACCATGACCTTGTCAGAGCGCACCTGAGACTCCAGCTTGAGCATCCGGGCTTCGACCGCCGCGTTGAGCAGGCCCTGCTCTTTCATCCACTCGGCGAGCCGTTTGAGACACAAGGCGAATTCGCGCCGCCAGGCGCCATACTGGTCAAATTGTTCGTTGAAAGACATGCGCTGTGGTCATACAAGTGGTCAGGCCAATATAGCATTGGACTTCGGCCGACTGTGCGGAACGCTTATGGTTTCTGGCAGCGGGCGCAATAAAAGGTGGAGCGCTGGCCCTGCCGAATACCCTTGATCGGCGCGCCACAGACCCTGCACGGCAAGCCCACTCGGTCGTAAACCATGGCGTCCAGCTGAAAATGACCCGCCTCGCCATCTGCATTGGAAAAATCCCTGAGCGTGCTGCCGCCCTTGGCGACGGCATTCGTCAACACCGTCTGGATCGCATGGTGCAGGCGGGCAGCGCGCGGCTTGCTGATCCGCGATGCCCGGGTGGTGGGGCGGATGCCCGCCAGGAACAAGGCCTCGGAGGCATAGATGTTTCCGACGCCGACCACCGCCTGGCCCGCCAGCAGCAGCGGCTTGATGGCGGTCTTGCGCGCGTTGAGCCACTGATGAAACACCAGCGCGTCAAACGCCTCGCTCAGCGGCTCGACACCCAGATGCCCCAGCAGCTTTTGCGCCGAAGGATGGGCTTCGCTTGCGGCATGAACCACGGCCCCAAAGCGCCGCGGGTCGTGCAATCGCAAGGTGCCCAGGCTGGTCACCAGGTCAAAGTGATCATGCTTGCCTGCCACCGGCAGCTTGGCACCAAAACTGACGCTGCCCGACATGCCCAGGTGCATCAGCAACAGGCCTTGGCTCAAGTCCAGCAACAAATACTTGCCACGACGGCGCACAGCCAGCACCTGCTGGCCATGCAACTGGGTCGCCTCGCAGCCCAGTGGCCAGCGCAAGGGCTTGCCCACCACCACGTCTTCGATTCGGGCGCCTGCAATGCGGTTGGCAAAGCTCAGGCGGGTGACTTCAACTTCGGGCAGTTCAGGCATGTATTTAAAACTCTTCAGGACAACACGGGGCTTGCAAACCCTGGCACAAGAGGTCGCCACGTCAGCACCTGCGTGCATGACCAGCGCAAAGCGCCGGCAGAAGCCTTCAATTATCATGCGTGATGAAGAAAAAACCTGGCCTTGCTTTTGCCTGCCTGTGCCTTGCTGCTCCGCTGGTGCTGGCCCAGGCCACGATCCCCGAGACCCTTGCCCCCGCCAGACCCGCAGCAGTCTCGGGCCTTGCCGAAGCCAGGGAGGCCCAAGCATCGGCGACTGTGTCTCCGCTGGACAGCGCGTTGTTTTACCAGGTACTGGTCGGCGAGCTTACGGCGCAGGAAGACCAAGCTTCCGCAGGCTTTGCCCTGCTGCTCGACGCTGCCCGAAAAACCGGCGATGCCCAGCTTTACCAGCGGGCCACCGACATTGCCCTGCAGGCCCGCTCCGGCGACGCGGCGTTGCAGGCCGCGCTTGCATGGAAGCAGCAGATGCCCGCATCCCGCGAGGCCAACCGCTATGTCCTGCAGATCCTGATTGCACTGAACCGTATTGCCGACACCGTCGAGCCGCTGAAAACCGAACTCAGGATGGTGCCCGATGCCGAGCGCTTGGCCGTGCTGGCGGCCATACCGCGCATTTATGCCCGCGTCAGCGACCGCAAGCTGGCGGCCAGCGTGGTTGAAACCGCGCTGGCCGATTACCTGACCCCTCTCGCCACGGCAAGTGCAGCCTGGACCACGGCCGGACGGATGCGGCTGGCGGCTGACAACAGGCCAGGCGCATTGGTGGCGGCCCAGCGTGGCCAGGCAGCCGATTCGCGCGCCGAAGGCCCGGTAGTGGTGGCGCTCGAACTGATTGATCCGAAGCGGCCCGAAGCCGAAACACTCGTCAAAAATTACCTGAACGATGGCCAAAGCCCGTCCAAAGCGCTGCCTGAAATCCGCATGGCATATGCCCGCGTACTGCTCGATGTTCAGCGCTATGCCGAAGCCAATGCGCAGCTGCAGATCGTGACGCGTGAAAAGCCCGACTACCCGGAAGGCTGGCTGGTGCTCGGTTCGCTGCAGCTGCAAGACAACCAGCAGGCGGCGGCCCAGGCTTCGCTGGAACGCTATGTTGCGCTGGCCGGGCAGACACCGCTGGCCGAACGCAACCCCGGCCTGGCGCAGGCCTATCTCTCGCTGTCGCAACTGGCCGAAAAACGCAAGGACTATTCGGCGGCTGAAAGCTGGCTCGGCAAGATTGAAAACGCCGCAGACCTGATGCAGGCGCAAACCCGCCGCGCCTCGATTCTGGCCAGCCAGGGCAAGATCGAGGAAGGGCGCAGCCTGATTCGCGCGCTGCCCGAACGCACGCCCGAAGAAGCACGGCTGAAGCTCAATGCCGAAGTCGGCCTGCTGCGCGAATTCAAGCAGTACCGCCAGGCTCACGAACTTTTGGCGCAGGCAGTAGCCAAAACGCCAGACGATACCGACTTGCTGTACGAGCAGTCGATGGTGGCTGAAAAGCTTGGGCTGCTCGACGACATGGAGCGGCTGCTGCGCCAAGTGATTCAGCTCAAGCCAGACTTCCACCATGCCTACAACGCACTGGGTTATTCACTGGCCGATCGCAATGTGCGGCTCTCCGAAGCACGTGATCTGATCCGCAAGGCCATCGAGTTCGCGCCGGGCGACCCCTTCATCCAGGACAGCTTGGGATGGGTTGAATTTCGCCTGGGCAACGCGCTTGAAGCGGTGCAGATTTTCGAAGCCGCTTTCAAAGCCAGGCCCGACGCTGAAATTGCCGCGCACTTCGGCGAAGTGCTCTGGAGCCTGGGGCAGCGAGACCGCGCCCTGGCCCTCTGGAAAGAAGGCCAGCGCATCAACGCTGACAATGAAACGCTGCTTGAGACGCTCAAGCGCCTCAAGGTGACGCCATAAACCGGGAACCGCCGTGCAATTCACCCACCGGCTGCGCGCCCTGCTTCTTCACGGATTCATTTTTGCTACTATTTTAATAGCTGGTTGCGCCCGTCCAGTCAGCGGAACATCATTAAATAACCCAAAAAATGAGTTTTGGGCAGGCCGTATCAGCTTGAACGTCAAGAGCGAGCCCGAGCAGTCTTTCTCGGCCGGCTTTGAGCTCAAGGGCCGGTCTGAGCGCGGTGAACTGACATTGATCAGCCCGCTGGGCAATGTGCTGGGCGTGCTGCGCTGGGCACCCGGCGAAGCAGAACTGGAGTCGGGCAACCGCAACATCCAGCGCTTTGCCTCCGTCGATGCCCTGATGGCGCAGGCCACGGGCGCAGCCGTTCCGCTGGGTGCGCTGTTCGCCTGGCTGCAGGGCGACAACGCGACAGCCAGTGGCTGGTCAGCCGATCTTTCACGGCACGGTGAAGGCCGCATCGCCGCCACCCGGATGCAGCCCATGCCCCGGGCCGATCTTCGTGTGGTGCTCGACCAGTAACACCCTGCCCGCCTGACAGACTCACTGTTTTTGAAGGTTTCCAGCGTGAACCGCTTTCCTGTTTCCTCGCGGCCCCTCAAGGCCCTGTATGACGTGCCGGCTCCGGCCAAGCTCAACCTGTTCCTGCACATCACCGGCCGCCGGCCCGACGGCTACCATTTGCTGCAATCGGCTTTTATGCTGATCGACTGGTGCGACACGCTGCATTTTGAACTGCGCACCGACGGGCAGATCAGCCGCACCGACCTGAAAAGCGCCGACGGCACCGCCTCCGAGGTGCTACCGGCCGAAGACCTGGCCGTGCGCGCCGCCCGCGCCTTGCAGGCGGCCTGTGGCATCTCGCTGGGCGCTCACATCGGTCTGGAAAAAAATATTCCATCGCAGGCCGGCATGGGCGGCGGCTCATCCGATGCGGCCAGTTGCCTGCTCGCGCTCCAGCGCCTATGGGGGGTCCGCCTGCCGGAAAAAGACCTGCGCACCCTGGCGCTTTCACTGGGCGCAGACGTTCCTTTCTTCCTTTCGGGAGGTCATGCCTGGGTCGAGGGAATTGGTGAGGAAATCACGCCGCTTGCCTTGCCATCGGCGCAGTTTTTGGTGGTCAAAACACCTGTGGGCGTATCAACGCCAGAAATTTTTAAGGCTTCAAGTCTGAAACGTGACACAGCGACTGCTACAATGCTAGGCTTTGCTGCATATGCTGATGGACAGGTTTTTAAATTTGGCCATAACGACTTGCAGCCGGTCGCGCAAAAGCTTTGCCTGCAGATTGTCCAGTCACTTGAGTGGTTAGAATCGCAGCAGCTTTCAGGACGCATGACCGGCTCGGGAAGTGCTGTATTTGCACAGATTCTTGAAAATACCGACTTGGCAGACGCTCCTGGCGACTGGCTGGTCCGCAAATGCAAAAATCTGGAAATGCATCCTTTGGCAGGTTGGTAAATTACCGGCTCACTGGAATGCAATTCGCAAGCAACGGTTATAGGTCGGTTGTTGGCAACAACAACTGTCCTGTGTAGGGGTGTCGCCAAGTTGGTTAAGGCACTGGATTTTGATTCCAGCATTCGCAGGTTCGAATCCTTCCACCCCTGCCAAATTTATCAGACCTGCCCGTCGCAGGTTTGAGTTGATCTAGGAGCTGCCTGATGGCGGCTCTTCCGGACCCGCAAGTGGCGGGTCTGTGTATTTTGAAAGATTGCAACGCAATTCACTGCCAAGTCCGCGTTGCACACTACTTTCAGTGCGTATTTTGTTTCAATAAATATTTCACTCCACTTTCAAGTCTGTCCGCAGCTGGACTTCATACGCAAATGCACCACCCCGACTTCATGGTTTTCACCGGCAATGCCAACCCTGGCCTGGCCGCAGAAATTGCCCAGAACCTTGGCATCTCACTGGGTAGTGCCCATGTGGGACGATTTTCAGACGGTGAAGTCACCGTCGAGATCCAGCAGAACGTCCGCGCCCGCGACGTGTTCGTGGTGCAGTCCACTTGCTCGCCGACCAATGACAACCTAATGGAACTGCTGATCATGGTGGACGCGCTAAAGCGCTCGTCGGCTGACCAGATCGCCGCTGTGATTCCTTACTTCGGCTATGCCCGGCAGGACCGGCGCCCGCGTTCGGCGCGCGTTCCGATCACTGCCAAGGTGGTCGCCAATATGCTGCAGGCTGTTGGCGTGACCCGCGTCCTGACCATGGACCTGCATGCGGACCAGATCCAGGGTTTTTTCGACATTCCGGTTGACAATATTTATGCCTCGCCGGTGTTGTTGGGCGACCTGCGGCAGAAAAACTACACCGACCTGATGGTGGTGTCGCCCGATGTCGGCGGCGTGGTGCGCGCCCGCGCGCTGGCCAAGCAACTGGGCTGCGACATGGCAATCATTGACAAACGTCGTCCCAAGGCCAATGTGTCCGAGGTCATGCATGTGATCGGCGACATCGAAGGCCGCAACTGCGTAATCATGGACGACATGATCGATACCGCGGGCACACTGGTCAAGGCAGCCGAAGTGCTGAAAGAGCGCGGCGCCAAGAAGGTCTATGCCTATTGCACCCATCCGATTTTCTCGGGGCCGGCCATCCAGCGCATCACGCAGGGCGACGCACTCGATGAAGTCGTGGTCACCAACACCATTCCGCTGAGCGCCGACGCGCTGGCCTGCAAAAAAATTCGCCAGCTCTCCGTGGCACCGCTGATCGCTGAAACCATGCAGCGCATCGCCAAGGGAGAGTCCGTCATGAGTTTGTTCTCGGATCAAGACCAGCCTGATCTGATCTGAAACAAAAAAGCCGGCTGCACAGCAACGGGACCTAGCGAGGTTTCAAGCCTGGGCAGTCTTTTAGAGTCAGGGTGAGACTGGTCGCGGTCCGCCCATTTAGGAGAAGATTATGAAATTCGTCGCTTTTGAGCGCGCAAAGCAGGGCACGGGTGCGAGCCGCCGTCTCCGCATCACCGGCCGCACGCCCGGTATCGTTTACGGCGGTACCGCCGAGCCGATCCTGATCGAAATCGATCACAATGCCTTGTGGCACGCCATCAAGAAGGAAGCTTTCCACGGCTCCATTCTGGAGATGGAACTGGCCGGCAAGGAACACAAGGTTTTGCTGCGTGACCTGCAAATGCACCCTTACAAGCAGCAGGTCCAGCACATCGACTTCCAGCGCGTCGAAGCCCGCACCCGCATGACCGTGAAAGTGCCCGTGCACTACAGCGGCGAAGAAGAATCCCCCGCCGTCAAGACGGAAAACTGCATCGTCAACCATGTCTTGACCGAGATGACCGTTTCCTGCTTCCCGGCCGATATTCCTGAATTCATCGCCGTCGACCTGAGCGGATTGACCAAGAGCAGCTCGCTGCGCGTCAAGGACGTTTCGCTGCCCAAGGGCGTGAAAGCTGTTGCCAAAGGCCAGGTCAATCCGGTCATGGTCTCAGTGACCCCGATTGTCGAAGAAGTCGAAGCCGCTCCCGTGGTCGTCGACCCCAAGGCTGCCAAGGGCAAGCCCGGCGCCAAGCCTGCTGCCAAACCCGCCGCCAAGAAGTAATTCCCGGCTTGCGGCAATGACCTGAAAAGGTCTTGCCCGGACAGTGACCCAAGGCCCTTTTCCTCTCGCGAGGCAAAGGGCTTTTTTCATGTCCTGTGCTTCTGCTACGCTTTGCCGCCCTCCCCTTTCTTTTTTGCATACCCCATGATCAAGCTGTTTGTCGGCCTGGGCAACCCAGGCCCCGAGTACGAGGCCACGCGGCACAATGCCGGTTTCTGGTGGATTGACGCGCTCTCGCAAGTGTTGAAGGCGCCGCTCAGCCTGGACAAGAATTACCATGGCCAGGTTGCCCGTACCACGGTCAATGGCCAGACTGTCTGGCTGCTCAAGCCGCTGACCTTCATGAACCTGTCGGGCAAGTCGGTGGCGGCACTGGCGCGCTTTTTCAAGGTTTCACCCGGCGAGGTGCTGGTCGCGCATGACGAACTCGACATCGTTCCTGGCCAGGTCAAGCTCAAGTTCGGCGGCAGCCATGCCGGGCACAACGGCTTGCGCGACATTCATGCGCAACTCGCCTCGGCTGACTACTGGCGCCTGCGCATCGGCGTGGGCCACCCGGGCGTGAAGGCCGAAGTCATCAACTGGGTGCTGAAAAAGCCTTCCCAGGAACACCGCGTCGCCATCGAGGACTGCATCGCGCGCAGCCTGAAAGCTGTACCGGACCTGCTCAAGGGCGAAATGGAAAAGGCCACGATGCTGATTCACACCAGTCAGCCGCCACGCCCCAAACCGCCCCGGCCGACGACGGTGCCGGATGCTGCGGCCAGCGACACGGCCGCAAGCATGTCAAAGCCGGCGTAATACTTACTATTATTTTGATAGCTGCTTGCGCATATTTCTTATGCGAAAAGTGCCTATTTGATGCATAAAATTCAATGTCGGCGGCCTCAGCGCACCCGAACCACCGGGATAACCGCTTGCAGCCGGTTGTATTTTTCCCACAGCGTTTCCCGAGTCTCGCGGTGCTGCGGGTCGACCGGGATGCAGGCCACCGGACAGACCTGCACGCACTGCGGCTCGTCGAAATGGCCAACGCATTCGGTGCATTTGTTCGGGTCGATTTCATAGATCTCTGCACCCAGGAAAATCGCCTCGTTCGGGCATTCGGGCTCGCAGACGTCGCAGTTGATGCACTCGTCGGTGATCAGCAAGGCCATGGAATCAAGCTCCTTGTTTCGTGTGGACGAGGGCCAGCGCGGACGCGATGGCCGGGCTCACCATGGTGCCCACATCGCCACCCAGTTTGCTGATCTCGCGCACCAGCGTGCTGCTGATGCAGGCCAGCGGCGCTTCGGGCAGCAAGAACACGGTTTCCACCTCCGGGCGCAGTTTGCGGTTCATGGCGGCCATCTGGGCCTCGTAGTCAAAGTCGGTGAGGTTGCGAATGCCGCGCACCACCGCGCAGGCGTTTTGCGTGGCACAGAAATCCATGATCAGGCCGTCAAACGGCAGTACCCGGATGCCCGCGATGGAGGCCGTCGCCTGCTGCACCTGCCCGACGCGCTCGGACAGCGAAAAAAGCGCCTTTTTGTGATGGGCAACGGCCACCGCGATGACCAGCCGGTCAAACATCGCGGCGGCGCGGCGCACCACGTCGCCATGGCCAAGGGTGAACGGATCAAACGTCCCGGAATAAACAGCAATGCGGGGAATGGACATGCGCAGAATTATGCCCTTGCCTACGCTTGGACAGCCTGAGCACCAAGCGTGACCCTGAAGGCCATGCGGACGCTTGAGACACCTGCCACCGACCCGCCTCAAGCCGGCAAAGGCTCCGCTGGCAGGTCGCTTCTGGTCAGCAAATGAAAATGCACCGCGCCGGCCTTGGCGCTGCGGTGGACCTTGAGCCCCAGCGCCTGCAATTCGTCGTCCTGCCAGGCGCGGGGCGCTTCCAGGTACACCAGGCCGGTCAGGCTGATCGCCTGGGCGGCGGCCTTGAGCGCCGGCTCGAACATGCTGGAGTCAAAAGGCGGGTCGATCAGCACCAGCTGCATGCTGCCAGCATCCAGCCGCTTGAGCGCGCTCAGCCCGTCGCCGCGTTCGATGCGAACCGTGCCGGCCTTGAGCCTGGCCTGCACCGCCTTGAGCTGCACCACCAGCGCGGGGTCCTGCTCGCACAGCAACACGTCGGCAGCGCCGCGCGAGGCGGCCTCGAAGCCCAACACGCCGGTGCCGGCAAAGACGTCGGCGCAGCGCCAGCCGGTCAGGTCCTGGCCGAGCCAGTTGAACAGCGTTTCGCGCACGCGGTCGGGCGTGGGACGCAGGCCGGGATGGTTCGGCACGGTGAGTTTCGTGCGCCGGTACTGCCCGCCGATGATGCGGATTTCACCCGGCGGCTTGAGGTGGGCGGTGCCCTTGGGCTTGACGGTATTGGCCTTGGCCGAAGGCTTGGCTGCCGGCTCGGAGGCGATGGGTTTGGGTGTGTATTTCATTTTGCGGCTCCGAGAATAACAGTCACCATTTTGTCGGGCTGGACTTTGCGCGCAAAAGCCGCCTTGATGTCGGCCACGCTGACTTTTTCAACCTGCTGCGTCCAGGTGTCGAGGTAGTCGAGCGGCAGGTCATTCCAGGCGATGCCGGCCAGGTTGCCCAGCAGCTTGCGGTTGCTGTCGATGCGCAGCGCAAAGCCGCCGACCAGATTGTCCTTGGCGGCCTTCAATTCGGCTTCGGTCGGGCCGCTGGCGACAAAATCGCCCACCACCTGGCGCGCGATCCGTACCGCCTGCGCTGCCTGGTCGGGCCGGGTCTGCAGGCCGATGCTGAAACTGCCGGCATGCAGGCCCGGAGAGAATGAGCTGGAAATGCCATAGGTCAGGCCGCGTTTTTCACGCACTTCATTCGTCAGCCGCGAGACGAAGCCGCCGCCGCCCAGAATGTAGTTGCCGACCGTCAGTGGGAAGTAGTCGGGGTCGGTGCGCTTGAAACCGGGCTGACCGATCAGCACATGCGCCTGCGCCGAATCAAAGGGAATGGCGATGTCCTGTGCCTGCGCGAGCGGCGCCACGTCGGGCACGACCGGCAGCGGCGGCAGGCTGGCGCAGGGCACCAGGGGCAGGCGAGACAGCAGGCGCGCAGCCATGGCATCGGCCTGCGCCCGGCTCACGGCGCCCACCATGCTGATGCGGGCGCGGCAAGCGACCACACCGGCGGCATGCGCAGCCTGGAAATCCGCAACGCTGATGTTGGCCAGCGTGGCTTCGGTCATTTCAAGGCCATACGGATGGGTGCCATACACCGCCTTTGCGTAGGCCCGGCCCACCACGCTGGCCGGGCGGGTGTAGGACTCCTTGAGCGCGGCCTGCAGGCGCTGGCGTTCGCGCTGCCAGACCGCATCGGGATAGGCAGGTTCGGCGATCTGGCGCGCCGCCAGCGCCACGGCCTGGTCGAGCAGGGCCGGATCGGTCAGCGAGCGCAGCGAAAAGCTCATGCGGTCGGCCGAAGCGCCGGCGCCAAAGTCCGCACCCAGATCGGCCCAGGCCTCACCCAGGGCGTTTTCATCGAGTGCTGGTGCCCCCACGCTTGTCGCTTCGCGTACTGCGCTGCCCCCCGAGGGGGCGGCTGCGCCGATGGTCCGACGAAGCTGGTCCTGCGGTCCCTGGTGGGTTTGAGCTGGCAGGCCCGCGCTTGTTGCTTCCGCGCTTGCGCGCACGCCTTTTTCCAGCATGTTCGCCGTCATGCTTGCCAGCCCCGCTTGAGCGGGAGGGTCGCGCCGGCTGCCGGCATCAAAATCAATTTGGACATCGACCATGGCAATGGCCGGGCTTTCGACCAGATAGACCTGCGCGCCGCTGGCCTGCGTCCAGTGCTGGACGGGAATGGTCGCCAGTGAAAATGTATGAACAAACAGGCCAGTTGCGCATACTGCTATTGCGCGAACAGCTATTTTTTTAGTAGCAATCATCATGAGTTTCAGTTGGTTGAATTCAGGGCGCGGCTCAATGCAGGTCGCCGCTGGACGGCGCGCTGGCGGGGCGCGGCTTGCGGTTCGGGTCCAGCGGCTGCGGCAGCAGGGTGGAAAGGGTCATCTGGTCGTCGCCGAAGTATTTGCCGGCCACCGCCTGCACTTCGCCAGTCGTCACCGTGCGCAGCTGGGCAATCAGGCGCGCGCTGGCATCGAGCGGCAGGCCCTGGACCCAGTTTGAACCGAGTTCGCGTGCCTGGCTGAACACCGAGTCGAGCTTGTAGGTCTCGCTGGCCACCCACTGGGTCTTGACGCGCTGGAGTTCGGCCTGGCTCACGCCGTCACGCGCCACCACGGCGACTTGCTGGCGCAGGGCGTCGGCTACCTGCTGTGTGGTTTTTCCGGCGGCCGGAACGCCGTAGAGCGTGAACAGTTGCGGTCCGCGTCCGAAAAGTCCACTGGAGGCGCCAGCGCCGTCTGCCACGCGCCCGCCCGACTGGCCCTGCACCAGCGCGCGCTCCAGCCGTGCGCCGCTGTAGCCGTCGAGCACGGCCGACAGCACCGTCAGCGCCAGCGCATCGCGGCTGGTGGCAAGGGTCGGTGAAGATGCCGGTGAAGCGGCGCCGGACACTGGCGCCAGATCGGCCGCCGAAAGCTTGGGCACCTTAAAGGCCATGCTCACATACGCCTGGCTGGCCGGCGCCTTGAGGTCGATGCGGCGCAGGCCCGCCTGCTCGGGCTCGGTGCGCGGCTTGCGCTCGGGCACCGGGCGCGCGGCAATGGCGCCATAGTATTTTTCGGCCAGCTTCCTGACCTGCGCCACCTCGACATCGCCGGCTACCACCAGGGCCGCGTTGGCCGGAACGTACCATCGCTGGTAGAAGCTGCGCACGTCGCCCGGTGTCATGGCGTCCAGGTCGCTCATCCAGCCGACGATGGGGCGGCGGTACGGTGACGCCAGAAAAGTCACGGCGCTGGCCTGCTCCTGCAGCATGGCGTGGGGCGATTCCTCGGTGCGCATGCGGCGCTCTTCCTTGACCACCTCGATCTCGCGCTTGAATTCATCGTCAGCCCATTGGCTGTGGGCAAAGCGGTCGGCCTCCAGCCGCATCACATCTTCCAGACGGCTGGCCGGAATCTGCTGGTAATAGCCGGTGTTGTCGCGCCCGGTGAAGGCGTTTTCCTGGCCGCCGAGTGCCGCCACGCGCCTGGAGAACTCGCCCGCCTTGACGGTCGGTGTTCCCTTGAACATCATGTGTTCGAGCACATGGGCCACGCCCGACGTGCCATCGACTTCGTCCATCGAGCCGACCCGCACCCACAGCATGTGCGCCACCGTGGGTGCGCGGTGGTCGGGCTTGACGATCACCGTCAAGCCGTTGGCCAGCGTGAACTGCTCGACCGGCGCGGGCGCCTGGGCAAGGGCCGCCTGGCCGGGGCCGGCTGCCAGCGCAGCCGACAGCAGCAGCCCTGAAAAAGCGCATGCCGGGCGCCGGAAAAACAATAGTGGGGGCTTCACGCCCATTTGCTTGAGGTGTTTCATAGAATGGTGGACTCTACAAGACCAAGCAATGTTCAGTTTCTTCAAAAAAAAATTACGCCCCGCCCCGCCGCCCTTGCCTGTCGAGCTGCCCGCGCCACTGGTTCGACTCGAATCCGGTGACGATTCTGCCGTGCCAAGCACGCCGCCCGCGCCTTCAATTTCAGTCCCTGCGACAGCGCCCGTTGCGGTAAAAAGGCCTGCCGGCAACGGTGGCTCGATGATTGGCAGCGCGCTGGTCACGCCGATCGACATTCCGCAGGCGCTGGCGCTGGCTGTGGCGCCCGAGCGGCAGCGCTGGTTCGGCAAGTTGCAGCAAGGCCTGCGCAAGACCGGCTCCAGCATTTCAACTGTCTTCACCGGCAGCCAGATCGACGAGCAACTCTACGAAGACCTGGAAACCGCGCTGTTGATGGCCGACACCGGCGTCAGCGCAACAGAGCACCTGCTGGCCGACGTCCGGCGCCGCGTCAAGGAAGGCGGCATGACGCATCCGGTGGCCGTCAGGAATGCGCTGATCGAATCCATCACGGTGCTGCTCAAACCGCTCGAAAGGCCGCTGGTGATTGGCGAATTCGTGCCCACCGTCATCATGGTGACGGGTGTCAATGGCGCAGGCAAGACCACCTCGATCGGCAAGCTCACGCGCCATTTGGCCAACGAAGGCGCTTCGGTCCTGCTGGCCGCGGCCGACACCTTTCGCGCCGCCGCGCGCGAACAGCTCAGCGTCTGGGCCGACCGCAACACGGTCGAGATCGTCAGCCAGGAAAACGGCGATCCGGCGGCGGTCAGCTTTGACGCGGTCACCGCTGGCAAGGCACGCGGCAAGGATGTGGTGCTGGTTGATACCGCCGGCCGGCTGCCCACTCAGCTGCACCTGATGGAAGAGCTGCGCAAGATCAAGCGCGTGGTGCAAAAGGCCGACGCCACGGCACCGCACGAAGTGCTGCTGGTGATCGACGGCAACACCGGCCAGAATGCGCTGGCGCAGGTCAAGGCTTTTGACGACACGCTGCAACTGACCGGCCTGATCGTCACCAAACTCGACGGCACGGCCAAGGGCGGCGTGCTGGCGGCCATCGCGCTGTGGGCGCGCGAACGGGCCAGGGCATCGCCGGGCTTGCGGCCAGTGGCGGTGTATTTCATTGGCGTCGGCGAAAAACTTGAAGACCTGGAAACCTTCAATGCCCGCGAATTTGCCCAGGCCCTGCTCGGCTGATGCGTCTGGTCATGCCGACCGCCCCTTGGCGGGCATTGAAAACTGCATGATCGTCACCACTTGCGGTTTTTAAAGGATTGACCGCGTGAACAACCCTCTGCGTCAGATTTTCCGTTTTATGTTGAAACTTGTTTTTGCCCTGTCTGCTGCCGTGCTGGCTGTCGGCCTGTTGTTGGTGGCCCTGACGGTGTTTGCCTTGAGCCTGCTCAAATCATTGATCACCGGCCGGAAATCAGCGCCCCTCATGGCCTTTGCCCATTTCCAGAAATTTTCGCAACCAGGGATGTGGACCAGCGGCCCTGCGCGTCAGCCTTCGCACAAGGCTGCCTCAGGACAGGTGATCGATGTCGAAGCGCGCGAACTCCGCGATGAGCGCCGCGAATCCTGAAAGCCGGCTGATTTGCTGGGACCCGCCAATTCAGCTGCTATATTTTAAATAGCAATAAATTCATGCAGGCATTGCGTAATAAGCATTTCTCACTGTTATTTTTAGACCTCACTCCAGAAATCAAAGGTTGGATTTCTTGCCTCAGGGTCGCGCCAGTCCTGCAGCTTTACAAGACCGAAACCAAGTCTGATGAACCAAGCGGTCAAAATTCTGTCTGACAGCCAGGGTTAACGCTGATTAGTCTTGCGCTATTGACGCCATTGAACACGTTGCCTGGCACTCTCCACAGTGGAGTGCTAATATTTAGCATTAGCGAAAAGGAGTGTTGCAATGTCTTATGCCCTTTCCCCCAAGTCAATGATGTCTGCTGCGGTTGCGCCTTCCATGTCGGCCAACACCGTGGCCACACTCAATCCTTGGTCGATGGTGCCCCCGCTGGGCAATCTTGATGCCTATATTTCGGCGGTCAACCGCCTGCCCATGCTGACGCTGGAGCAGGAGCAGGAGTTTTCGAAAAAACTCAAGGAAAACAACGATCTCGATTCGGCCGGAAAAATGGTGCTGTCGCACCTGCGTCTGGTGGTGTCGATTTCCCGCAAGTACCTGGGCTACGGCCTGCCCCACGGCGACCTGATCCAGGAAGGCAACATCGGCCTGATGAAGGCGGTCAAGCGCTTTGATCCTGACCAGAACGTGCGTCTGGTGAGTTACGCCATGCACTGGATCAAGGCCGAGATCCACGAGTACATCCTGAAGAACTGGCGCATGGTCAAGGTGGCTACCACCAAGGCCCAGCGCAAGCTGTTCTTCAACCTGCGCTCGATGAAGCAGAGCTACAAGGATGATGCCAATGTTGCCACACACCGCGACACGCTCACCGAGGGACAGATCGACTCGATGGCGCAGACGCTCAATGTCAAGCGCGAGGAAGTCATCGAGATGGAGCAGCGCATGTCCGGCGGCGATGTCCTGCTTGATCCAAGTCCAAGCGACGATGGCGAAGACGCCTTTGGTCCGATCGCCTATCTGGCAGACAGCGCGCAGGAACCTACGTCGCTGATCGAATCGCGCGAGCGTGATGACCTGATGACCGGCGGCCTGAGCACCGCGCTGGAGGAACTTGATCCGCGCGCTCGCCGTATTGTCGAAGAGCGCTGGCTCAACGTGAACGACGACGGTTCGGGCGGCATGACGCTGCACGACCTGGCGGCCGAATACAAGGTCAGCGCCGAGCGCATTCGCCAGATCGAGGTGGCGGCGATGAAGAAAATGAAGAAAGTCCTGGCGACCTACGTCTGAACGCGCGGGCCGGCGAATACCGGCCTTGCAAAGTGAGCGTGATTGAAAGCCTGCGCTGAAAAGTGGCAGGCTTTTTTTAACTGGTCTTGATCAGCAGGCGAATATCGGATGCGAGGACTTCCGCCCCCGAGCCGTAGCGGTTGTACAAACGTATGCGACCTTTCGGGTCATAAATATAGCTGCCTGCCGAATGGTCCATGGTGTAGCTGCCCTTGGTCTTGCCGTCGACCTTCTTGTAATATATCTTGAACTCCTTGGCGACTTGCGGGAGTTGCTCGGGCGTCGGCCGGAGTGCCAGAAAACCGGGATCAAAATTGCCCATGTACGCCTTGAGGAGTTCAGGAGTGTCGCGTTCCGGGTCCAGCGTGATGAAAATCGCCTGGAGCTTGGCGCCATCGGCTCCCAGCAGCCGCTTGACCTCGGCCAACTCGGCCATCGAGGTCGGGCACACGTCAGGACACTGGGTAAAGCCGAAAAACACCACCACGACCTTGCCGGCGAAATCCTTGACGGTGCGCAACTGACCGTTGTGGTCCAGCAGGGAAAAACCCTGCGCATAGTCGGCGCCGGTCAGGTCGATGCTCTTGAACTGGGGCTTGTCGGGCGCGCAAGCCGTCAGCCAGGCGGAAGTCAGCGACATCGCCGCAAGGCTTGCCAGGATTTTGACAGCACGCCTTCTGGAAGGGTGCATGGTCAATGTGTTTTTCATAGGAGGTAGTGGTCCAGAAGCAATGCTGCAAACAAGGCAGACAGGTGGATCAGCGAAAAACGAAAGGTCTTGCGTGCCAGCGCATCGGAATAATTTTTCCAGAGCATCCAGGCATAAGCGCTAAAACCAATACTCAGCCCCACCGCTGCCACCAGATAGAGCCAGCCGCTCATCTTGAAGATGAAAGGCATCAGGCAGGCAGCGAACAACACCAACGTGTAGAGAAAAATCTGCAGCCGGGTGAATTCGTTGCCATGCGTGACAGGCAGCATCGGCAGGCCGGCCTTGCGGTAGTCTTCAACGCGGTAAAGCGCCAGCGCCCAGAAATGTGGCGGCGTCCACAAGAAAATGATCAGGAAAAGGATGAGCGCTTCAGGGCCGACCGAACCGGTCATGGCAGCCCATCCGAGCACCGGAGGCATGGCGCCCGAAGCGCCGCCGATAACGATGTTCTGCGGCGTCAGCGGCTTCAGGATCACGGTGTACACCACGGCATAGCCGACAAAGGTCGCAAAGGTAAGCCACATGGTGAGCGGATTGACCCACACATACAAAATCCACGATCCCAGGGCGCACAGGCCGACAGAAAAAGTCAATGTCAGCGGGTTGCTGAGCTGGCCTTGGGCAGTCGGTCGCCAGGCGGTGCGTCGCATCTTGGCATCAATCTGCTGCTCAACCATGCAGTTGAAAGCCGCGGCCGCGCCAGCGACCAGCCAGATACCAGCGCAGGCAACCACCGCAAGCTGGACATCGGACCAGCTTGGGAGTCCCGGGACCGCCAGCACCATGCCGATCAACGCACAAAACACGATGAGCTGCACCACACGCGGCTTGGTCAGCACGTAAAACTGGCTGAAACGTGACGAGGCACGCACGCCGGTTGGCGTGGCAGCGGACGGATGAGGGGAATTCATGCAGACATTCTCGACGCATTCAAGGAAGAAACACGCGCCCGCGCGGGCGATGTCTGGCTGGAAAAAACAATGCCCGTCAGGACCACCACCAGCGCCGCAGCACCACCAGTGTGACCGACAGCCGCCAGCAATGGCCAGCCCAGCACCACATTACTCAATCCGGTGGCCACCTGCAACAGCATCAGACCGGCGAGCCAGCGCGCCTGAAGGCGAAACGCCCGCATCCTGTGCAGGCGCAGCGCCAGCAGCATCAACACGGCAAACACCACGTAGGCCGCCAGGCGATGGACATAGTGAATGGCCGTCAGCGCCTGAAAGCTGATGTAACCGCCCTCATGGCTTGCGCCCAGTTCGCGCCACAGCGTGAACCCTTGGCTGAAATCCATCGATGGCCAGAATGAACCCTGGCAAGACGGGAAATCGGTGCAGACCAGCACGGCGTAATTGGTGCTCACCCATCCGCCCAGCGCAATCTGCAGCCACAGCATGGCAAAGGCGGCCAGCACGAAGCGCCGGTTGGCGGTACTCATAACGCTCGGTTTTTCTTGTTCATGCCCCTGGGCGTAGCGAACTGACTGCGCGCGCAGCAAGGCCAACAGGATCAGGCCTCCCAGCAGATGCATCGTCACGATGGCCGGAAACAGCTTCATCGTCACCGTGAGCGCGCCAAATGCGCCTTGCAGGCAAACCCAGACCAAAGTGGCGGTGGGCCACCACGGCGAAAGCACAGACGTTGGTGTTGGAATTCCTGCGCCGGGTTGCTGCTCGCGGCGGGCCATCCAGGTGACAAGCGTCAGGGTCAGGATCAGTACGCCAACGCCGGTGGCCAGATAGCGGTGGATCATTTCAATCCAGGCCTTGGCATGCGTCACCGGGCCGGTGGGCATTGCGCTCTGGGCGGCATCGATGTGCAATTGCGCACCGACGGGGCTGGCGCTGCCATAGCAGCCTGGCCAATCCGGGCAGCCCAGGCCTGAATCGGTCAATCGGGTAAAAGCGCCGAAGACCACCAAGTCAAAGGTGAGAAACAAGGTGACCAGCGTCAGCACGCGCAGCCTCTGGGCCACCGGCGCATTCTTGTTTCGCGCCCAGACCCAAGCCAGCGGCCCGAGCGCCACCACGAGTCCCATGAGCATCAGCCGCACGGCCGGACTAAGGTTGTAAAGGTCTTGTGTATCCATGTCTAAAAAGAGCCGGCTTTTGCCAAGCGTAATGATGTGTTGACGCAGCAGCGCCCGTAAAACCGTCTTAACCAAGCCACAGACCCGGCAACCTCGGTGCTGCACACTGCCACCAAGAGCAACAGCATTCCACGCCAGCAGGGGCCGCGGAACCGGCTTTGCCGGGCCGCAGGCGCAGCAGCCCCCCCGGGGGGCGGCGAACCACACGAAGTGGGGAGCGTGGGGGCCATACTCACCGGCCTTCCTTGTCCCAGCTGCTGGAGGCGCGCAGCAAGCGGTCCAGGTCGCGCTTGGCCTTGGCACCGGCTTCAGCATCCATGTCGGCAGGAAAACGCATCATCAGATTCCCCAACGGGTCCACCAGGTATAGATGATCCTCAAGGCGTTTGCCCGGCGCCGGCTCAAGCCACTGGGCCAAAGCACCGGGTGGCACCCGCAGGACCGTGGCAGCCGTCAGGGCTGGCAGCAGGGCTTGGCGTACCGGGATGTCGTCATCCACCAGCCAGACGCGGTCCAGCCTGTCCTTTTCCCGGCCCAGCGATTCGCGCAGCTGACGCTGGAAATACAGGTTTTGCTCGCAGCGCGTGTCGCAGGCCCCGCCGGCAACGCTTAGCAGCAGCCATTGGTTTTTTAAAGTGCTGAGTTCGCCGGCCTTGCCGTCCAGCGTCTGCGTGGCCAGGGGTGGCAAGGGACGCTGGGGGCTGATCAACTCACCGAAGTTGCGGCGCCCCTCGGGCCTGACCACGTAATACATGAAATAGGAAGCCACGACCGGGCTGGCGCACACCAGCAAGAGAAGAGTCATTTTCCAGCGGCCCGAACGGGTATTTTCTGAACCTATTGCGGACGGGTTGATCGCTGGCATGGCATGGACAGTCAAGCCCAGCGGATGGTCCTTAGCAGCGGAAGCGGAATGCAAAAAGGATGAGTCAGGGGAATCTTTTGTCACGGTATTCAAGGCCGGTTAATCGCCGCGCTGGGCGCGCAAGGAAGCACGAAAAGGAAGAATGATCTGGTACCAGACATATAAAATAACCACCATCAGGCACAATCCAAACCATTGGAAGGCATAGCCATAATGCTTGTCGACCCCCAGATTGGGAGCTGCCCATTCACGCAGCAAACCTTCGCTGGGCGCGTCGGTCTGCAACAGGGAAACTTGTTCAAACAGCAGAGAACCAATTTCTTCTCTATAAGCTGGCAGATCAAGATTTTGCCGTATCGGCCCTGTATCTACACCTTTGAACTCATAAAGCTTTGAGGGTGGCGGGGCAATACGGCCTCGGACCACGACCACGCCCGCCGGTGTGATCACAGGTGGCAAGCGGGAACGTTCGGCAAAATCCCGAGGAGCCCATCCACGCTGAATCACAATTACCCGGCCAGTGCTTTCTAGCCTCAATGGCGTCAGCACCCAGAAGCCGCTGCGTCCGTTCATCGGACGGTTGTCAAGGTAGACCGTGCGCTCCGCTTGCCACACGCCCTGGAGCACAGCCTGCCGGTAAATTTCAGCAGGCATGTTTTCGCTGGCCGACAATGCGCGGCTATCAAGCGGGAACAAGTTAGTCTTGGCATTGATTTCAGCCTGGACAGCTTCTTTTTGGGAAGCACGGCTCAACTGCCACTGTCCCAGCGAAAAGGTGCCCCCTGCGACTATTAGTGCCGCTAGCGTGAGAATCCAGAAATTTCGGGAATGCAAGGCAGGAGTCATAGGCTGATAATAGGATTCATGACTTATCTTGTTGCACTGGCATTCATCGCTATTCTTACCAGCTTAGGCGCTGCTCTTTTTTTCATGATGAAAGACGGGACTGACGGCAAACGAAAAACCAGCAACATGGCGCGTGCATTGGCGTTTCGCGTCGGGTTCTCGGTATTGCTGTTTGTATGCATTCTGATCTCATGGAAACTGGGTTATCTCCAGCCGACCGGCATCCCGGTCGGAAAATAATAAGGCGTGTCAATAAAAAAGACCGCATCAAGCGGCCTTTTTCAAAGAAACTCAGCATTCCATGGCGGCTAGATCAACCGCCAGGAAAACTACAACCAGTACACCAGTATATAAAGCCCCAGCCACACCACGTCCACGAAGTGCCAATACCAGGCTGCGCCTTCAAAGCCAAAGTGTTTGTCAGCGGTGAAATGACCCTTTTGCAAACGCAACGTGATGAACAGCAGCATCAGCATGCCGACCAGTACATGGAAGCCGTGAAAGCCGGTCAGCATATAAAAGGTCGAACCATAAATACCAGAACTTAGTTTCAGGTTGAGATCTGAATAGGCATGAAAGTATTCGTAACCCTGAACGCACAGGAACACAATGCCAAGCAGCACCGTCAGCCACATAAAGGCAATCGTGCGGCCCCGGTGGTTTTCACGCAATGCATGGTGGGCAATCGTCAGTGTCACGCCTGAACTCAATAGCAATGCGGTGTTGATGGTGGGCAACCAGAATGGTCCCACGGTTGAAAATGGTTCTACGATGCCGGCAGGCGACGCAGTCGCCCCGACCGCAACAAGGCTGGGCCAGACGGCCTTGAAGTCAGGCCAGAGCAAGGCGTTGTCGAGGCTTCCCAAGGCGGGTATCGAATGCGCACGTGCCCACCAGAGCGCAGTGAAAAAAGCACCAAAAAACATCACTTCTGAAAAAATGAACCAGCTCATGCTCCAGCGATAGGACAAATCAATCCTGTGACCGTACATGCCGCCTTCACTTTCGGCAATCGAGTCGCGAAACCACTGAAACAACGTGCCGAGCCAGAACAACATGCCAAAAGCCAGGCACCATGCCCCCCAGCCGGCCCCATTGATCCATTGGCTTGCGCCCAAGATCACAAAAAACAGGCCGATGGCGGACATGACTGGACGACTTGAAGGTCCGGGCACGAAATAGTAAGGGGTTGCCCCATGGGTTGCTGCTGACATCACTCGACTCCTGTTTTTCTCTCAAATTTCAATAATCTTTTAATTAGCCGTGGCGGCTAACGCGCAACCGCCCAGTTCACCAGCAGCACCAGAACCGCCACAAATACAAAAATGCCAACCAGTCCGACGGCAATGATGTGAAGTGGGCTCAGGTTTTTGACATCTTCTTCATAGTCGCCTCTGGCCCGCAAGCCAATGAAAGACCAGGCGACTGCCTTGACGGTTCGCCAAAGTGATAATTTGCGCAAGGGGATTTTTGCCACCTTCAGGCACCTGCCGCTTTTAATACATCCGGAACGGCTGGTGTCTTGCCGCCCACCTCAAAAAAGGTATAGGACAGCGTGATGGTTTTAACATCCCTAGACAGTTTCGGGTCAATCACAAACGCAACCGGCCACTGCTTTTTCTCACCAGGTGCAAGGGTGTACTGGCTGAAGCAGAAGCATTCCAGCTTGTTGAAATGTGAGCCTGCCTGCGCTGGTGCATAACTGGGAATGGCCTGCGCCGACATGGTGCGGTTCTGCACATTCTGAAATTCATACATGACGGTCGTCAATTCCCCGGGATGCACCTGCAAAGAATTCTGGGCCGGCTTGAAATGCCAAGGGCCGCGTGAGTTGGCGTCGAACTCCACGGTGATGGTGCGGGTGCGGTCAACCTGTGTATTGGCCGGCAGCGAGGCGGTTGCACCGGGTATCTGCCGGTCGCCCAAAGCCAGCACGTTGATGCCGGTCATCTCGCAAATGGCCTTGTAAATTGGAACCAGCGCATAGCCGAAGCAGAACATGCCGAGCACGATTACACCCAGCTTTCCCAACATGTTGAAATTTTCGCGTTTGAGCATTGTGAATTGCCAGGACTTGAAGCTTTTTAGACTCAACGGCCGAGAAAGATCATCTTGGCCATGAAACCAAAGAAGAAAACGACAACCACCGACGCCAGGATCAGGGCAAGTCGAATATTGCTTTTTTTCTGGCCAGGTTTCATGGGATGGGACATCAGTTTCAGGCAATCACGCGGGTTGCCGTCGCATCGAGCTTGGGCGGTGTTTCAAAGGTATGGAAAGGCGCAGGCGACGGAACTTCCCATTCCAGGCCCTCTGCGCCCTTGCCACCTTCGTCCAGCCAGGGATTGGCCTTGGCTGGTACGCCCTTGCCGCGCATCGCCGGCAGTACCACGAAAAAGAAGAAATACACCTGTGCAAAGCCGAAGAAGAAGGCGCCGACGCTGGCAATTGCATTGAAGTCGGCGAACTGCATCGGGTAGTCAGCATAACGGCGCGGCATGCCGGCAAGCCCAAGGAAGTGCATCGGGAAAAATGTGACGTTGAACGAAATCAGCGACCACCAGAAATGGATCTGGCCACGGCGCTCGCTGTACATTACACCGGTCCACTTGGGGCTCCAGTAGTAATAACCGGCAAACATCGCATAGAGCGACCCAGCTACCAGGACATAGTGAAAGTGGGCCACCACGTAGTAAGTGTCCTGCAGCTGGGTATCAATCGGTGCCACCGCCAGGATCACGCCGGTCAGACCGCCGATGGTGAACACGAAGATGAAACCGACCGCAAAAAGCATCGGCGTCTCGAACGTCATCGAACCCTTCCACATCGTGGCGATCCAGTTGAACACCTTCACACCGGTCGGCACAGCGATCAACATGGTCGAGTACATGAAGAACAGTTGACCGGTTACCGGCATGCCGGTGGTGAACATGTGGTGAGCCCATACGACGAAGCTCAGGATGGCAATCGAGCCGGTCGCATACACCATCGAGGCATAGCCAAACAGGCGCTTGCGTGAAAACGCCGGAATGATCTGGCTGATGATGCCGAAGGCAGGCAAGATCATGATGTAGACCTCGGGATGGCCGAAGAACCAGAAGATGTGCTGGAACATCACCGGATCGCCGCCGCCGCCCGGATTGAAAAAACTGGTTCCGAAGTGGCGGTCGGTCAGCGTCATTGTGATGGCACCAGCAAGCACCGGCATCACAGCGATCAACAGGTAAGCCGTGATCAGCCAGGTCCAGCAAAACATCGGCATTTTCATCAAGGTCATGCCGGGTGCGCGCATGTTCAAAATGGTCACGATGATGTTGATCGAACCCATGATGGACGAAGCACCCAGCAGGTGAATCGCGAAAATACCGGCATCCATCGCCGGCCCCATCTGCAGCGACAGCGGCGCATACATGGTCCAGCCGCCAGCCATCGCGCCGCCTGGTAGCAGGAAGGATGTGGTGAGCATCAAGGCCGCGGGAATCATCAGCCAGAAGCTGAAGTTGTTCATGCGGGCAAACGCCATGTCCGAAGCGCCAATCTGCAACGGAATCATCCAGTTCGCAAAACCAACGAACGCCGGCATGATGGCGCCGAACACCATGATCAGGCCGTGCATGGTCGTAAGCTGGTTGAACAGTTCCGGATTCACAAGCTGCAAACCGGGCTGGAACAACTCGGCCCGGATCAGGAGCGCCAGGACACCACCGAACATCAGCATCGCGAAGCTGAACAGCAGGTAAAGCGTGCCAATGTCCTTGTGGTTGGTGGCAAACACCCAGCGGCGCCAGCCCGTCGGGGCATGGTGATCGTGGGCATCATGCGCGTGATCGGGATGGTCTAGAACTGCACTCATCTTGGCTTCCTTTGGTGGCTTGTGCCTGTAGCTTTTTGTCTTCTAGGGCCGAGAACGAATCGCTCGGCAGCCCGTCATTTATCAATGGTGGATTTACTTGCGCGCAGCCTGAAACTCGGCGGGCTGGACAATTTGCCCCGTCTGGTTGGACCAGTTGTTCTTGGTGTAGCTTGACACGGCGGCCAGGTCGGTATCGCTCAGCGCTTTCCAGGATGGCATGGCACCGCCTGCGGCGCCATTCAAAAGAATCTGGATTTGCTTGTTGTGATCGGCATCCAGCACGATGGCTGATCCATCTAGAGGCTTGATGGGGCCGGCGCCCTTGCCGTTGGCCTGGTGACATGCAGCGCAGTTGGCGGTGTACACCTTTTCCCCGCGGGCCTTGAGGTCCACGAGCATCCAAACTTTCGACGGATCATCGGCCAGGGCAGCAGCCTCTTTGGCTTTCACGGCAACCCAAGCCGAATAGTCCTGAGCGGAAACCACCTTGACATGGATGGGCATGTAGGCATGCTCCTTGCCGCAGAGTTCTTGGCACTGGCCATAGAAGTCACCAATCTTTTCAGCACGAAACCAGGTGTCGCGCACAAACCCGGGAATCGCATCCTGCTTGATGCCAAAGGCTGGCACGGCAAAGGCATGTATCACGTCGTTGGCAGTCGTGATGATGCGGATTTTCTTGTTGACTGGAACCACCAGAGGATTGTCCACCTTGAGAAGGTAGTTGTCAGGTGCTGTTTCACCGGCTTTGGGTCCGCCGTTGTTGGACATCTGGCGCTGCGCAGTGTCCAGCGTCGAGACAAAGCCGATGCCTTCGCCCTCGCCCTTGATATAGTCGTAGCCCCATTTCCACTGAATGCCGGTCGCCTTGATGGTCAGGTCGGCGCTGGTGGTGTCTTTCTGGGCAACCAGAACCTTGGTGGCAGGCAGGGCCATGGCAATGACGATGACAAAAGGAACGATGGTCCAGGCAATCTCGACAACGGTTGACTCATGAAAATTGGCTGCCTTGTGCCCGACCGATTTGCGGTGTTTCAGGATGGAATAGAACATCACACCAAAAACAGCCACAAAGATCAGCACGCAGATGATCATCATGAACCAGTGAAGCCAGTGCTGCTCTTCAGCAATGCGGGTGACGGCAGGATGAAGATTGAGCTGGTTGACCGCCGGGCCGCCAGGCAGATCGTTGACGGCATAGGCAGCAGTGCTCAGCCAGGATGCTGCAAAGACACCTGCCGAGCCTGCATGCTGAAAGCCAAGCCGTGTCAATTTGCTCATGGAGTTGCTCAGGTTCATCGTGATCACTTTTTTTCTGCTTCAATTACTGATTGAATTAACCGATGATTATAAAGTTTGCGACAGGTCAAATTTCCAAAATCGGAAATGAGGCAGCAACATGCCGGCCATGGGTCAGCAGGTGCGCAAGGCAAAGCGTATTTCGCGGGCCAGCAGGGGCCGCAAATCTGGCCGGACATGGCGGCCCACCCGCACCGAGCGGCCCTGGCCCGACACTTCGATCAGGGAACCGTCTTCATTCTTGGGCTCGATGCGAACCCACTCCCGATTGAATGCGGCCCGCTTGGTCCGGCCAGCGGTTTCAAGTTCGATTACCAGTTGCCCGTCCTGCAAAAATATCTTTTCAAAATCGCCCGCATGACGCGAATAAACAACAAATCCGGTGCCAATCGCCAGCAAGGCAAATGTCATCACGACCGAAGCGTTCTGCGAAGACAAAACCGCCGCCACTCCAAGGCATGCAAGGCAGAGCGACAGATAGAACCATCCGAGTTGTGGCGGCGAGATCGCGCTGTGCCGCTTCAGACGCCATAGCACGACCGAGCCCTGGGTAGCGACATGGTTTGACGACAGGGTGGCAAATTGAAAAGCCGGAGACGATTGCAACATGGGACAACCCTCACGAAAACAGCAGGCAACGTGAAAAAACAGGAGAGGAAAACAGGCATGACAAGACTTGAATCTCTCTCAGACGACCTGGATTTATTGATTTGAACAGAATCTTTCTCAATCCTTTTTAGGAAAACCGCAAAAGCCTTAAACACAATGCATCAGAATGTTTTGCCACGCAGCAGGACCGACAGATCAACCCGAGGTGCTCGAACCGCTTTGCAGCATCCTGCGCATGTCTTCGACCGACACCGCACTGAGCGCACTCACCTTGAATTTCGGCCTGGCCTTCAGTGCATGGCCATAAATAACTTCGAACGTCAGCGACAGCCGGCCGTCGCTGCCTGTAAGTTGCGTTGCCAGTTCACGCTCTAGTCTTGACTTCCAAGCCCTGCCCCTTAAGCCTGCAAACCGGGCGGGATGAAAATTGCGGCCGAGTTCACCGAGTTCCTGCAGCAGGCGTTGCGGTGTTTCATACGTCAGCGTGATGCGCTCCATGTCCATCACTGGCTCGGCAAAGCCAGTTTGCACCAGCATGTCGCCCCAATCGTGCATGTCGGTCAGTTCATGGCCTGCGGGTGGCCAGCCCAGACGGGCGTACAGCGAACGCAGCTCTCGGGCGGTATCGGGTCCGAGGCATGAAAACATCAGGAATCCATCGACCTTCAGGGCGCGGTGCCACTGGGCGAGCAGCGCCTGCGGATCGGCGGATTCGTGCAGCGCCATGTTCGCCCACAGCATGTCCACGCTGTCCGGCGGCGGCATCTCGAAACGCACCGGCGCGGCGCGCCACTGGCTTGGGTTCCACCACGGTTTAACTATGTTTTTAATAGCTACCTGTGCCCGCCCTTCCTGCACCTCAGTAATAAAACATGCTGAATCTGGATAAGTTTTCGCGAGTTCGGCATGGGCCTTCAGTCCGCCGCGCAAGGCGCCCCAATGGGCCCAGGCCTGCGGCTTGAGCTTGATCCACTCCAGCCGGTCGCGCATGCGGCTGGCCACTTCCTCATGCAGCCAGGGTGATGTCAGGGGTGCCGTTCGCTGCCAGCGATTGACGGCGTTCGGATCGAGCGTGGGTGGACGCGAGGTGGTGGTCATGAGGGGTAATTCCGTTTTCAAATCAATCCGAGATTAGGCGCGAAGACGCAGTCAGTGTTGAAGCACGGCAAGGCGAAGCAACGACATATCGGATTGATTTGGGAACGGAACAATGGTGGCACAAGGTCGGGCCGAGTATATTGACACGGTGTTCCAACGCCTGCCTGCCCTTCGCCGATTCATGCCCAGCCTGGCCAGCCAGTGCGCCGTGTGCCACAGCTGGCCGGCAGCGCAGGTCTGCCAGCCCTGCCTGGCGCGCTTCATGCCGTGCCCGCCCTGCTGCGCGGTGTGCGCGCTGCCCCTGCCCACGCTGCTGCCGAGTGAACTGCCACGAACAGACCCGCGTCTTTGCGCCGCTTGCATGCGCCAGCGCCCGCCCATGGACGTCACGCTGGCCGCCGTGCCTTATGCCTATCCCTGGTCGGCGCTGATTTCACGCTACAAGTTTGGCGAGCAGCCCGGCTGGGCCGGTTTCTTTGCCGGCCTGCTGCTCCAGACGCCCGGGGTGGCGCAGGCACTGGGCGAGATGGACGCGCAGGACTGGCTGCTTCCCCTGCCGCTGTCGGCCGAGCGGCTGCAAACGCGCGGCTTCAACCAGGCGTGGGAACTGGCCAGCGCCCTGGCGCGCCAGTCCGGGACCCGGGCCCGGGCCGATACGCGGCTTCTGCTGCGGCTGAAGCACGCGCGTCCGCAAAGCCAGCTCGGGCGGGAAGCCCGGCTGTCCAATGTCAGGGGGGCTTTCCAGGTCGATCCGCTGCGCGCCAGCGAACTGGCCGGCCGGCGCGTGGTGCTGGTGGATGACGTGATGACCAGCGGCGCGTCGCTCTTTTCGGCAGCTCAGGCGCTGCGGGATGCCGGCGCGGCGCAGATTACGGCGGTGGTGCTGGCGCGCACGGCGCCCGCCTAGAATCGCCGCTCCATTCACCGCGCTGCTGCCTTCGTCGTCATTGATCCGCTGTTCAAGGCGCGGCCCTTTCCCCTCCCCTTGTCAACCCATGTTCAACATCGTCCTGGTCGAGCCCGAGATTCCACCCAACACCGGCAACGTGATTCGCCTGGCAGCCAACACCGGCTGTCGGCTGCACCTGGTCGAGCCGCTGGGTTTTTCAATGGATGACAAGCACATGCGACGCGCCGGGCTGGACTACCACGAGTACGCCCAAGTGCTGCGCCATGCCAGCTGGCCAGCATTCCTGGCCAGCGAGCAGCCAGTAGCTGAACGGCTGTTTGCCCTGACCACGCAGGGCTCGAGCACGATGTACGGTGCGCATTTTTTTCCGGGTGACTGGCTGGTGTTCGGCTCTGAAACCAAGGGACTGGCGCCAGAAGTACGCGCATCATTTGGCCCGGGCCAGCGTTTGAAAGTACCGATGCTCGCCGGCCAGCGCAGCCTGAACCTGTCCAACAGCGTGGCTGTCACCGTGTTCGAGGGTTGGCGGCAAAACGGTTTTGCCGGTGCCGCCCTGCCCGGCTGAGCCCGACGGCGTCAAACCACACGTTTCACGGGTAGCGCCGCACCAGCGATTCGGCCACGCACACCGGCTTGTCCGCGCCTTCACGCTCCACCGTCACGTTCCACGCCATCTGCAGGCCGTTGCCCTCGATCGGCTCGGCGCTCAGCAGCGTCATCCGGGCGCGCAAACGGCTGCCAACCGGCACGGGCGCGGTGAAACGCACCTTGTTCAGGCCATAGTTCACGCCCATGCGGCAGTCGATGATTTCCATCGACGACTCAAAAAACTTCGGCAGCAGCGACAGCGTCAGAAAGCCGTGCGCAATCGTCGTGCCAAACGGACCGGCGGCGGCTTTTTCAGGGTCAATATGAATCCACTGGTGGTCGCCGGTGGCCTCGGCAAACAGGTTGACCTGTTGCTGCGTGATGGTAAGCCAGTCGCTGACGGCGACTTCCTGGCCGGTGCAGGCCGCCAGGTCAGACAGGGTTTGAAAAGTTTTCATCAAGCCACTGTAGCCGGATGGCTGGTACGGGAAGCTGGCCGGGTGTCGGTTGGGTGACAGTCCGGGTGCAAAAACACCGCCGACAAAAATCTTGTTTGTTGCAGGTGGCGCTTGGCTTTTCCGCTATCGTTGCCCGATGCACGTACTCCAAAAAACCTGTTTCCAGCCCCGGCGGCTGGCCTGCACGACTGCAGCCGTGAGCCCTGAATGAACCACGCGCCGGTCTGGCTGATCAACAGCTTCATTTACCTGTCCGCCGCCGTGGTGGCTGTGCCATTGGCCAAAAAGCTCGGCCTGGGCTCGATCATTGGCTACCTGGCCGCCGGCATCGCCATCGGGCCGTGGGGACTCGGGCTGGTCACCAATGTGCAGGACATCCTTCATTTTGCCGAATTCGGCGTGGTGCTGATGCTCTTCCTGATCGGCATGGAGCTGGAGCCCAAGCGGCTGTGGAGCCTGCGCCGCCCCATCTTTGGCTGGGGCAGCGCCCAGATGCTGAGCTGCGCGGCGCTGCTGACCGGCACGGCGATGGCGTTTGGCATTGCCTGGCAGACCGCGCTGGTGGCCGGTTTGGGGCTGGCGCTGTCGTCCACGGCCATTGCCTTGCAGTCGATCCATGAACGCAACCTGATGCGCACCTCCAGCGGACAAGCCGGTTTTTCGATCCTGCTGTTCCAGGACGTGGCGGCCATTCCGATTCTGGCGCTGATGCCGCTGCTGGCGACGATTGATGGATCAAATGAGGCGCTGGCGCAGCCGCACCGGGCGCTTGAAGCTATAAAAATCATAGCTGTCATTGCCGGCATCATTCTCGGCGGCCGGCTGCTGCTGCGGCCGGTGCTGCGCTGGATTGCCAACAGCGGCACACCCGAAATCTTCACCGCCGCGTCGTTGCTGCTGGTGGTCGGCATTGCCGCGCTGATGCAACTCGTCGGCCTGTCGATGGCATTGGGCGCTTTTCTGGCCGGCGTGCTGCTGGCCGAAAGCGAATACCGGCGCGAGTTGCAAACCGACATCGAGCCGTTCAAGGCCTTGCTGCTGGGCCTGTTTTTCATCGCCGTCGGCATGAGCATCGACTTTGGCGTGCTGTGGAAATTCCCGGGCCAGATGCTCGCCATCCTGGCCGGCTTTCTGGGCTTGAAGCTGCTCGCCATCTACGGTCTGGCAACGGCGATGACGCTGCCCTGGCAGGAAAGGCCGGTGTTTGCCCTGCTGCTGGCGCAAGGCGGCGAATTTGCCTTCGTGGTGTTCCAGGCGGCGGCCGGCGCCCGGGTATTTTCGTCGCAAACCGCTTCGCTGCTGATCGGCGCCGTGGCGCTGTCCATGCTCATCAGCCCGCTGCTGCTGGTGGCCATCGACAAGCTGCTGCTGCCGCGCTATGTCAAGGGCAAGAAATCAACGATGGAAGAAATCTCCGAGCCGCAGGAAGCGCCGGTCATTATTGCCGGCTTTGGCCGCTACGGCCAGATCATCGGCCGCATGCTGTTGGCGCAGGGTATTTCGGCCACGGTGCTGGACCATGACGCCGACATGATCGAAACTATTCGCACGTTCGGCTACCGCGTGTTCTATGGCGATGCCACCCGGCTGGACCTGCTGCGCACGGCGGGCGCGGCCCAGGCCAAAATTCTGGTGCTGTCGGTCGATGACGTGGAGCAGTCGCTGAAAATCGTCGACATGGTCAAGGAGAACTTTCCACAGCTGCAGATCGTCGCCCGTGCCCGGGATGTGTCGCACTGGAACGCCCTGCGCGACCGGGGCGTGGTGCGCGTCGAGCGCGAACTGTTCGACTCCAGCCTGCGCAGCGCCCGCACGGTGCTCGAACTGCTGGGCCAGCCACAGGACGCCGCGCAGCAGGCCGCCGAACGCTTTCGCCAGCACAACCTGGCACTGTTCGAGCAGATGTACCCGCACCGCAACAACCGCGAAAAATTCATCGCCGTGGCCAAGCAGGGACGCAGGCAGCTCGAAGCGCAGATGAAGCTGGAGCGCGAGCAGTTGGTGCGGCAGGCGCAGGAAGCACGGGCTGAAATAGTGATCAAATAGGCTTCTTGCGCAACACTGACGGGCGTAATCAGCTACTATTTAAATAGCATCAAGTCACAACCCAGTTGCTCCCTGCATTGCAAAACTTCCAGGATTCGCCCATGACCCAAGCTGCCCCCACCGTTTTAAGCGCTGCCGAAACCGCCCTTGCCTTGCCCTACCCGGCATTGGCGCGACAGATTGAAGCCGTGCTGCGCGACCCGGCGGTGGTTGTCCCGGCGCGCATCGTGCAGCCGCTGCCGGGTGGTGGCAGCCTGTTCGTCATGCCGGCGACCGACGCCCGCGTCGCCATCACCAAGCTCATCACCTTCACGCCGGGCAACGCCAGCCGCGGCCTGCCCAGCATCCAGGGCGATATCGTGATGTTCGACGTGGTCACCGGCAGCCGGATGGCGATTCTGGACGGCCCGACCGTCACCGCGCGCCGCACGGCCGCCGTGTCGCTGCTGGCCGCGCAAAAGCTGGCCAGGCGCACCGACGGCCCTTTGCTGATCGTCGGGGCAGGTGTGCAGGGGCGCTCTCATCTGGAAGCCTTTCACGCCGGCCTGAGTCTGCAGGAAGTGTGGGTGGCTTCGCGCAACCCCGCCAGCGCCGATGCCTTGGTGCAACACGCCCGGACGCTGGGTCTGCGTGCCCGGCGGGTCGATGACGCCGACGCCGCAATGGCCGACTGCCCGATGGTCGTCAGCACCACACCGGCCCAGCAGGTCGCCTTGCGCGCCATGCCGGGGCCGGATGCGTTTGTCGCAGCCGTGGGCGCCTTCACGCCCGCGATGGTCGAGTGGGATGCCGAAATTTGCCGCCGCCTGGCCGCAGAAGGCACGCTGGTGGTCGATACCCGCGACGCCGACCATGAAGCCGGCGACCTGCTGCAGGCAGGCATCGACGTGACCGCCCTGCCGACGCTGGCCGATGTGGTGGGCAATACCGCGGCTTGGACCCGTCAGGCCGACCGGCTGGCCAGCGGCCCGGTGTTTTTCAAAAGTTGCGGATGGGGCGGCTGGGATCTGGCCGCAGCCCGCTGCATGGCCGACCCGTCCGCCTGAAAACCTGCGGGCTTTCCATCTTTCCCGGTTGCCGCCCTGATAAATTAGCGGCGCCTAGTGAAATCCGTCCCACAGCAGCTTGACCCCCGTCAAAAACATGCCGCCATACAGAATCCGGTAAAACCACAGCGGGCTGATGGTGCGGGCCATGCGCACGCCCACCCACACGCCAATGGGCGCCAGCGGCAGCAGCACCAGCGAGGTCGCCATGTTGCGCCAATCGAGCAGGCCCAGCCAGGCATAGGGAATCCACTTGGACAGGTTGATGACAAAAAAGAAAAACGCCATGGTGGCGGTGAACTTGACCGGGCTCAGGCGCAGCGGAATGACATAGGCGCTGATTGGCGGGCCGCCGGCATGGGCGACGAAGCTGGTGAACCCCGAGGTGATGGTCAGCAGCGCGCCCAGCCATTTTGGCGGCGGTGCACTGTCAGGCCGAGGGGGAAACAGCAGGCGCTGCGCCAAAAACAGCAGCGTGAAAGCGCCTACAAGGGCCGCGACCGTCTGGGCATCAAGCACCCGGAACAGCAGTGCGCCCACCACCGTTCCCACCAGGCCAAAGGGCACCAGAAATTTCAGGAGCTGGAAGTCAAAATCCTTGCGGAACGCGGCGATGCCGAGCAGGTCCATGAGCAGCAGCAGCGGCATCAGGATCGCAGCGGCCTGCGGCACGGTGATGGCCAGCGCCATCATGGGCACCGCCAGCGAACCAAAGCCGGCGCCAAAGCCGCTCTTGCTGATGCCCAGCAGCAGCACGGCCGGCACGGCGACGGTGTAAAAGAAGGGGTCGGTGATCAGCGGGAAGTCCACGGCGGCAGGTCTTTCTGGCCCGCGCCGGGCGGCAAGGCGGGCGTGGCGACAACAAAGTGCGCCATGTTACCCGCCGTGCAGCAAGCGCTGGCCGCACGACAATAGCCGCATGCTGGCAGACATTCAATCCTGGGGAGAAACGCTGCGCCTGCTGGTCGAACTGGCGGGCACGGCTGCTTTTGCCGTGTCGGGCCTGCTGGAAGCGGCGCGCAAAAAGCTCGATGCCGTCGGCGTCTGCGTGGTCGCCTTTCTGGCGGCCTTTGGCGGCGGTACGCTGCGCGACCTGCTGCTCGACCAGCGGCCTTTTTTCTGGGTCTGGCATGTCGAACTGCTCTGGGGCGTGATGGCGCTGTGCGTGCTGGCGATGCTGTTCTTGCGCCAGCACCATTTTGAAGTGACCGAAAAGTCCATCCAGTGGCCGGATGCGCTGGGGCTGGGCCTGTTCACGGCGACCGGCGTTCACCTGGCGCTGGATGCGCAAATGCCGATGCTGGTGGCGGTGCTGATGGGGCTGACCACCGGCGTGTTCGGCGGCGTGCTGCGCGACATGGTCTGCAATGAAGTGCCCACCGCATTTAGGGACCACCGGCCGTATGCCGTCTGCGCCTTTGCCGGCGGCTGGGTGTATGTGGGGCTGTGGCTGCTGGACGCGCCGGGCTGGATGGCGCTGGTGGCCTGCGCCACCGTGACGGCCGGCTTGCGCCTCGTGGCGCTGTGGCGCAACTGGGAACTGCCGGCCTGGCGGGTCTGAGGCGGCAAAGTTCCGGCGGCATCCAGCGTGCCGTCGCGCCCTGGATCGACACGGCGCAAGCGCCGCATTCCACCGGTCAAGATCCAGTCGCTCAATCCATGCTGGCGCCGGAATCCTTGACCACCTTGCTCCACTTGGCCGATTCCTTCTGGATGAAGTCGGCAAACTGCGCCGGCGTTTCGGTGTAGACCTCGGCGCCCTGGTCATTGATCTGCTTTTTGACGTCCGGCTTGGCCAGCACCTTGACGATGGCCGCGTTGAGCGTGGTGATGACGGCGGGCGGCGTGGCAGCCGGCGCAAACATGCCGAACCACGAGGTGGCCTCGTAACCGGGTACGCCGGCTTCGGCGATGGTCGGCACGTCCGGCAGTTCCGGCGAACGTTTGGCCGTGGTCACGGCGATGGCGCGCAGCTTGCCCGAACGCACATGCTGGATCGCCGAGGGCATGTTGTCGAACATGATGCCGACCTGGTTGCCCAGCAAATCGGTTACGGCCGGCGCGCTGCCCTTGTAGGGAACGTGCTGCATGTCGACGTGGGTCATCGACTTGAACAGCTCGCCCGACAGGTGGATGGAACTGCCGTTGCCCGCCGATGCAAAGTTCAGCTGGCCCGGATGCGCCTTGGCAAAGGCAATCAGTTCCTTGACGGTCTTGAAGGGCTGCTTCGGGTTGGCGACCAGCAGGTTGGGCACATTGGCCACGCGGGTCAAGGGCGCAAAGTCCTTGACCGGATCGAAGGGCATCTTTTTGTACAGCGCCGCATTGATGGCATGCGTGCCGACGGTTCCCATGAACAGCGTGTAGCCGTCAGCCGCCGCCCGGGCCGCGGCCTGGCCACCGATGTTGCCGCCTGCACCAGCGCGGTTGTCAACAATCACGGTTTGGCCGAGTTCTGCGGTCAAGCCCTGGGCGACGATGCGCGCCAGGATGTCGGTGGTGCCACCGGCGGCGAAGGGCACGATGATGGTGAGGGTCTTGTTCGGGTAGGCCGCCTGCGCCGCTGCGGGCACGGCAGCCAGCAGGCCGGCGCCCAGCAGGGCCGCAGACGCCAGCGCGCCGAGGCTGAATTGACGGCGTGACGCCTGGTTGAAATCAGATGAATGCGACATGGAGAAAGTCCTCGATAGAAAGGGTTGTTGGAAATCTGTGGGCTGGAGCGCATGGGTTGTGGCCAGCCAACGACTTTTAAGCATCAAATTGGCTTTTCGCGCAGGATGCATATACGCTTTTAGCTATTAATTCAGTAGCAATAACTCAGAGGGGTGCCGTACCCAGCGTGGTGCCGCCGCAGACGTACAGCACCTGCCCGGTGACAAAACCGTTGTCGGGCGACAAAAAGAACATCGCCGCGCGCGCCACATCGCCCGCCGTGCCCATGCGGCCAACGGCAATGCTGTCCAGGATGCGCTGCGTCTGCGGCGCGCCTTCGGGGTTGCTCTTGCGGAACAACTCGGTGGCAATCGGCCCGGGACCGATCGCATTGACGGTGATGCCGTCACGGCCGAGTTCCATGGCCAGCGTGCGCGTCATGCCGATCATCCCGGCCTTGGTCGCCGAATACACGATGCGGTCCACCTTGCCCAGGGCGGCGCGCGAGGACATGTTGACGATGCGGCCCTGACCGCAGGCGCGCAGGCTGGGTAAAAAGGCCTGTGTCAGCAGCATGGGCGCGCGCAGGTGCAGGCCGACCACGTCGTCCAGCGAGGCCGCCGTGGCCGTGTCGATGGTGCCGGGCCGCGTGGCGCCGGCATTGTTGACCAGCGCGGTGACGTGGTGTCGGGCAGCAATCTCGGCGGCACGCTCGCGCGTTGGCGCGTCTTGCGTCAAGTCGGCCTGGTAGGACACCAGTTGCGCATGCTCCCAGTCCGGCATCACGTGGTCGAGGTTCACCACCTTGCGGCCTTGGGCCAGCAGGGCTTCGGCAATGGCGCGGCCAATGCCGGAGCTGGCGCCGGTGACGACCGTGACGTCATCCAGGGCGGCAGTCATGGTGTTCAAACCTTTTCCAGGATCACGGCAATGCCCTGCCCCACGCCGATGCACATGGTGCACAGCGCATAGCGCCCGCCCGTGGCATGCAGGCGATTGACCGCGGTGATGGCCAGGCGCGCACCGCTGGCGCCCAGTGGATGGCCCAGCGCAATCGCGCCGCCCCAGGCGTTGACCCGGGCGTCGTCGTCCTTCAAGCCCAATGCGCGCAGCACGGCCAGGCCCTGCGCGGCGAAGGCTTCATTGAGTTCGATCACATCCATCTGGTCAAGGGTCAATCCGGTCAGCGCCAGCACCTTCAGCGTCGCGGGCGTCGGCCCAAAGCCCATGATGCGCGGCGCCACGCCGGCTGTTGCCATGCCGACCACGCGGGCACGCGGCTCCAGGCCATTTTTGCTGGCCGTGGCTTCATCGGCCAGCAGCAAGGCGCAGGCGCCATCGTTCACGCCCGACGCATTGCCAGCGGTCACGCTGCCGTCGGGACGCACCACGCCCTTGAGTTTGGCCAGCGCTTCGAGGCTGGTTTCGCGCGGGTGTTCGTCCTGGCTGACGATGACCGGCTCGCCCTTGCGCTGCGCCACGCTGACCGGCACGATTTCGCGCGCCAGGTGGCCGGCCTTTTGCGCGGCCACGGCATTGAGCTGGCTGGCCAGGGCCATGCGGTCCTGGGCTTCGCGTTCAATGCCGAAGTCGGTGGCGACGTTCTCGGCCGTTTCCGGCATGGAATCGACGCCGTACTGCGCCTTCATCAGCTTGTTGACGAAACGCCAGCCGATGGTCGTGTCGTACACGGCATTGCTACGGGAAAAAGCGCTTTCGGCCTTGGGCATGACGAACGGCGCGCGGCTCATGCTTTCGACGCCGCCGGCAATCATCAACCCCGCTTCGCCGGACTTGATGGCGCGCGCGGCGGTGCCCAGCGCGTCCAGCCCCGAGCCGCACAGGCGGTTGAGGGTGGCGCCCGGCACTTCAATCGGCAGGCCGGCCAGCAACGCGCTCATGCGGGCGACGTTGCGGTTGTCCTCGCCGGCCTGGTTGGCGCAGCCGTAGATCACGTCGGTCACGGCCTGCCAGTCCACGTTCGGGTTGCGCGCCATCAGCGCCCGGATGGGAATCGCGCCCAGGTCGTCGGTGCGGATGCTGCTCAGGGCACCGCCGTAGCGGCCGAAAGGGGTGCGGATGGCGTCGCAGATGAAGGCTTGGTTCATGGTCATTTGGTGGGTCTCTTTCTTTGGATGTCAGGTTGTCAGTTCGATGCAAAATTTTGAATTCAGTCGGCCTGCGCCATGATCGGCAAGCCAATCAGCTTTTCAAGCTCGGCATGCGCCAGCCCCTCCACCCTGTCAATGAGGCGCAGGCCCTGCGGCGTGCATTGCAGCGTGGCCAGTTCGGTGTAAATGCGCTTGACGCAGGCGATACCGGTCAGCGGGTAGCTGCACTGCGCCACCACCTTGCTCTGGCCTTGTTTGGTCAGCAAATCCATCATGACCCAGGTTTGCCGGGCGCCGACGGCCAGGTCCATCGCGCCGCCGACGGCCGGAATCGCGCCCGGTTCGCCGGTGCTCCAGTTGGCCAGGTCTCCTGTGCTAGATACCTGAAACGCCCCCAGCACGCAGATGTCAAGGTGGCCGCCGCGCATCATCGCGAAGCTGTCGGCATGGTGAAAATAGGCGCCGCCCGGCAGCAGCGTGACGGGCTGCTTGCCGGCGTTGATGAGGTCGTAGTCTTCATCGCCCGCAGCGGGTGCCGGCCCCATGCCGAGAATGCCGTTTTCGCTTTGCAGGATGACCTCGCGCCCGGCCGGAATATGGTTGGCCACCAGCGTCGGCATGCCGATGCCGAGGTTGACATAGGCGCCGTCATGGATGTCCTGCGCCACGCGTTTGGCCAATTCTTCCTTGCTTCTTTTTTGATAGCTATTCATGCCCATTCCTTATGCGCGAGAGGCCAATTTGGCACTTATTTTGATGCCGCCCGCCTGGGTGGCGACACGCGCGATGCGCACCACCTGGCTGACATGGATGCCCGGCGTCACGATGTTCTCGGGGTCGAGCATGCCCAGTTCGACGATCTCATGCACCGTCGCCACCGTGTGCCGGGACGCCATGGCCATGACCGGTCCGAAATTGCGCGCCGACATGCGGTAGGTCAGGTTGCCCCAGCGGTCGCCCTGCTCGGCCTTGATCAGGGCCACATCGCCATGAATCGGGTATTCGAGCACGTGATGCTTGCCGTTGATCTCGCGCGTTTCCTTGCCCTTGGCCAGTTCGGTGCCATAGCCCGTCGGGCAGAAAAAGGCGCCGATACCGGCCCCCGCCGCACGGATGCGTTCGGCCAGATTGCCCTGCGGCACCAGTTCGAGCTCGATGCGGCCGCTGCGGTACAGGCCATCAAATACCTGGCTGTCGGCCTGTCGCGGAAAGCTGCAGATGATCTTGCGCACGCGTCCTGCCTTGAGCAGGGCGGCCAGGCCGGCCTCGCCATTGCCGGCGTTGTTGTTGACGACGGTCAGGTCTTTGGCGCCCTGCGCGATCAGGCCGTCAATCAGTTCGGTCGGGTTGCCGGCGGTGCCGAAGCCGCCAATCAATACCGTCGAGCCGTCTTTGACATCGGCGAGGGCATCGGCCACCGACCGGGCAATCTTGTTGATCATTGATGGGTCTCCAGAAGGCAGGAATATCTGGCGAAGTCATGGCAAAGGCCATGAAGCAAAAAACCAGATGATGGTCTTATTTGTTCGCAATAAGAACAACTGTTCGTATAATGAATTTTAGGAGATTTAAACCGCCATGGCAACTGCCAGAACCCCAACCCTTGCGAGCACGGATGTCGCGCCTGCGACAAAGCGCGCGTCACCCGCGCCCGGCGACAGCTATGTGCAGTCTTTTGCGCGCGGCCTGGAGGTGATTCGCTCCTTCAGTGCGCAGTCGCCCCGGCAAACCCTGTCCGAAGTGGCCGCGCGCACCGGCCTGACGCGCGCTGGCGCACGGCGAATTTTGCTGACGCTGCAAACACTGGGTTATGTGGAAAGCGACGGCAAGCTGTTTCGCCTGACAGCGCGCATGCTGGACCTGGGTTTTGCCTACCTGTCGTCGCTGCCGATCTGGAACCTGGCTGAACCCCTCATGGAAACGCTGGCCGGCCGGGTCAAGGAATCGTGCTCGGCGGCGGTGCTGGACGGCACCGACATTGTTTACGTCATGCGCGTATCGACCCACAAGATCATGAGCATCGGCCTGGGCGTCGGTTCGCGGCTGCCAGCCTACTGCACCTCGATGGGCCGCATGTTGCTGTCGGCCTTGCCGCCGGATCAGATGCTGCGGGTGCTGCAGGCGTCAGAACGCACTGCGCGGACCCGCTACACGGTGACCGACATCAACGAGTTGGCCGCCAAAATCGCACAGGTGCGCACGCAAGGCTGGTCGATGGTCAATCAGGAACTGGAAGAGGGTCTGGTGTCGATGGCGGCAGCCATTACGGATAGAACCGGCCAGACGGTGGCGGCGCTCAATATCAGCGGCCAGGCCAACCGGACCAGCGCCAAGGTCATGCAGGAAACGATGCTGCCCGCATTGCTGGAAGCGGCGCAGAGCATCTCCCAGAGGCTGAGCCTGCAGCGCACCTGAGACGCCGATCCTGGCGCCAGGAGCCGAAAGCTCCCTGTAAAGGCATTTGGAGCAGGTCTCAGGATTTACGCGAACCCATCACCAGCACGATGGCGCCCAGGGCGATGGCGCCCAAGCTGAGCCACTGGGGAATGTTGACGGCTTTCTTTTCAGTGACCGTCAGTTCCATGGGACCGATTTTGGCGGCGGTCGTGTCCTGGGTGAAACTGAATCCGCCGGTAAAAAATCCGGCCAGGCCGGCCACGATCAAAATAATGCCTGCAATGCGCGCTGCGTTCATCGAATTTTCCTTGCCGGGCTTGTGGGTCTTTGGGCGGCCCCGCCCCGGAACTGCGCCACCCTGCGAATAATGTAAGGACTTGCTTTGAACTTGTCTGTAGGACGTTACCAGCGGTAAATTGCCGATGGGCCTGTAACCATCCGCTCAGGACAAAAAACCCGGCAGTTCGAGGAAAGAGACCACGTGATACGCTCTTGCCATGTACACGCCCTCCCAAGCCGATGTTCGCCGGTTTTTTTGCTCCGTTTATGCCAAGTCGCTGACCAGACAACCGCTGGAAGCTATTGAAACCATAGCAAGCCAATGGATGGATGAACATCCTGAACACCACGCCGACTTCAAGGACGCAGATGCTGCGCTTGAGAAAATGTATGACGTGGAAGGTGGCAAGACCAATCCCTTTTTGCACCTGTCGATGCACCTCTCGATCAGCGAGCAGTGTTCCATCGACCAGCCGCGTGGCATTCGCCAGGCGGTCGAATTGCTGACTGCCCGGCGCAATTCCCTGCATGAAGCGCACCATGAAACCATGGAATGCCTGGGCCGGATGGTTTGGGAAAGCCAGCGTTCAGGCCAACCACCCGAGGGTGCAGCCTATATCGAGTGTGTCCAGCGTCACGCCACGCGAGATTGATCGCTGTCAGGCTACCGCCGGTCCGCCATGCACACGCAAAAAAGCCGCTTGTTCAGCGGCTTTATTACTTCCCGGCCGGTTCGCCGAATCAGCGAAAACGGCTTTCGGGAACCACCTTCAGGTCACCCTGAACGGATGACAGGTAGTTGGACATGGCTTTGAGTTCGGCATTGGTGTACTGCTTGGCCATGGCACCCATGATCGGATGGGCGCGGCCAACCTTGGCGTTGGGATTGGTGCCGTTGTCTGACTTGTAGGCCTTCAGCGCCACGTACAAATAGTCGGCATGCTGGCCGGCAATCTTGGGATAGGAAGGATCGATGGGCTTGTTGAAATTGGCGCCGTGGCAGGAGGCGCAATTGGCCTTGTTCAGCAACGCCTGAACTTCTGCGCCGGCCTCTTTGGCGGGCTTGTCAGGCAACTGGGCATCGGCTACCAAACCATGCACACTGTAATAGGCTGACAGGTCGGCAATATCCTGGTCGGTCAGGGTGGCAGCAATGCCGCGCATGGTGGGGTGCTTGCGGCTGCCTTTTTTATACTCATACAGCGCAGAAGAGAGATACCCGGCACTCTGGCCCGAGATCATGGGCACTTTGTAAACCTCGGGAAAGGAGGCCTGATAGCCCTTGATACCGTGGCAGCCAATGCACATCGCGTTCTTGGTTTGGCCGGCGTTGGCATCGCCCTTGATGTCTTGGGCAAAGCTTGCGACCGTCACTGAAGAGAGGGCCAAGGCAACTATCGAGGTGAACAGCTTATTCATTTTGCGCGCACAATCCGGTGAAAAGTCATCGTTTAAACAACGGTGGATTATATCTGGGCCTGTCTGCATCCGGACCGTTGCCGATAATCTCACCCAACACCCCATCCATGTCAATACGTTCATCGCAAAACCCATGAAATTTCAAGGCTCAAAAAACTACGTTGCCACGCCGGACCTGATGCTCGCGGTGAATGCCGCATCGACGCTGACCCGGCCGCTGCTGGTCAAGGGCGAACCGGGTACTGGCAAGACCATGCTGGCTGAGGAAGTAGCCCAGGCCTTGAATCTTCCGCTGCTCCAGTGGCACATCAAGTCCACCACCAAGGCACAGCAGGGGCTGTATGAATACGATGCCGTTTCGCGCCTGCGCGATTCGCAACTCGGCGATGAAAAGGTCAAGGACATCCACAACTACATCGTCAAGGGCGTGCTGTGGCAGGCGTTCACTGCAGACGAGCCGGTAGCCCTGCTGATTGATGAAATCGACAAGGCCGACATCGAATTCCCCAACGACCTGCTGCGCGAAATTGACCGCATGGAGTTTTATGTCTACGAGACGCGCGAGCTGATCAAGGCCAAACACCGGCCGCTGGTGTTCATCACCTCGAACAATGAGAAGGAATTGCCGGACGCCTTCCTGCGCCGCTGTTTTTTCCATTACATCAAGTTCCCTGATGCCGACACCATGAAGCAAATCGTGGACGTGCATTTCCCGACGCTCAAAAAAGAACTGCTGGCCGCTGCGATGAAAACGTTTTACGACGTGCGCAACCTGCCCGGCTTAAAAAAGAAACCGTCCACCAGCGAACTGCTCGACTGGCTCAAGCTGCTGGTGGCCGAAGACATTCCGCTTGAAGCGCTGCAAAGCAGCGACCAGAAAGTCTCAGTACCGCCGCTTCTCGGCGCGCTGCTCAAGAACGAACAGGACGTGACACTGTTCGAAAAGCTGGTATTCATGCAGCGCAACAACCGTTAACCGTGAAAGCACCTGCATGAACCAGCGATCGTTGTGGATAGAAGGCCTGTCCGATGCCATGGGTTTTCTGGGCGGCGCGCTGCTGGGCTTCTGGGCCGGGCATCTGCTGGGCCTGGACATTTTTTCGCCAGGCTACGGCAACAGCACCATTGGCGCCATCTTGCTGGTCGGGCTGGGCGGCGGTCTGGGCCTTCAGCTGGCGCGGCGCTGGCGTGCCACGCTGGCGCAAAAGCGCGATGAAAGCCAGTGAACCAGCTGGACATGGCATCCCTGCCCTGTTCAGGGCGAAGCTGCATTGTTCAGTCCCTGGTAGTTGCCGAAAGAAACCATCGTCAAGCGAAAGGACTTGAATTGCATGCGATTCATTGAACCCATCACCCTGACCGGACGACAGTGGGTGCTCCTGGAGCCGCTGGAAAGCAGGCATGAGTCCGGACTGCTGGAGGCAGCCAGGGACGGGGAACTCTGGAAGCTCTGGTACACAGCCATTGCCAGCCCGGACGCCGTGATCGGCTACATGAACGACGCCCTGAAAATGCGCGACGAGTCCGGCGCCTTGCCGTTTATCGTGCGCCGCAAATCGGACCAAAAAATTGTCGGTTCCACCCGCTTCTTTCAGGTGGACCCGAAGAACCGCCGGCTGGAAATTGGTCATACCTGGTACAGCCAAAGCGTTCAGCGAACCGGATCGAACACCGAGGCAAAGCTGCTGTTGCTCAAGCACGCCTTTGAAAAGCTGAACTGCATTGCGGTGGAATTTCGCACCCACTGGTTCAATTTCGACAGCCGGGCGGCCATTGCCCGCCTGGGTGCCAAGCAGGACGGCGTGCTGCGCAACCACCAAATCTCGCCCAACGGCACGTTGCGGGACACCGTGGTGTTCAGCATCATTGCCAGCGAGTGGCCCACCGTCAAGGCGCACCTGTTGCATCAACTTGGCAAACCACGCGACCGAATGTCAAATACACCATGCTGATCGATTTTTTCTATACCTTGCGCTCGGCCAAGCTGCCGGTTTCGGTCAAGGAATTCCTGATGCTTCTCGAAGCGCTGCAGGCCGGCGTGGTCGGCCCCAACAGCGGCAAGGCCGACGGACCCGATGGCGAGATTAGCGAGAGCGCCTACAAAATTGACGATTTCTATTACCTGAGTCGCACCGTGCTGGTAAAGGACGAAAAACACTACGACAAGTTTGACCGCGCCTTCGCCAGCTATTTCAAGGGCGTGGAGATGATTGCCGACTTCACCAAGGACATTCCGCTCGAATGGCTGCGCAAAAACCTTGAGCTTGAACTCAGCCCGGAGGACAAGGCAAAGATTGAAAAAATGGGCTGGGACGAGCTCATGGAAACACTCAAAAAGCGGTTTGAAGAGCAAAAAGAACGCCACGAGGGCGGCAGCAAGTGGATAGGGACCGGCGGCACCTCGCCCTTCGGCGCCAACGGCTTCAACCCGCAAGGCATTCGCATAGGCCAGGAAAAAAGCCGCAACCGAAGCGCCGTCAAGGTCTGGGACCAGCGCGCCTACAAGGACTACGACGACACGCAGGAACTGGGCACGCGCAATATCAAGGTCGCGTTGCGCCGCCTGCGCAAATTCGCCCGCCAAGGCAACCAGGAAGAGCTGGACCTGGATGACACCATTCGAAGCACCGCCGCGAACGCCGGCTGGCTGGACATCAAGATGGTGCCCGAGCGCCACAACAACGTGAAGGTGCTGCTGCTGATGGACGTCGGCGGCACCATGGACGACCACATCCACCGGGTGGAGGAAATGTTCTCCGCCGTCAAGGCAGAGTTCAAGCACCTGGAGTTCTATTATTTCCACAACTGCGTTTATGACTTCATGTGGAAGAACAACCGCCGCCGTTTTGCCGAGAAGTTCTCCACCTGGGACATCATCCGCAAGTACAACAAGGACTACAAACTGATCTTCGTCGGCGATGCGACCATGAGCCCTTACGAAATCCTGCAGGCTGGTGGCAGTGTGGAATACAACAATGAGGAAGCCGGCGCCGAATGGCTGCAGCGGCTGACCAACGCCTTTCCGAAATTTGCCTGGATCAACCCGGAGCCGCAGGGCATCTGGCAATACCGCCAGAGCATCAGCGTGATCCAGCAACTGATGGGCCAGCGCATGTATCCCCTGACCCTCAAAGGACTGGAAGAAGCCATTCGCCTGCTCTCAAAATAATGTCAACGTAAACTCGGGCTCGTGATCCATCCCAGTACCCACTGCGCGCGAACGGCCATTGATGCAACTCCAATTCCTGCCCGTGTTGCGCTCTCTTCTTTTGCCCTGACGGCGCTGTTCCTTGTGTCTGCTGCCAGTGCACAAACTGCGCCACCAGAAGGCCCGTCGATGTCTTCTTCATCCACACCGCCTTCCAGCGTCCAGCAAACTGCGCCTGCGCCTGAACCTCCGCCCGAAACAGTCGAACCCGAGGTCACACCGCAAGGCGCTGTCGGCCCGACCAGCGCCGAGCCCGAAGTGACTGCTTTTGACATATCGGTTCGCGCTCCGTCAGAAGTTCGCGAAATGGTTGAAAAGCACCTTGAACTGCAGCGCTACCGTGCCGTCACCGATCTGGACGAGGCCGAGCTGGCGCGCCTGATCGTGCTGGCCGAACGCAATGTCCGCAACCTGGTGGGTACGCTGGGCTACTTCAGCCCCGACATCCGCATCACGCGCGAAGGCGGCATGAATGAGCATCCCGTTATCGTGGTTGCCGTTGACCCCGGTGAAGCCACACAGATTGGTCCGGTTGCCATCACTTTTGCGGGTGACATTGCCGGCTCGCCTGACACCGACGCGATGGCGCAGCGCACTTCAATCGAGCGCGACTGGCGCTTGCCAACCGGTCTGCGTTTCACCCAGGATGGCTGGAGCAGCGCCAAAACCCAGGCTTTGCGTCAACTGGTCGCCCGCCGTTATCCGGCAGGCAGGCTGGCTGGCAGCCTGGCCGACGTGGATGCCCCGGCGCGGCGCGCCAGCCTGACAGTCAACCTGGATTCCGGCCCGCTGTACCGGCTTGGACCGATGCAGGTCAGCGGCGTGGAGCGCTATGACCCGGTGCTGGTACCCCGTCTGGCGCGGCTGAACGAGGGAGAGGTGTATGACCTGAACCGGCTCGTCCAAGCACAGTTGCGCCTGGCGTCCAGCGGCTACTTTGATTCGGCCTATGTTTTCATCAATCCCGACAACGACCCGCTGGCGGTTCCCGTGCAGGTGCAGGTGCGCGAAGCCAAGCTGCAAAAAATCATTGTGGGCGTTGGCGTGACCACTGACAGCGGGCCGCGCGCCTCGGTGGAGCACACGCATCTGCGGGTACCCGGCACGGGCTGGCGCGCCGTGACCAAGCTCCAGCTGGAAAAAAAATCGCCGTTTGCCCAGACCGAATGGACGTCCATTCCAGACGAAGCCAACTGGCGCTGGGGCGTTCTGGCGCGTGCCGAGCGCATCAATGACGAGGAGTTGATCACCCAGGCGCAGCGCCTGCGATTTGGCCGCTCGCAAATTGGCGACCGGATTGACCGCAACATATATCTGCAATACGACCGGGCCAGCGTGCAAGGCGCAGGGCTGCTGGGCAATTCAGCGGCCGCTACCGGCGACGGCTCGGCGCTGACGGCCAACTACGTCTGGACCGGCCGCTACTTTGACAGCCTGCCTTTTCCCAGCCGGGGCTATGCCCTGGGCGTTGAACTGGGAGCCGGAACCACGCTGGGTCAGGACCGCCAGCCGTTTACACGCACAGTGGGCCGATGGATGGGAATCAAGCCATTGGAAAGCGGCCGGATCGCGATGCGGGCGGAAGCTGGTGCGGTACTGGTCAAGGACACTGCGAATATACCGGCCACCCAGCTGTTTCGCACCGGCGGCGACAACACGGTGCGGGGCTACGGCTACCGCGACATTGGCATTGCACTGGCCAACGGCGCGATTGGCCCGGGCCGATACCTGGCTGTCGGCAGCGTCGAGTGGCAACGACCCATCACGCTCCGGGGCCGGTCCAGCGAGTTTGAACACACGGTGTTTGTTGACGCCGGCGCAGTGGCTGACAAGCCGCAAGACCTGCGGCCGTCCTTCGGTGTCGGAACCGGTGTTCGCTGGAAAAGCCCGATCGGCCCCCTGCAGATTGACCTGGCCTACGGTCTGAAGGTCAAACAGGCACGTCTGCACATCAGCGTCGGGTTCGTTTTCTGATGGCTGCACCCAACACCCCCAAAGGCGAGTCCGCCATTGCCGCCCAGCCAGCGAGGCGATGGCTGACAAGGGCTGCCTGGACAGCCGCGGGCGTGGTAGCGCTGGCTGTTGGCACGACGGGTGTGCTGTGGTGGTGGGCGGGCACCGAAGGCTCGCTGGCCAAGGGCCTGCGCTGGGTCAGCCAATCCCAGCCGCTGACCTTCGGAGAGGCAACAGGCTCCTTGCGGGCTGGCGGGCATATTGACCAGTTGCACTGGCAGCAAGACGGCATTACCGTCGATGCACGCGATGTCAGCCTGGCCTGGCAGGCTTGGTCCTTGCTTGAGGGAACGCTCAAGCTCGACCGCCTTGCCGCTGCCAGCGTTGAGGTCACTGACCTGCGCGCCCCAACCCCTACGCCGAATACACCGCCCAACGCGCTGGGCCTTCCCTTACGGATTGCGCTGGACGAATTCTCGCTGGGCCAGTTTCGGTTTGCAGGAAAGACCGCCTTCACGGCCTCCGCGATTGCGGGGAGCTATCTCTACACCGGCCTGCTACATCAACTTGACCTGAAAAGCGTGAGCATCGCCAAGGGTCGCTACAGCGGACGCGCCTCACTCACGGCCGCCGTCCCGCTGACGCTCGATGCAAGCCTGTCCGGCACGCTGGATGCGGCCATTCCCAATGGTGCAGCATCGGTGCCGCTGACATTCCAGACGACCGCCAACGGACCCCTCACAGAATTGCTGGTCAAGGCCGAACTGCAAGTCATCCCACCGGCTGCCGGTGCACAAAAACCAACCGAACAGCCCCAGGCGAGTGCGACCGCTCGCGTCATGCCCTGGGCGGCGCAGCCCTTGCCGCAAGCCGATGCCACCTTCCGCGACCTGGACATCGCAGCCCTGTTTCCAGACATGCCGAAAACCCGGCTCACCGGCAGCGGCAGTGTCAGGCCGCTTGAAGACAATACCCCTGCCGCTCCAACTGCCGCACTGCAGGCCTGGGCCCTGCAGCTGAAACTCGTCAACGCCCTGCCAGGCCCCTGGGACCAGCAACGCCTGCCGCTGGAGCAACTGGACACCCAGGGCGAATGGCGCAATGGCGCGGCCCTAGTGCGTAGCCTCAAGGCGCAACTGGCTGGCGGCGAACTGCTCGCCAGCGGCCAATGGACCCCGCCCCCGCCCGCTGGCGAAAACGCAGCGGCGGCCCCGACCATGTCCGAACCAATTTGGAAAGTCAATGCCACGCTCAAGCGCATCAACCCGGCACAGCTGCACACCCAGCTGGCCCCCCTGCCGCTGGACGGCAAGGCCGAAGCCAGCGGCCAGGGCGCCAGCCTGCGGTTCGATGCCAGCGTGCAGACCGCTTCAGGCACAAACGCGTCCGGCAGCAGGCCAGCGCCCCGGACACATTCCGGCCAGAATAACTTTTTGCGGCAGTTGCGCCTGCGTGATGCCAGCGCCACTGGCACCTGGAACGCACAGCAAGCCGGCGGCACGCTGGCGCTGTCGGCGCTTCAGGTCCACACCGACGATGCCGAGCTGAAGGGCCAGCTCGAAGTCCAGCCTGCAGGAAAAGGGGTTCAGGGTGCGCTGGACCTGACCGCTCCTGGTCTGAGCGCCCGGTTCAATGGTGCCTTGCGGCCCACCAGCGGCGACGGCGAATTGCAACTGCGGGCTGGCGATACAGCGCAGGCCTTGCGCTGGCTGCAAAAACTTCCCGGCATGCCAGCTGCGGTATTGAACGCATCGGCCAGCGGCAACGCCGGGCTTCTGGCCCGCTGGCAAGGCGGCTGGCAGACCCCTGCCGTGCAGGCAACGCTGGAAGTCCCGTCGCTCGACTGGATCGCGGCCACACCCGAGGCCCTGACACAGGGAAAAATCACTACAGCAATGCCCACAGCGCCGGTTGCGGTCACCGCAACCGGCGCTAGTCTGTTGAAAATCCGTGAACTGCGGGCTACGCTTTCCGGCCGCCTGAGCCAGGCGCAACTGCAAGCGCAGGGCCGCGTTGAAATCGACCAGCGCCGATACGCACTGCAACTGGCAGGCGATGGCGGGCGCGTGCAAACGGCGGGCAACGCCAATGCCGGGCTGAACGAGGTGCCCTGGCAAGCCGTGGTCAGGCAACTGAGCCTGAGCGTTGACGACCCCGCCCTGGGCGCCGGTGCCTGGCGGCTGGCCACGCGCGGTCCGCTGCCGCTCAGGTGGACACCCACGCGCAATGGCGGCGCCTTTGAAAGTGGCGCTGGCGAAGCGCTGTTGACTGCGCCATCCACCAATGCATCAAGCGCTGCGCCATCACAGGCCACACTGTCCTGGCAACCCGTGCGCTGGCGATCCGGCGAACTCGTGACTGCTGGAAAAATCACAGGCCTGCCAATGGCCTGGGTTGAATTGCTCGCCGGTCCACAGATGAAGGGCGCTGGCTTGGGCGGCAGCCTGGTGTTCAACGGTCAATGGGATGCCGTGCTCGGCGACACCCTGCAACTCAAGGCCAGCTTGGCGCGCAGCAGCGGCGACATCACCGTGCAGGCCGAAGGCGTGCAAGGCAATTCGGCGCGCGTGGCAGCTGGCATCAAGCAAGCCCGTCTTTCGCTGGAAACCGCAGGCGACGCCTTGAGCCTTGCATTGGTCTGGGACAGCGAACGCGCCGGCACGGCCAGCGGCCAGCTCAGGACACGGCTGGCTCGCGCTGCCGACGGGCAAGGCGCCATCGGCGGATGGCTCTGGCCGGAAGATGCGCCACTGAACGGCCAAATCAAGGCGCAACTGCCGCGCATCGGCGTCTGGTCCTTGCTGGCGCCGCCCGGCTGGCGCCTGCGCGGCTCGCTCGGGGCGGATGTCACCATCGGCGGAACACGTGCTGCCCCCAGCCTGGCGGGCGATTTGCAGGCCAATGACCTGGCATTGCGTTCGGTCGTCGATGGCATCGAATTCGGCAATGGCCGCCTGCGCGCCCGGCTCGACGGCACCCGCATGCGCATCGACGAATTCACCCTTCAGGGCGCAGGCGAAAAAGGCACTGGCGGCAGCCTGACTGCCCAGGGCGAAGCAGGCTGGATCGACGGGAAGCCGCAGGTGCAGCTTGATGCCAAGTTGCAGCGGCTGCGCGCCAGCATCCGCACCGACCGTCAAGTGACGGTGTCGGGTGATGTCCAGGCCAGACTCAAGGGGGACGAGGCTGAACTCACGGGCAAGCTGCTCATCGACCAGGCGCGCATCCTGCTGCCCGAAGAAGGCACGCCACAATTGGGCGATGACGTGGTGGTGCGTACCACCAGCGGTGCGGCGGCAGGCCGGAAGGCCCCCGAGAAGACCAGCACCCAGACCATCGACAAGGCGCCACGGCCACTCAAGCTGGCCGTAGAGATCGACCTGGGACGCGATTTCCAGATTCAGGGCAAGGGCATTGACACGCGGATTCGAGGCACGCTGACGCTCAGCGGCAACTCGCTGACCGGTCCGCGCCTGCTGGGCACCGTCAGGACCGCTGGCGGGCAATACCGCGCCTATGGCCAGCGGCTGGATGTCGAACAGGGCCTGATCCGCTTCACCGGGGCGATTGACAACCCGACGCTCGACATCCTGGCCGTTCGCCCCAACCTGACACAGCGTGTTGGCGTGCAAATCACCGGCACGGCTCTTCTGCCCAGCGTTAGGTTGTATGCGCAACCCGAATTGCCGGACGCGGAAAAGCTGTCATGGCTGGTCGTGGGAAGGGCCTCGGCTTCGGGCGGTGCTGAAGCAGCCCTGCTGCAGCAGGCCGCGCTGGCGCTGTTGGGCAGCAAAAGTGGCGGCATGTCCGGTGGTCTGGCCGCATCGCTGGGTCTGGACGAGTTGTCGTTTCGGGGCGCATCGAGCAACGCGGACGGCACGGCCTCCGGTGGCGCCGTCACACTGGGCAAACGATTTTCACGCAATTTTTACGCGGCGTACGAACGCAGCATTTCTGGCGCACTCGGAACACTGTTTGTTTTTTACGATCTGTCGCAGCGCTTCACGATCCGCGCCCAAGCTGGCCAGCAAAGCGCGGTGGACCTGATTTTTACCATTCCCTACGACTGATGCGATAACCGCCGGCATTTCAACCGGGTCTGATCAGCGCATACAATTGCCGGTTCTTTGCAACTTGCCAAGACGTGCCGCCATAGTTCAACGGATAGAACGAGTGCCTCCTAAGCGCTAGATACAGGTTCGATTCCTGTTGGTGGCACCAGCCGATAGCATCACAACGTCTCAAAACCCACATGTTTACTGACATAGCAGGTTTTTTGTTGCCTCATGCGGTTTCACGAGACACCAAAAAATTGACTGGTTTCTGGATTTTTGCTGGCAGACTTCACTGCTCCCAAAGGCAGGAACAGGCACGACTTCCAGGTGCAGGAATCCAGATCCCGGCGTACCCAAAATTTGGCACAGATTTGGCGCATTGCACCCCTTTTCGCTGATTTTCTCCAGCGCCCTCTATGCCGCTTCAAGCCGGACCCTTGATTTCATTGCAGAAATCTGGTCGGGGTGAGAAGATTCGAACTTCCGGTCTCTACATCCCGAACGTAGCGCTTTACCAGACTAAGCTACACCCCGGCTGGCGTCGATCCTCAAGAGCGCCTCACCAGCAATTGCGAAGCAAGTTGCGCCAAGGCATGACTGTAAGGGTTTTGGGGCAGGGTTTGCAAGGCATTCAGCGCACGCAGCGCTTCTCCGGCTGCAGCATCCCGGGTGGCCTGCAGGGCGCCGGTATGCTGAACAATGGCGACGATTTGTGTCATCTGCCCAGTGCCGCCGGTCTCAATCGCCTGCCGGATGGTCAAGCGCTCGGCTTCGGTGCCTCGCTGCATGGCGATGATCAACGGCAGCGTGACTTTGCCTTCGCGCAAATCATCACCCAGGTTCTTGCCCATTTCCAGCACGTCACCGTCATAGTCGAGCACATCGTCGATCACCTGGAAAGCCGTGCCCAGCGCCTGCCCGTAAGCGGCGCAATGCTGCTCAACAGCGGCTGAAGACCCCGCCAGCAAGGCGGCCAGCCGGGCGCTGGCTTCAAACAGCTTGGCGGTCTTGGAGCGGATGACGCGCAGATAGCCTTCTTCGCTCAGGCCGGCATCATGCATGTTCATGAGTTGCAGCACCTCGCCCTCGGCAATCACATTGGTGGCCTCTGCCAGTGTCTGCATGATACGCATCTCGCCGACTTCCACCATCATCTGGAAGGCCCGCGAATATAGGAAATCGCCCACCAGCACGCTTGCCGGGTTACCAAACACCTCGTTGGCGGTTGAACGGCCCCGGCGCAGCGTGGATTCATCAACGACATCGTCATGCAACAAAGTGGCGGTGTGAATGAATTCCACGACGGCGGCCAGGTTCAGACGCTGAGGTCCACGAAAGCCCAAGGCGCCCGACATCAGCAGCACCAAGGCGGGCCTCAGGCGCTTGCCACCGGCGGCAATGATGTATTGCGAGACTTGGGCTACCAGGGGCACGTCGGATTCAAGTCGGCGGGCAATGATGGCATCCATGGACCGCATGTCGTCGGCGATCAGGGCAAGGGCAGCAGCGGTACTGGAAGAATTGGCAGACAAGGGGAAATCCAGACGTTAAGTTTGGGCAGATTATAGAAAGCCAGACTTGCCTTATATGCCGTCAAACCGAAGCCAGGCACATGTGGCTGTACATTTTTTAAGCTCAATGCTAGAATGTTGGGCTCTGTGGAAATCCGTCCGCAGAACTCAATTTACGAGGGTTTACATGTACGCGGTCATAAAAACCGGCGGCAAACAATACAAAGTTGCTGCTGGAGAAAAAATTAAAGTAGAACAGATTGCTGCGGACGTAGGCCAAGAGATCGTTATTGACCAGGTATTGGCTGTCGGCGAAGGCAGTTCAATCAAGGTTGGTACGCCCTTGGTTTCCGGCGCAACTGTTACTGTCACGGTGCTGTCTCACGGCAGGCACGACAAGGTTCGCATCTTCAAGATGCGCCGTCGCAAGCACTATCAGAAACGCCAGGGTCACCGGCAGAACTTCACTGAACTGCAAATCGGCGCGATCGTCGGCTAATCAGTTCAGTACCAGGAAGTCCCAAGAGGTAAAGAAAAATGGCACAGAAAAAAGGCGGCGGCTCTACGCGAAACGGGCGTGATTCACAGCCCAAGATGCTTGGCGTCAAGAAATTTGGCGGCGAAGTGATCAACGCAGGAAGCATCATCGTGCGCCAGCGTGGCACCCAGTTCCACCCAGGCGTCAATGTCGGCATCGGCAAGGACCACACACTGTATGCACTGGTGGACGGCCAAGTCTCCTTTTGCGTCAAGGGTTCGATGAACAAGCGCACTGTCAATGTGACCTCGGCGTAAGCCGATCACTTCGATGGCATCGAAGCCCCGACCAGTCGGGGCTTTTTTGTTTGTCAACTGTCCCCGGATAATCTCTCCTACCTGCACACCACTCCATCATGAAATTTGTTGACGAAGCTTATATTGACATTGCCGCCGGCGATGGCGGGAGCGGCTGCGTCTCGTTCAGCCACGAAAAATACAAAGAGTTCGGCGGTCCAAACGGGGGTGATGGCGGGCGCGGCGGCCATGTGTACGCGGTGGCGGACATCAACCTGAACACGCTGGTCGACTTCCGGTTTTCACGTCGACATGAAGCGCGCAACGGCGGCCATGGCATGGGTTCTGACATGTTCGGCGCCAAAGGCGACGACATCATTTTAAAAATGCCGGTCGGCACCATCCTGACCGATGCCGAAACCGGCGAGGTTCTTTTCGAGCTGCTGGTGCCGGGCGAGCAGATCCTGATTTCCAAGGGCGGCGATGGCGGTTTTGGCAACCTGCGCTTCAAAAGCTCGACGAACCGCGCGCCACGCAGCAAGACGCCCGGCTGGCCCGGCGACCGCAAGAGCCTGAAGCTCGAACTCAAGGTGCTGGCCGATGTGGGCCTACTGGGCATGCCCAATGCTGGAAAATCGACGTTCATCACGGCTGTTTCCAATGCCAGGCCGCGCATTGCCGATTACCCGTTCACGACGCTCCACCCCAACCTGGGCGTGGTCCGGGTCGGACCTGAACAGAGCTTTGTCGTGGCTGACCTGCCGGGCCTGATTGAAGGCGCGTCGGAAGGCGCGGGCCTGGGGCACCTGTTTTTACGGCATCTGCAACGCACCCGCCTGCTGCTGCATATTGTCGATCTGGCGCCGTTTGACGAAAACGTCGATCCGGTGGCACAGGCCAAGGCCATCGTTGGCGAGCTCAAAAAGTACGACCAGGCGCTGCACAAAAAGCCGCGCTGGCTGGTCCTCAACAAGCTCGACATGATCGATGGCGACAAGCGTGCCGAAGTCGTCAAGGATTTCGTCAAACGTTTCAAGTTCAAAGGCCCGGTGTTTGAAATTTCTGCGCTGACCCGTGAAGGCTGCGAGCAGCTCGTCAAGACGATCTACCAGCACGTCAAGAAAGTCCAGAAAAGCGAGCAGCCCGAGGAGGAAATTGATCCACGCTTCATCGAACTGCCGCCCGAGCCCAGAAGCCCGGCGTCCTCCGACTGATTGCTGCCCATTTTCCGATAACCGAAGACTCTTGGTTGCTCTGTAAACAATAGCTGAATGTGCACGCCCACCTTGCGCCAGAGCCTTAAAACACTGAAAAATGCACGCTCCCTCAGGCTCTCCTGTTCTGCGTAACGCCCGGCGCATTGTGGTCAAGGTCGGCTCCAGTCTGGTGACCAACGAAGGCCGCGGCCTGGATGCCGAGGCCATCGGTCAGTGGTCCGAACAGTTGGCTGCCCTGGTCAAGGACGGGCGCGAAGTCATCATGGTGAGCAGCGGCGCGATTGCCGAAGGCATGAAGCGCCTGGGCTGGCGCACACGCCCCAAGGCCATCCATGAACTGCAGGCGGCGGCTGCCGTGGGCCAGATGGGCCTAGTGCAGATGTATGAAACCAAGCTCCGCGAAAACGGCATCGGCAGCGCGCAGGTGCTGCTGACGCATGCCGACCTGGCCGACCGGGAGCGTTACCTGAATGCCCGCTCTACCCTGCTGACGCTGCTGCAGCTTGGCGTGGTGCCAGTGATCAACGAGAACGATACCGTCGTCAATGACGAGATCAAGTTCGGCGACAACGACACGCTCGGTGCGCTGGTGGCCAACCTGGTAGAAGCCGATGCGTTGATCATCCTGACCGACCAGAAGGGCCTGTACACCGCTGATCCGCGTAAAAACCCGGCAGCGCAATTCATTCATGAAGCCAAGGCCGGCGATGTGGCGCTTGAAGCCATGGCGGGCGGCGCCGGCTCCAGCATTGGCCGCGGCGGCATGATCACCAAGATTCTGGCGGCCAAACGTGCGGCGGGTTCGGGGGCCTCGACGGTGATTGCCTGGGGCCGTGAACCCCAAGCGCTGATCCGGCTGACCCAGGGCGAGGCGATTGGCACGCTGCTGGTGGCCCAGACCCAGAAGATGCAGGCGCGCAAGCAATGGATGGCGGATCATCTGCAATTGCGCGGTTCGGTCACGGTGGACCCGGGCGCGGCGCGCATGGTACGGGACGGTGGCAAAAGCCTGCTGCCCATCGGCATGACCGGGGTTCAGGGCGATTTTTCACGCGGTGACGTGATTGCCGTCAGGGACCCGGATGGAACTGAAATTGCGCGCGGCCTTGCCAACTACTCCAGTTCGGAAGCCCGGCTGATTTGCCGCAAGGTTTCGTCGGAATTCGAACGGTTGCTCGGCTACACCGGCGAACCCGAAATGGTCCACCGCACCAACCTGATCCTTAGCCGCTGAGCCTGGCGCATTCACCGCCAGCAAAGGCTGGCGGCCCTGGCCTACGGCATCACCCTGTAATTCGGGTTTTTCAGCCGGCTGAGCATCTCCTTGACCGACGTTGCCGGCGCTGCGTTGTCACAAGCGCCAGACTTCGCCAGACGCAAGGGGTGTTTCGAGGGCATATTGCCAAACATCGAGCGCCATTCCGGGCTGCCGACCGACGTCCACTTCCCGTCGGCCGAATAACGAGCATATGTCTTGAATTCACCGGTAGCGCAACGTATGCCTTCATACATCACGTTGCGCGCCCCGCTGGCGCTGGTCGCCACCATCACATAACGCACCACGCCGTCGCTCTGGGTGATGCTGATGGATGCAGGATCGACACCATACACCAGCGATGAATTGGGGGACACGTCCAGGATGACCAGTTTGCCTAACTCAAAAGCGGGCGGCGGCGGCACGCTCGACTCCTTCCATTCGGGTTCATCGACAGCGAATTGCGACCAGACCGGCGTGCCCAAGCCCAGCAAAAGCACTCCGGCGTAGAGCGACAATGATTTCAATTTCATACTTTTTTCGTGGATGCATCCAAGCCATAACTGGTTTGCGGGTCAGGCTCGAAAGTGGCGCCGGGCGGCAACTCGAAAGGAACTCCAGGCCGGCTGGCGCATGAAGGAATTCCGCTCCCTGCAAGGAACGACGCCGATTCCGTCGACTGGCCGGCCAGCAGGTCGCGCTGGTGCAGCCCGCCGCGCAAGTACCGGTTGCGCTGCTCAGGACGCGCATCGAAACGGAATTCGCAGCGTGGCACAAACCGGGACAACTCGGTCAGCGCCATTTCGTACACGCCGCGCTTGAACTCGACCACGACATCGAGCGGCACCCAATAGTCATTCCAGCGCCACGCATCAAACTCAGGATGGTTGGTGGCGCGCAGGTTCAGATCCCAGTCGTGACCGACCAATTGAAGCAGAAACCAGATTTGTTTCTGGCCTTTGTAGTGTCCGCGCGCATCGCGCCGGATGAATCGGTCAGGCACCTCATAGCGCAACCAGTCTCGGGTACGGGCCAGCACCTGAACATGCTGTGGGTGCAATCCTACCTCTTCATGCAATTCGCGAAACATGGCTTGCTCGGGGTTTTCGCCCCGATCAATGCCGCCTTGCGGGAATTGCCATGAGTGGGTACGGATGCGTTTGCCCCAAAATACCTGGCTTCTCTGGTTGAGCAAGATGATGCCGACATTGGGCCGAAATCCGTCCCTGTCAAGCATAATCAAACCTCAAAATTTTTAAACTGAGTCCATTATGCACAGCGAAGGCGCACCCGCCAAGCGCACGGCCGGACGACAGTCTCCAAACCCAGAAAAATAGCCCATGAAAGCCTCCCAGTTCTTCATTTCCACTCTCAAGGAAGCCCCTGCCGACGCTGAAATCGTCAGCCATCAGCTCATGATGCGCGCCGGCCTGATCAAGAAACTGGGCGCCGGCATATACAACTACATGCCCATGGGCCTGCGCGTGATCCGCAAGGTCGAAGCGATTGTCCGCGAGGAAATGAACCGGGCCGGCGCCATTGAAATGAGCATGCCGGTGGTGCAGCCTGCCGAACTCTGGCAGGAAACCAGCCGCTTCGAAAGCATGGGGCCTGAACTGCTGCGCATCAAGGACCGCCATGGCCGCGACTTCGTGGTGCAGCCGACCAGCGAGGAAGTCGTCACCGACGTGATGCGCCAGGACATTCGCAGCTACAAGCAGCTGCCGAAAAACCTCTACCAGATCCAGACCAAGTTCCGCGACGAGCGCCGTCCGCGTTTTGGCCTGATGCGCGGCCGCGAATTCATCATGAAGGACGCTTACAGCTTCGACCGCGACCCCACCGCCGCCAAGGTCAGCTACCAGAACATGGCGCAGGCGTACCGCCGGATCTTTGACCGTTTCGGCCTGACCTACCGCGCCGTGGCGGCCGACAGCGGCGCCATCGGCGGCGATTTGAGCGAAGAGTTCCAGGTGATCGCCGCCACCGGCGAGGACGCCATCGTCTATTGCCCGACCAGCGACTACGCGGCCAACCTGGAAAAGGCCGAGGCGCTGGCACCGGCCGGCCCGCGCCAGCAGGCCTCGCAGCCGCTGACCAAAACGCCGACGCCGGGCAAGGCCACGTGTGCCGATGTGGCCGAGCTGCTCGGCATCCCGCTGGAAACCACCGTCAAATCGCTGGTGCTCGCCACGGACCAGACCAGTGAAGCCGGCGAAGTCGTCAAAACACAGGTCTGGCTGCTGCTGCTGCGTGGCGACCACCACATGAACGAAATCAAGGTTGGCAAGGTTGCCGGCCTGCAGGGGTTTCGCTTTGCCACGCTGGCAGAGATCGTCGACCACTTTGGCTGCGAGCCGGGCTACCTTGGGCCACTGGGCCTGAAAAAGCCGCTCAAGCTGGTGGTGGACCGCGAGGTCGCCGTGCTGGCCGACTGGGTTTGCGGCGCGAACGAAGCCGATTTTCACATCACTGGCGTCAACTGGAGCCGCGACCTGCCCGAGCCCGACCTGATTGCCGACCTGCGCAACGTGGTTGCCGGCGACCTGTCGCCCGACGGCCAGGGCGTGCTGGCCATCGAGCGTGGCATCGAGGTTGGCCATGTGTTTTACCTCGGCACCAAGTACAGCCAGGCCATGAACGCCACCTTCCTGGGCGAGAACGGCAAGCCGCAATTCCTGGAAATGGGCTGCTACGGCATCGGCATCACCCGCCTGCCGGCGGCGGCGATCGAGCAGAACCATGACGAGCGCGGCATCATCTGGCCGGATGCGATTGCGCCCTTCACGCTGGTGATCTGCCCGATCAGCCCAGACCGTTTTCCTGACGTCAAGGCTGCGGCTGAAAAACTGCATGCCGAGTTGCTGGCCGCAGGCGTCGATGTGATGCTGGACGACCGCAATGAGCGGCCGGGCGCCATGTTCGCCGACTGGGAGCTGATTGGGGTGCCGCACCGCATCACCATTGGCGACCGGGGCCTGAAGGAGGGCCACATCGAATACCAGCACCGCCGCGACACGGCCACCAGCCAGGTCGATGCAGCAAACGTGTTCGACTTTCTCAAAGACAAACTGGCGTTGTGAAACGCTGACAGACCGTCTTGATCCGCGCATGGCCGTGACCCCGTCTCTCACAGAAATTTCAGTGACTTTTTCAAGAAGAAAATGGCTCTCCCGCATATCCAGCGGTGGTTTGTCGCTATTATTTTTAAAGAATGCGAGTGCCGGAGGGCAGCTGGAGGAACCGCTGATGGACTCGGTGCGAACGGCATTGGGCTCTGCCATTGCCAACCAGGCGCCACCAATTCCCGAGTTCGGCAGCACCGAAGCCAAGCTGGCGTATCTGCGCTGGATGGGCGCCATGAGCGAGCGCCTGAAACGCAAAATACCCGAATTGCAGATGCGCCAGGAATTTTTGCAGACGGCCTGGTACGAAAGCAGGCGTGCCGGGCTGGATGTGACGCTGGTCATGGGCCTGATCCAGGTCGAAAGCAACTTTCGCAAGTTCGCCGTCAGCAGCGTCGGCGCGCGCGGCTACATGCAGGTCATGCCCTTCTGGACACGCGTGATTGGCGATGGCGACCCGGGCAAGCTGTTCCACATGCAGACCAACCTGCGCTTTGGCTGCGTGATACTTCGCCATTACCTGGACCGGGAGCGCGGCGATCCTTTTCTGGGCCTGGGCCGCTACAACGGCAGCCGGGGCCGGGCGCCCTACCCCGAAGCGGTGTTTGCCGCGCAGCGCAGCTGGCTGCCCGGGGACCGCGCCGTCGGCTGAAGCAGACAGCCTGCAAGCGCGTCAGAACGAAGCCGGACCAGCCTGCGCAGCGGCCACGGCCGTGCCGGCCGCACCATCGGCCAGCCGCGACACCATGACCTGGTCGATGCGGTAGCTGTCAACGTCGAGCACCTCGAACTTGAAACCGCCCCAGCTCACGCTGTCGGTGCGCCGGGGCACGCGGCGCAGCATCACCATCAGGAAGCCGGCCAGGGTTTCGTATTCCTCATCGTGGGGCAAATGATCGAGCCCCAGCGCGCGCAGCACGTCCTCGATGGGCGTGACACCATCAATCAGCCAGGAGTTCTCGTCGCGCCGCACGATCAGTTCTTCATCGAAGGGCGACACCAGGTCGCCCATCACGGTGCTCATCACGTCATTGAGCGTCACCACGCCGACCACCATGCTGTATTCGTTGACGATGACGGCAAAGTCCTCATGGACCTGCCGGAACTGTTCCAGCACTTCGGACAACGTCAGCCGGTCGGGAACCACCAGCACCTTGCGCACCAGGCTGTCGTCGGCCAGTGAAATCGGCTGGCTGTTGAGCACGCGCTGAAACAGGTCCTTGGCATCGACGTAGCCGACCACATGGTCGATGTCGCCCTCGCACACCGGGTAGGTCGAAAACGGTTCGGCCGCAATGCGCAGCCGGACCACCGAGTCCAGGTCATCGCGCAAAAAGAAGGCAATCCGGTCACGCGGCGACATGGCGCTGCCCACCGTGCGGGTGTCGAGTTCAAACACATTCGTGATCACCTGCTGCTCGCGTGCCGCCAGCACACCGGCCACCGCACCGGCTTCCATCATCGCCAGGACATCGTCCGAGGTGATGCGGTCGTCGCGCAGCGAGGACAGGCCGAACAGGCGAAACAGAGCGTCGGCCAGGCGGCTGTAAAACCACACCAGCGGGCGCATCAGCATCATGCAGACCGTCATGGGCTGCGACACGCGGAGGGCCAGAAGCTCGGGCGTGGCCATGCCCAGGCGCTTCGGAAAAAGGTCTGCGAACAGGATGAAAAGCGACGTGACGATGAGGAAGGAACCGAGAAAACCGACCGTCTGCGCGGTGGGCGCAGGCAGCCAGAGTTCGAAAAATGCATTGAAATGCGGGCTCAACGTGCCCTCGCCCACGATGCCGCCCAGAATAGCGACGGCGTTCTGGCCGATCTGCACGACGGTGAAATAGTCGCCCGGCTGCTCCTGAATGCGCAGCACGCGTTCGGCGTGTGCATTGCCATCGTCAGCCATCTGGCGCAAGCGCAGGCGGCGCGAAGCCGCCAGGGAAATTTCCGCCACGGAAAAGAAGGCGCTGGCCGCGATCAGCAGGCCGATCACAAAAAGGCTTTGGTAAAGGGTCATGAAAGGCAATCAGCAGAGACTGGCGGCATGGGCGCGCCTGGCATTGAGTTTAGCGGCCCACGGTGAGGCGCCTTCTTCGCTACTGAATTTATAGCTACCAGCGCATACCAGGCGTGCGCCAGAGGCATATTCAATAACAAAAAGTCATTTTCAGGTCACAACGGAGCCGCTTGGGCGTCGCGCTCCTGCGCAAACCACGCCAGAACCGGAACCGTTCCCGGGAGCACGGGCGCGACCTGCACCGGCAGGCACTGCCATGAAAACATCTGGCCTTCGTGCATCTGCAACTCACCCTGCCAGTCGAAGACCTTGCAGAAGTTCAGGCGAACGAGCGCATGCGGGTAATCGACCATCTCGACTTTCCAGGGCTGGACAGCGCCGATGGTCAGGCCGATTTCTTCTTGGAGTTCGCGTCGCAGCGCCTGTTCAACGCTCTCGCCGGCCTCCAGCTTGCCGCCCGGAAACTCCCAATAGCCCTCATAGACCTTGCCAGGCGGGCGCGAGGTGAGCAAAAACTGGCCACCGGGCTGAATCAACACGCCCACCGCCACCTCGACCACCTTGCGTTCGTGACCACCTTCGCGGGGCACATTCACGTCCGCCATCAGCACCGCTTCGGTCATTGCAACGTGGCCGCATGCTGGCCGGCATAGTCGCGCGCAAACTGGTAGGCCACGCGCCCGCTGCGCGAGCCGCGCTCCAGAGCCCAGACCAGCGAGGCCGGGCGGGCCGCGGCGATGGCGTCAGCGCCCACGCCAAACGACGACAGCCACTGGGCGACGATGGTCAGGTATTCGTCCTGGCTGAAAGGATAGAAACTGACCCACAGGCCAAAGCGCTCGGACAGGGAAATCTTTTCCTCCACGACCTCGCCGGGATGGACTTCGCCATCCTCGGTGTGCGTGTAGGTCAGGTTCTCCATCATGTACTCGGGCAGCAGGTGGCGGCGGTTGCTGGTGGCATAGACCAACACATTTGGCGTGGCGGCGGCAATCGAGCCGTCCAGAATGGACTTGAGGGCCTTGTAGCCGGGTTCGCCTTCTTCAAAGCTGAGGTCATCGCAAAAGACGATGAATTTTTCCGGCAGGCCGGACACCACATCGACGATGTCGGGCAGGTCGGTCAGGTCGGCCTTGTCCACTTCAATCAGGCGCAGGCCACGGGCCGAGTACGCGTTCAGGCAGGCCTTGATCAGGGACGATTTTCCGGTGCCGCGCGAGCCGGTCAGCAACACGTTGTTGGCTGGCTGGCCGCTGACGAACTGCTCGGTGTTGCGCCGGATTTTTTCTTTCTGGTCCTCGATCTCCTTCAGGTCGGCCAGTTGCAGCGTGCCCAGGTGCCGGACCGGCTCCAGAGAAGCATGGCCGGAACTGCGCTTGCGGTAGCGGTAGGCCACGGAGGCGCTCCAGTCCGGCGCGCCCAGGGCTCGCGGCAGGACGGACTCGATGCGCGCCATCAGCGACTCGATCCGCACCATCAGGCGTTCAAACTGTTCGTTCATGCGCAATCACCAGTTGGTTTAGCTGCGGTAATCCGCGTTGATCTTGACGTAGTCGTAGGACAGGTCGCAGGTCCAGACGGTGTCGGCAGCCTCACCCCGGCCCAGCACGACGCGCACAGTGATCTCGGCTTGCTTCATCACGCGCTGGCCATCGGCTTCGAGGTAGTCCACATGCCGGCCGCCATTTTTGGCCACCAGCACGTCGTCCAGGTAGAGGTCGATCTGCGTCGGGTCCAGGTCGGCGATGCCGGCATAACCCACGGCGGCCAGAATCCGGCCCAGGTTGGGGTCGCTGGCAAAAAATGCCGTCTTGACCAGCGGCGAATGGGCGATGGCATAGCCGACCTGCCGGCATTCCTCGCCGGTTTTTCCACCCTCGACGCGGATGGTGATGAACTTGGTCGCGCCTTCGCCGTCGCGCACGATGGCTTGCGCCAGTTGCTGCGCAATGCCCATCATGGCCGCGCGCAAGACCTGGCCGTCCGCGCTGTCGAGCGACGTGACCGGCTCGTGCGTAGCCTGGTTGCTGGCAATCACCACGAAGGAATCGTTGGTCGAGGTATCGCCGTCAATCGTGATGCGGTTGAAGGAGGCGTCCGCCAGTTCCCTGGCCAGTTGCGCCATCAAGGCCTGCGACACGCAGGCATCGGTGGCCAGGAAGCCCAGCATGGTCGCCATGTTCGGGCGGATCATGCCCGCGCCCTTGCTGATGCCGGTGATGGTGACCGTGGCGCCGCCCAGGTTGACACGGGTTGAAAACGCCTTGGGCACCGTGTCAGTGGTCATGATGGCTTCGGCGGCGTTGGCCCAGTTGTCGGCCCTGGCATCGGCCAGCGCGGCGGGAATCCCGGCGGCAATCCGGTCATGCGGCAGGGGCTCCATGATGACGCCGGTTGAAAACGGCAGGATCTGCTCGGGCGACAGGTTCAGCGCACGGGCCAGTTCGATGCAGGTGGACTGCGCGCGAACCAGACCGTCCTGGCCGGTGCCGGCGTTGGCGTTGCCGGTGTTGATCAGCATGGCCCGGATGCCGTGGCTCCGACCAGCATGGGCGGCCAGGTGCTCGCGGCAGATTTGCACCGGCGCGGCGCAAAACCGGTTCTGGGTAAAGACCGCGCCGACCGAAGCGCCCTCATCAAGCAGCAGCACGGCCAGGTCCTTGCGATGGGCCTTGCGGATACCGGCTTCGGCAATGCCCCAACGCACACCAGGCACGGCATGAAGGTCGGCGGCAGACGTGGCCATCAGGTTGACAGGCATGGAATTGACTCCGGTAAGACAGGGTGGGGACGCCGCAGGCGCCCGTGAAATGGTCGGGACGCCCAGGGGATCAGGTCAGTTTGCCGTGGCAGAGCTTGTATTTTTTGCCGGAGCCGCACGGGCACGGATCGTTGCGGCCCACGCGCGGCATGGCTGAGGCGGGTATGGCGTGTCGCCGCCGCGTCGCCTCATCAACCGTCGTTTCCGTTTCGCCCGTTTCAGTCGGCGCGGTATAGGTCACATTGCTGATGTTTTCCGCCCGGCTTTCGAGCGCTTCGGCCGCCTGCTCCAGTTGCTCGTTCGACTGGACCTGGACCGTCATCAAGGTCTTGGTGACCTCGTTCTTCACGCTGTCCAGCAATTGCCCAAACAATTCAAAGGCTTCGCGCTTGTATTCCTGCTTGGGCTGCTTCTGGGCATAGCCGCGCAGGTGAATGCCCTGGCGCAAATAGTCCAGCGCGCTCAGGTGCTCGCGCCAGTGGCTGTCGATGCTTTGCAGCAGCACCACGCGTTCGAACTGCGTGAAGTTTTCCTTGCCGATCTTTTCGAGTTTCTCGGCAAAGGCGGCCTCAGCGGCGGCGCTGACCTTCTCCAGCACTTCCTCGTCAGTGATGGCCGTGGCAGCTTCGATTTCCTGGCGCAGGTCCAGTTCGATATGCCAGTCTTCGCGCAGCGTTTTTTCAAGCCCCGCCACATCCCACTGCTCTTCCACACTTTCCACCGGCACGTACTGCCGCGCCAGGTCGGTGAAACAGCCTTCGCGCAGCGATGCGATTTGCGGCTGCAGATCGCTGGCATCCATGATGTCGTTGCGTTGCTGGTAGATCACCTTGCGCTGGTCGTTGGACACGTCGTCGTATTCAAGCAACTGCTTGCGGATGTCAAAGTTGCGGGCCTCGACCTTGCGCTGCGCCGACTCGATGCTGCGCGTGACGATGCCCGCTTCAATGGCTTCGCCATCGGGCATTTTCAGCCGCTCCATGATGGACTTGACGCGGTCACCGGCAAAAATGCGCATCAGCGGATCATCCAGGCCCAGGTAAAAGCGCGAGGAACCCGGGTCACCCTGACGGCCTGAACGACCACGCAGCTGGTTGTCGATGCGGCGCGACTCATGCCGCTCGGTCGCAATGATGCGCAAGCCGCCCAGCGCAGTGACCTGTTCGTGCTCCTGTTTCCACTGAACCCGCAAGCGGGCAGTTTCGGCTTCTTTCGCGGCAGCGTCCAGCGACTCGTCGGCTTCCACCGCTTCCATCATTTTTTCAAGGTTGCCCCCCAGCACGATGTCGGTGCCACGGCCCGCCATGTTGGTGGCAATGGTGATCATCTTCGGACGCCCGGCCTGCGCCACGATGTCAGCCTCTCTGGCGTGCTGCTTCGCATTGAGCACCTGGTGCGGCAAATTTTCCTTGACGAGCAACTGGTCAATGATTTCGGAATTTTCGATGGAACTCGTCCCCACCAGCACCGGCTGGCCGCGTTCATAGCATTCGCGAATGTCCTGGATCGCAGCTTCGTATTTTTCGCGCGTCGTTTTGTACACGCGGTCCAGCTGGTCTTCGCGTTTGCTCACGCGGTTGGGCGGAATGACCGTGGTTTCGAGACCGTAAATTTCCTGGAATTCGTAGGCTTCCGTGTCGGCCGTTCCGGTCATGCCGGCCAGCGTCTCGTACAGGCGGAAATAGTTCTGGAAGGTGATCGAAGCCAGCGTCTGGTTCTCGGCCTGGATCTGAACCCCTTCCTTGGCTTCAACCGCCTGGTGCAGGCCATCGCTCCAGCGGCGGCCCGACATCAGGCGGCCGGTGAACTCGTCCACGATCACGACTTCGCCTTCCTGCACAACGTAATGCTGGTCGCGGTGGTACAGCAGGTTGCCGCGAAGGGCGGCATACAGGTGATGCATCAGCGAAATGTTTGCCGGGTCGTAGAGTGTGGCGCCTTCGGGAATCAGGCCCATCTCGAACAGGATGCGTTCGGCGTTTTCGTGGCCTTGCTCGGTCAGGAACACCTGGTGCGTCTTTTCATCGATCGTGTAGTCGCCGGGTTGGGTCACGCCCTCGCCCGTTCGCGGATCAGCCTCGCCTTCCTGGCGTGTCAGCAAGGGAACGACCTGGTTGATGGCCAGGTACATCTCGGTGTGGTCTTCGGCCTGGCCGCTGATGATGAGCGGGGTGCGCGCCTCGTCGATCAGGATCGAGTCCACCTCATCGACGATGGCAAAGTTCAGCCCGCGCTGGACCCGGTCGCCGACTTCATACACCATGTTGTCGCGCAGGTAATCAAAGCCGAACTCGTTGTTGGTGCCGTAGGTAATGTCGGCGTTGTAGGCTGCCTGCTTTTCCTCGCGCGACATGTTGGGCAGGTTGATGCCGACGCTCATGCCGAGAAAGTTGTAGAGCTTGCCCATCCAGCGGGCGTCGCGGCTGGCCAGGTAGTCATTGACCGTGACCACATGCACGCCCTTGCCCGTCAGGGCATTGAGGTAGACCGGCAGCGTGGCGGTCAGGGTCTTGCCTTCGCCGGTACGCATTTCTGAAATCTTGCCGTTGTGCAGCGACATGCCGCCCAGCATCTGAACGTCGAAATGACGCATCTTCATGATGCGTTTGCTGCCTTCGCGCACGACGGCAAAAACTTCCGGAAGCAAGGCATCCAAAGTTTCGCCAGCGGTTGCCCGGTCCTTGAACTCGTGCGTCTTGGCGCGCAACTGGTCATCGTCAAACTTTTCGTACTGCGTTTCCAGCGCATTGATTTGGTCTACGGTTTTGCGGTAGGTCTTGAGCAGCCGATCGTTGCGGCTGCCGAAAATTTTTGTCAGGATATTGGAAGCCATAAATGCGAAGCCGCGAATGCCCGCTCCCCTGAGCTGGCAATGCGGCCAAAATCCCTTATTGAGTACGGAACTTAGGTGTGGGCACAAACAGTTAGTTCAACCGTGCGCAAACCGCAGATTTTAGCGCCGCCAGGAAAACCGCCGTTCACTTGAGCTCAACGAATGCGGTTTTCGGGTTGCCATGTATGAAATTGCGCAAAGCTTGAGTGCTGGCCTGCGTTTGAAAACAATCGTGCGGAAAAATGCAGCTTCGTTTCTTGAAGGGTGCCTGAGTCTTTCGGGATGGTTATTGCCAAGTCGTCCGATGCAACGCCCGGGCTTGTCGCAACAGCAAAGCTGGTCATTGAACGCTGCGGAACAACCCGGGACGGGCATCCACGATAATCAAACCGCCATGCTGACTCTCATCAAAAACTGACCATGCATAAACGTTTGCAATCCGCAGTCAGCTTGCATCAGGCGGCTGGCAATTCGCCGACCCTTGCGCGGCTTGCCGACCTGGTCCGCGAATCGAACCATCGACTGATAGCCATTGAAGCGCTGATTCCGGCGACTCTGCGATCGGCCGTCCAAGCAGGGCCAATTGACGGCGAAAGCTGGTGTCTTCTGGTGAATGGCAATGCAGCTTCGGCAAAAGTCCGGCAACTGATCCCGCTCATCCAGTCGAGCCTGTTGCGTCAGGGCTGGAAGGTCAAGTCCATCCGACTGAAGATTTTGATCGCCAAGAACCTCTGACAACTCTGGTGGCTTCGGAGGAAGCGAAATATGAACAGGGGATTTTTATTTTCACTGTTGCTATTCGATAAATAGCAAGCAATGCTTCTGTGATGTGCGTAAACAGTGAATTTACACAAGAACCATTGAATGGTGCCGCTTGTCGGAATCGAACTGACGACCTACCGCTTACAAGGCGGTTGCTCTACCAACTGAGCTAAAGCGGCGCAAGTCACATTCTACTTCACGCGCTTGAGTGAAGGACGGGGTCGCGGCGGCGGTTGGGGAGGCTCAGGCGCATCTGTTTTTTTGTGCCTTCCTTTTCCCTTGGCATGCGCTCCAGGTACGTTATCCACCAGTTGCATGATCTTGCTGTCGGGCGTTTCTGATGAAGAAGGTACAGCCTGCAAAGCTTGATGATCCGACGCACCAAGCGGTGGCTCGAGAAGGTCGCTGGTTCCCGCAGAAGTTGTTTCGAGTGGAAAAGCCATGCCCTGCCCATTTTCCCTGGCATAGATGGCGATCACATGGCTGATTGGCACCAGAATTTCGCGTGCAGCGCCGCCAAAGCGTGCTTTGAATTCAATGAACTCGTTTCCCAAGGTCAAGGAACTGGTGGCATCAAACCCAATGTTCAGCACAATCTCGTTATTTTTTACGTATTCACGTGGCACTTGCACGGTGTTGTCTACCGACACCGCCACGTAAGGCGTGAAACCGTTGTCGGTGCACCATTCGTACAAGGCACGAATCAAGTAGGGACGGGTTGACGTGGCGTTCGGTGCATTCATGAATTCGGCCAAGTTGCTGATTCCGTTAAATTCGATGCGGCTTTACTTGCGCATCACTTTCTCGGAAGGCGTCAATGCTTCGATGTAGGCGGGACGGGAAAAAATGCGTTCGGCATACTTAAGCAAGGGTGCCGCATTTTTTGACAGGTCAATGCCGTAGTAGTCCAGGCGCCAGAGCAGCGGTGCAATCGCCACGTCGAGCATCGAGAAATTGTCTCCGAGCATGAACTTGTTCTTCAGGAAAATGGGCGCCAGTTGAGTCAAACGGTCACGAATATGGGCGCGAGATTTCTCGAGCGCTTTTTCGTTTCCCTTGGAAGCACGGGATTCAAGGGCACTGACATGAACAAACAGTTCTTTTTCAAAATTTAGCAAAAACAGCCGAACCCGTGCGCGGTCGACAGGGTCGCCGGGCATGAGCTGCGGGTGCGGGAAACGCTCGTCAATATATTCGTTGATGATGTTCGACTCGTACAGGATCAGGTCGCGCTCAACCAGAATAGGTACCTGACCGTAGGGATTCATTACATTGATGTCTTCAGGCTTGTTGTACAGGTCAACATCACGAATTTCAAAATCCATGCCCTTTTCAAACAATACGAAACGGCAGCGGTGCGAAAAAGGGCAGGTTGTACCTGAATAAAGGACCATCATGATTCGGAACTCCTAAAAGCAAAAGAGTGGAAGGCTAAGATTCATACCTTAGAACCGCCCACTCCGAAGGTGCCAATGTGCGTCAGGGCAGGCCCTGGACGCGTTGATCGGCACAAAAACTATTTGACGTCTTTCCAGAACGCCGCGTTGAGGCGCCAGGCCACGAAGGTCAGGCAAAGCAGAAACAGCAGCACCCACACCCCGATGCGAACACGGGTATTTTGGGCAGGCTCTGCCATCCACTGAAGGTAACCGACCAGATCGCCCATGGCCTGGTCATACTGCAACGGGGTCATCGAACCCGGCACGACTTGTTCCCAGCCCTTGAAAACGGCAACCTTGTGGCCGTGTTCTTCCTTCTCGACATACACCGGCTTGCGCACGCCCTGCAACTCCCAAAGCACATGCGGCATTGCCACATTGGGGAAAGCAAGATTGTTCCAGCCCGTTGCCTTGGTTTCGTCACGGTAGAAAGTACGCATGTAGGTATACAGGTAGTCTGGACCTGAGCCGCCCGCACCGGCGCGTGAACGGGCGATGACGGTGAGGTCGGGTGGCGTTCCGCCAAACCAATCCTTGGCCTGTTTGGGATCAATCGCCGATTTCATGGTTTCACCGACTTTTTCAGTCGTGAACAACAAGTTGTCCTTGATCTGCTGGTCGGTCAGACCAATGTCTTTCAAGCGATTGAAGCGCATGAAGGCTGCAGAGTGGCAGTTCAAGCAGTAGTTGACGAAAAGCTTGGCACCATTTTGCAAGGCAGCCATGTCGTTCGTCTTGTTGGGCGCCTTATCCCATGCCATGCCGCCTTCAGAGGCTTGCGCACCGGCCAGCAGACCTAGTGAAGTGATCAGGGCAAAAATGATTTTTTTCATGGTGATAACTCCCAGCTCTCAGTGGGCCGCAAAAGTAACGCGATCGGGAACGCGCTTGAAAGTGCCCAAGCGACTCCACCAAGGCATCAGCAGAAAGAAACCGAAGTAGAAAAGGGTTCCGATCTGCGAAACGCGCTCGCCAATGGCGGAAGGTGGCTGCACACCCAGATAGCCCAGGACGAAGAAGTTGATAACGAAAATACCGTAAAGGTATTTGTTCCAGCTCGGACGGTAGCGAATAGATTTGACTTCACTGTTGTCCAGCCATGGCAGGAAGAACAGGATGATGACGGCGCCGCCCATGACCACAACGCCCCAAAATTTTGCATCGATCAACAGCATGGAACCGACCAGCGCCACAGCTGCGCCGACGATGATGGCTTTGAACAATCCAGCGATCTGCGCCTTCAGCACACCCAGGACTGCACCCAGAAGCACGCAGGCAATCAATGCATACATCATCTCGCTTGTGATGGCACGCAGCATCGAGTAGTAAGGCGTGAAGTACCAGACCGGTGCAATGTGCAGCGGCGTCTTCAGCGGATCGGCAGGGATGAAGTTGTTGTACTCCAGGAAATAACCGCCAAACTCGGGTGCAAAGAAAATGATGGCGCTGAAAATCATCAGAAAAAGGCTGACAGCGAAAATGTCGTGCACCGTGTAATACGGGTGGAACGGGATGGCATCCAGCGGATGGCCGTTGGCATCTCGAGGCGCGTTCGGGCCCTTGACCTCGACGCCGTCAGGATTGTTGGAGCCGACTTCATGCAAGGCAATGATGTGTGCCACGACCAGACCCAGCAGCACCAGTGGCACAGCAATTACGTGGAAAGCAAAGAAACGGTTCAGCGTTGCATCGCCCACCACATAGTCGCCACGAATCAGCAGGGCCAGGTCAGGACCAATGAACGGGATGGCGGCAAACAGGTTCACGATGACTTGGGCGCCCCAATAGCTCATCTGACCCCATGGAAGCAAGTAGCCCATGAAGGCTTCTGCCATCAACGCCAGGAAAATGGCACAGCCAAACACCCAGATCAGCTCACGCGGTTTGCGGTAGCTGCCATAGATGAGTCCACGGAACATGTGAAGATAGACCACGACGAAAAAGGCCGAAGCGCCGGTGGAGTGCATGTAGCGGATAAGCCAGCCCCAGGGCACGTCGCGCATGATGTATTCGACCGAACCAAAAGCCAGCGACGCTTCGGGCTTGTAGTTCATCGTCAGGAAAATCCCCGTGACGATCTGGATCACCAGCACCAGCAAGGCCAGCGCACCAAAGACATACCAGAAATTGAAATTCTTGGGCGCGTAATACTCGCTCATATGCTCTTTGAAGAGCTTGCTTGCAGGAAAACGGTTGTCAACCCACGTCATCGCCTTGTCGGCGAGCGGAGCATCGGGGGAAATTTCTTTGAATACAGCCATAACTGATCCTGGTTCGGTGAGTTTCTTTGGCCTTGGATTGATACAGTGCTCAACGGCAGGGTTTCAAGCGCAGGCGGCAGGGTCTTTTGATAAGAGGTAGCGGGCCTTCAAGCCTTCTTGTCTTCACCAATCAGCAGCTTTGCATCCGACAGGTACATGTGGGGGGGCACTTCGAGGTTATCAGGCGAAGGCTTGTTTTTATACACGCGGCCGGCCAGGTCGAATGTCGATCCATGACAAGGACACAGGAAGCCGCCATGCCAGTCATCAGGCAGCGATGGCTGAGCGCCGGTTTGAAACTTATCGGAAGGCGAGCAACCAAGGTGCGGGCAAATGCCCACCACCACCAGGGTATCGGCCTTGATGGAACGGGTTTCATTGCGCGCGTATTCGGGCGTCCATTCAGGCAGTTTTCGTTCGGAGTTGGGGTCTGCCAACATGCTGTCAACTTGGGACAGAGACGCCAACTGCTCGGGTGTGCGCTTGAGGATCCAGACCGGCTTGCCACGCCATTCAACGGTCATCTTTTCACCCGGCTTCAGAGCAGAAATATCAACCTCGACCGCAGCACCTGTGGCTTTGGCGCGCTCGGACGGCTGGAAAGTACTCACAAACGGCACGGCTACGGCGGCAACGCCTGCTCCGCCTACGGCACAGGTGGCGACGATCCAGTTTCTTTTATCTTTATCGACATGCGTGCCGTGTGGCGCGCCCATTACGCTTGCTTGGGTCATGAAAGTCCTTCAAGAACTGGCTTGAAAAAGGATTAGTGAGGGATCAACCCGTGATTGTAGCGGAGCAGGAGGTGGTATTTGGAGGCTTCGCTATGGTTTGAGGTCATCCTGGCCCGCCCTTTTGCGGTGAAAGGGCAAGCCTGGTTTGTGGCGAACCAGGCTTCGAACCAGCTTGTGAATTGATGCCGAGGCTGCATAATTATTTGCAGCCCGCAGCAGTGCGGTGCAGGTACAACAACCACAGGGAAGCGGAGTTAAACCATGGAAATAATGCGGGAATTCAAGGAATTTGCCGTCAAGGGCAATGTGATGGACCTGGCCGTCGGTGTGATCATCGGCGGGGCTTTCGGCAAAATCGTCGATTCCATCGTCGGCGATCTGATCATGCCAGTCGTGAGCAAACTCTTTGGCGGGCTTGACTTCTCGAATTACTATGTCGCCCTGGCCGGGCAGGCCGCTGGACTCCCGCTGGTAGAAGCCAAGAAGGCAGGCGCCGTCTTCGCTTACGGTAACTTCATCACGGTGGCGCTGAATTTCATCATTCTGGCCTTCATCATCTTCATGATGATCAAGCAGATGAACCGTCTTAGAAAACCCCGGCCAGTTGCCGCTCCGGCGGCTCCGGCGGAAGACATCGTGCTGTTGCGTGAAATTCGCGACAGCCTGAATCGTCAAGCTTGAATCACGCCATCCCTGCGCGTAAATTAACGCATTGCTGATTCTGCGACCGGCAAAAATTTCTTTAATATTGACTATGCAACCAGCAGGCGCGCCATCCGGATCGCGGCCAGCAGGCTGGATGCGTCAGCCCGGCCGGCGCCGGCAATATCAAAAGCCGTGCCATGGTCTGGACTGGTACGAACCAGCGGCAACCCGAGCGTGACGTTGACGCCCTGCTCCACCCCCAGGTATTTAACAGGAATCAGGCCCTGGTCGTGGTACATGGCCACTACCACGTCAAATTCGCCGGGCTTCGAGAGGGTGTTGCGTGCCCGCATGAACACCGTGTCCGGGGCAAAGGGACCGCGCACATCAAGACCTTCACGCAAGGCAGCCGCAATGGCCGGTGCAATGATCAATTGCTCCTCCGTGCCAAACATGCCGCCTTCGCCGGCATGCGGATTCAGGCCCGCCACGGCGATGCGCGGCGATCGTCCCAGACCAATCCTGAGCGCCTGGTGCGCAATGCGCAGGGTTTGCAGCACGTTCTCGAAGTTCACGGCGTCAATCGCACGCCTGAGAGACATGTGGATGCTCACCAGCACCGTCGTGAGTTCATCGTTGGCCAGCATCATGCGCACCGGGACTTCGCTCACCGGTTTGTCCAGGAAAGCGGCGGCCTCTGCCTGCAGCATTTCGGTATGGCCTGGGAAACGGGCAGCCCAGCCACCGGCGGCTGACAGGGCTTCCTTGTGGATCGGCGCCGTGACCATGGCGGCAGCCTCGCCGGCAAGCACGGTGCGGGCGGCCCAGGCAATGCAGTCCGCCGCAGCCCCGCCAGCCAGGCCGCTGATCTGTCCATAGGCAACCAGGTCAGGCAGTGTGCATTTTTGCAACACGCCGATGCAGTTTGGCGGCATGGCCGGCAGGTCGGCCAGCGAATCGAGCTCGGCTACCGGCATTGCCGGATTTCGGGATGACCTGGCCACCAGCGCGCAAGCGCGCCGCAGCGTGGGCACGTCACCGACCACCACGCAGCCCGTCAGTTCCAGCGGTGACTGGGCGAAGGCCTTGGCGATGATTTCAGGGCCGATGCCAGCGGCGTCGCCCATGGTGATGAGGAAAGGAAGGGTTTGGGTGGTCATGCAGGGTTGTCGATGTCAATGAACTGATGATGCAGGCCGAATTGCGCCGCCACATGCGAGGCAACTGCCGGCGCGCCGTAACGCTCCGACGCATGGTGTCCGCAGGCAATGAACGTGACGCCCATTTCGCGCGCCACGTGCACCTGCGGCTCGGAAATCTCGCCCGTGATGAAGGCGTCAGCGCCGGCGGCAATGGCGGGCTCGAAATAGCCTTGCGCCCCACCGCTGCACCAAGCTATTTTTTTTATAGCAGCATGTACAGGCCCTACCTGCGTAACAGGCCTTTTTAACGTATTTTCAATATGCCGAGCCAGATCGCCGGCCGTGGCAAAGCTGCCGCCATCGCTTCGCCCACCCAAAAATCCCAGGCTTTGCTCACCAAAGCAGCTGCTGGCCGACAAGCCCAGCCGCAACCCCAGTTGCGCATTGTTGCCCAGCTCGGGATGCGCATCGAGCGGCAGGTGATAGGCAAACAAGCTGATGTCGTGGGCCAGCAGCAGCGCCAGGCGCTGCTTCATCCAGCCTGTCACGCGGCCGTCCTGGCCGCGCCAAAACAGGCCATGGTGCACAAAGATGGCATCGGCCTGCGCGTCAATGGCCGCTTCGATCAACGCCAGGCTAGCCGTGACCCCGGAAACCATTCGGCACACCTGCGTTTTCCCTTCCACCTGCAAGCCGTTGGGGCCGTAATCCTTGAAGCGCCCAGGCTGCATCAGCATGTCAAACGCGGCCAGCAACTCCTGTCTTGTCGTGGTGTTCATGGCAGGATTGTCTCAGGCCGGTCCGCACCGCCGGTCATTCTGGATTTTTTCCCGTATTCACAGCTTTGCAGTGGCTTGCGTCCTACGCCGGAGCATCCGGCATAAAGCACAATACGTGTTTGGCGGCCTGTACCCGCTTTCCTTTTACGCCTGTCAACTCCTTTTTGATCCATGAAGCGCACCTGGCTCCTGTTTTCCCAGACCGTCACTGTGTTGGTGGCGGCTTACTTCGTCGTTGCCACGCTCCAGCCGCAGTGGCTGAACAGGCGCGCCACGATTGGCGGTGTCTCAGTCATCGAAGCCCCCGCCAGCAGCCTGCCGGGTACCAGCGGTTCGGCCAGCCCAGTCAGCAACTTTGCGAAGGCAGCCAAAATAGCCTCCGCTGCCGTGGTGAGCATCAACACCAGCAAGGCCGCCGCCAAAAACCCGCAAATGAACGACCCCTGGTTCCGGTTTTTCTTCGGCGACCAGAACCCGGGCGAAGCCCAGGCAGGCCTGGGCAGCGGCGTGATCGTGAGCAGCAGCGGCTACATCCTGACCAACAACCATGTGGTCGAAGGCGCCGATGAAATCGAGGTCGTTCTCAACGACACCCGCAAGACCCGGGCGAAGGTTATCGGCACCGATCCCGACACTGACCTGGCCATCCTCAAGATCGATCTGGACAAGCTGCCCGTGATTGTCCTGGGCAACTCGGACGAGCTGCAGGTGGGCGACCCGGTGCTGGCCATCGGCAATCCGTTTGGCGTGGGACAGACCGTGACCGGCGGCATCGTCAGCGCCCTAGGCCGCAACCAGCTGGGCATCAACACCTTTGAAAATTTCATCCAGACCGATGCGGCCATCAACCCCGGCAATTCCGGCGGTGCGCTGGTCGATGTCAATGGCAACCTGCTGGGTATCAACACTGCCATCTATTCACGCTCGGGCGGCTCCATGGGCATTGGTTTTGCCATTCCCGTGTCCACCGCCAAGCAGGTGCTCGAGGGCATCGTCACCGAAGGCCAGGTAACCCGGGGCTGGATCGGTGTCGAACCGCAGGAACTCAATGCCGAACTGATCGAGGCTTTCAAGCTCAAGCCGGAAGCGGCCAAGGCCGGTGGCGTGATCATCACGGGCGTATTGCAGAACGGACCCGCCGCCCTGGGCGGAATCCGGCCTGGCGATGTGATCATGGCCGTCGATGGCCATCCGGTCCGCAATGTCAGCCAGTTGCTGACGGCGGTTGCTGCGCTCAAGCCCGGCACGCCTGCACCACTCAAAGTGCTGCGCGGCGACGGCCCCGTGGATATTTCGGTGACACCGGCCCAGCGCCAGCGGCCCAGGGTGCAGCGTTGAAGGTGGGGGGTGATTCGTGGAAACGGCTCTGCGCTAAGGCATTTGCCCTGGATACCGCGTCATTCGCTATTGAATAAATAGCGACAGACTTTTATGGTTGATGCGCGAACGGCTTTATTTTTTTAAAACCGGCGCAGTTTCAGGGTTTGGCGACTTCCGTGTCGGTGTCAGGCGCCTTGGTACTTTTGAGGAACATCTGGGCGGCCAGGATGCCGACCTCGTACAGCCCGCCCACCACCATCAGCAGCATGATCATCGAGCCGGCATCGGGCGGCGTGACCAAGGCGGTACCGATGGCGGCGGCCACCCAGAAATAACCACGGTATTCGCGCAGCTGGGCGACCGTCAACACGCCCATGCGCACCAGCAAAATGACCGCTATCGGCACCTCGAAGGCCAGTCCGAACGCCAGGAACATGCCGAGCACGAAGTTGAGGTATTCCTCGATATCCGGCGCCGCGGTGATCGACTTGGGCGCGAAGCTCTGGATGAACCTGAACACCTGGCCAAACACTACATAGTAGGAAAACGCCACGCCGATGAAAAACAGCAGCGTGCTGGAAACCACCAGGGGCATGACCAGCTTTTTTTCGTGCGAATACAGGCCGGGCGCCACGAAAGCCCATACCTGGTAAAGAACCACGGGCAGCGCGATCATGAACGCCGCCATGAAGAGAATCTTGATCGGCACGACAAACGGCGACACGACGTTGGTGGCGATCAGGGTCGCGCCCTTGGGCAAACTGGCTACCAGCGGCGCGGCCATCAGGTCATACAGGGCGCCTGGTCCGGGGAACAGCGCCAGGATGCCTGCTGCAATGCCAATGGCTATCACAGCCTTGATCATCCGGTCGCGCAACTCCATGAGATGTTGCACGAAAGGCTGCTCGGTGCCTGCGAGCTCGTCGGGCTTGTCGCCGCCGGTAGAGTTGGGATCGCTCATGAAGGAAGTTTGCGCTGTGTAAATTGCGCCGGTCTGCACGCAAGGGAAAATTCAGGGAAATGCTTCATGCCTTGCGGCTGGGCTGCGGACGAAATCGTGCCACTCGGGCCGCGCCGGACTGGGCCTTGGTGCGAACGCCTGAGCGGGCCTTGAACCATTGCGGCGTGGCGCCGCGCTTGAGCCGCCAATTTTTTTTCGGATGCCGGTATTCGGGAAACACCTCGAAGCCGGACAGACTGTCGGAGGTGGTGGAAGTCACCGTGTCGGACCACGATTTTTCAAAGTCAGTCGCGCCGGTACGGATCGAACTTTCAACGTCGCGGGCAGCATCCTGGACGGTTTCCTTCATTTTCCGAAACTCGTCCAGCTCCATGGAACGGTTCACTTCCTGCTTGACATCGTTGACGTAACGCTGCGCCTTGCCCAGCAGCGTGCCCACGGTACGCGCCAGGCGCGGCAGTTTTTCGGGCCCGATGACGATCAGCGCAACCGCTCCGATCAAGGCAATTTTGGAGATGCCTAGGTCAATCACGACAGATCAGCCCCGCAACGCATTGAACACGCAAAAAGGAAAGTTCCAGCATGCATCAGGGCTTTTGCCGGGCTTCGACGTCGATGGTGTTGCGCTCAGACGTTGCATTGGCCTGGGCGTTGGTCACCTTGCTGGCAGGCACCGCTGGCTTATCATCCTCGGGCAGCTGGCTGCCATCCTTCATGCCGTCCTTGAAACCCTTGACGGCACCGCCCAGGTCGCCGCCCATGTTCCTGAGTTTTTTGGTGCCAAACACCATCACCACGATCAACAGCACGATCAACCAGTGCCATATGGAAAATCCACCCATAGTCATCTCCTAATCTAAAAACAGTCAATTGACTGCCATGTTTGCAACAAAGCCTGATTCTAAAGGCCCCATGTGACAGCGCCTATGACCCTGCAAGCCTGCAGGGTAGTTAAAAAACCGGCCTTTCGGCCTTCTGGTCCATTGCCGAGACGCGTTCAGCCCTTGAGCCACGGCCGGGGACCACCGATGACATGCATGTGCAGGTGATTCACTTCCTGGCCACCCTCTTCGCCAGTGTTGATCACGGTGCGAAAACCGCCTGCAGGGTAGGGATTGCAGCCCTGCTCCATCGCCAGCCGTGGCGCCAGCACCATCATGCGCCCGAGCAGTGCCGCATGTTCCGGGCCGACCTGTGCCATTGACGGAATATGCGTCTTGGGAACCATCAGGAAATGCACCGGCGCCCAGGGATGGATGTCGTGAAACGCAAACAGGTCATTATCTTCATACACCTTGCGGCTGGGAATGGCGCCAGCGGCGATCTTGCAGAAAATGCAGTTTTCAGAATGGCTCATGCGGCCTCCACGGAGCGGCCGGCATTCATGCGCACCATGCCCTTGACAATGCGGTAAAGAAACCAGACCGAGATCAGGCCCCAGGCAATCCAGCCCGGAACGATGAACAGCAGCCAGAGCCAGGAGGTCAGCAAGTACAGCACGCCGGCCCAGATCACGGAACGGATCCGCCAGCTGAAGTGCGAGGCCTGCCAGGTGTTGGCCGCGTCGCCGCGCTTGACCAGGTCAATGACCAGCGCCACCACCAGCAGGGCGATGGACACCTGGGCACCCGGCAGCACGGCGGCCACTGCAACCACCAGGTGCAGCAGGTAGCTGACCCAGCCCCAGGTTCTCAGCCCTTCGTCAGGCTCTATCGTCACAATGTCGTCGCGCATGGGTAGCTCCCTTTGTCAGTCGTTGGTGGCTTCGCGGTGCTGCGCCTTGCGCAGCGCCTTTTCCTCGATGCCGCTCGTGCCTTCGCGGCGTTCCAGTTCGGCCAGCACATCGGCGGGACGCAGGTTGTAGTGCGCCAGCGCGATCAGCGAATGGAACCACAGGTCAGCCACCTCGCCGACCAGTTTGCCTTGCAGTTCGGGCGTGGCGCCGCCGTGATCGATGTCCTTGGCGGCCATCACGGTTTCGGTGGCCTCCTCGCCGATTTTCTTCAGGAAAGCATCGGGACCTTTGTGCAGCAGGCGCGCCACATAGCTGGTGGACGGGTCGCCGCCTTGGGCTGGCTTGCGGCTTTCGATGATGGACGCCAGGCGCTCAAGGGTGTCGTTGGAATTTAGGGTGTGCATTGCAGGCTATTTGTAGATGCTGGCGGGATCTTTCAAGACCGGCTCGGTCGCCACCCACTGGCCATTTTGGTAACGGCTGAAAAAGCAGCTGTGCCGTCCGGTGTGGCAGGCTATTCCCGGCTGATCGGGTTCATGGCCGAGTTGGGTAATCTTGAGCAGCACCACGTCGCTGTCGCAATCCAGACGGATTTCATGCACCACCTGGAAGTGACCGGACTCCTCGCCCTTGTGCCAAAGTCGTCCACGCGAGCGACTAAAGTACACCGCCTGGCCCAACTCGGCGGTTTTTTCGAGCGCTTCGCGGTTCATCCAGGCGAACATCAGCACGTCGCCGCTGCCGGCTTCCTGCGCAATCACGGGCACCAGGCCCTTGTCGTCCCAACGGACCGTGTCTAACCAATTCATGAGGGTATTGTCCGCGATTGTGGCAGGCTGTCGTGGGAGGGCCGGCGTGGTCTTGAAACGCATGTCGACACTATGAATTCAATAGCTGCAAGTGCCGGTTCATCAAGCGCAAACAGCCTTAAACGCTTTGAAATTCAGAGACGGACCGGAATTCCGCGACCGGCCATGTGGCGCTTGGCTTGGGCAACGGTGTATTCGCCGTAGTGAAAGATGCTGGCTGCCAGCACCGCATCGGCACCGCCCAGTTGCACGCCGTCGGCCAGGTGGTCCAGGGTGCCGACGCCGCCCGAGGCGATCACCGGCACGCTGACGGCATCGCTCACGGCGCGCGTCAGTTCAAGGTCAAAGCCCGACTTGGTGCCGTCGCGGTTCATGCTGGTCAGCAGGATTTCGCCCGCGCCGCGCTTAGCCATCTCAACGGCCCAGGCCACGGCATCGAGCCCGGTGTTCTTGCGGCCGCCGTGGCTGTAAACGTCCCAGCCGGCGCCGCGCAGCAGCGCGTCTTCGTCGCTGCGGCGCTTGGCGTCAATTGCCACCACGATGCACTGGGCGCCGTACTTGGCAGAGGCGTCGGTGATGACCTGCGGATTGGCCAGCGCGGCTGAGTTGAAACTGGTCTTGTCGGCGCCGGCGTTGAGCAGCCGGCGCACGTCCTCGACGGTGCGCACTCCGCCGCCCACCGTCAGTGGAATGAACACCTGCGACGCCACGGCCTCGATGATGTGCAGGATCAGGTCACGCCCGTCGCTGGTGGCGGTGATGTCGAGAAACGTGAGTTCGTCGGCGCCCTGGTCGTTGTAACGGGCCGCAATCTCGACTGGATCGCCGGCATCGCGCAATTCCAGAAAATTGACGCCCTTGACGACCCGCCCGCCGGTCACGTCCAGACAGGGAATGATACGTTTAGCGAGCATAAGCCCCCACGGTCGCCCACTGCGTGTGGCTCCCTGCCCCTCGAGGGGGCCGCTGCGCCTGCGGCCCGGCAAAGCCGGTTCCGCGGCCCTGGCTGGCTTGCAGAGGCGCGCTCTGTGGCCAGGCTTTGCGCACATCAGCACCGCGTTCAGCCATTTAGCTCATCGGCGCGCGCTTGCGCCGCTTCAAAGTCCAGGTCGCCGCTGTAGATCGAGCGGCCGCAGATCACGCCCTGCACGCCTTCGTCCTCGACGGCGCACAGCGCCTCGATGTCGGCCATGTTCGACAGGCCGCCCGAGGCAATTACCGGAATCGTCAGCGCTTGCGCGAGCCTGACGGTGGCTTCCATGTTGATGCCGCTGAGCATGCCGTCGCGGCCGATGTCGGTGTAGATGATGGATTCGACGCCGTAGTCCTGGAATTTCTTGGCCAGATCGACCACTTCATGGCCGGTCAGCTTGCTCCATCCGTCGGTGGCGACCTTGCCGTCCCTGGCATCCAGGCCGACGATGATGTGGCCGCCAAACGCCGTACAGGCATCCTGCAGGAAACCCGGATTCTTGACGGCAGCGGTGCCGATGATGACGTAGCGCAGGCCGGCATCCAGGTAGCGCTCGATGGTGTCGAGGTCGCGGATACCGCCTCCCAGCTGCACGTCGATTTCGCTGCCCACCTCGGCCAGAATGCGCTTGATTGCCGCTTCGTTCTTGGGCTTGCCCGCGAAGGCGCCGTTCAGGTCCACCAGGTGCAGGCGGCGCGCGCCCTTGTTGACCCAGTTGCGGGCCATGGCCGCCGGGTCTTCGCTAAAAATGGTGGACTGGTCCATGTCGCCTTGTTTCAGACGGACGCAGTGACCGTCTTTGAGGTCAATCGCGGGGATGAGGAGCATGTTGGGCTAAGGAAAAGCAGTTGGTGAGGTTAAAAAAGATTCGCCCGGGCATGAGCGCATCGGGAAAGGAAACAGGACAGGCTGATCAGGGATTCCAGTGCAGGAAATTGCGGTACAGCGCAAGCCCCTGGTCGGCACTCTTTTCGGGGTGAAACTGGGTGGCAAAAATATTATCGCGCGCTATCGCCGCTGCAAAGCGCCCACCGTAGTCTGCCTCGCCCGCAATGTGGCGCTTATCAGACGGACAGGCGTAAAAGCTGTGAACAAAATAGAAATACGCGCCGTTGGGCACGCCATCCCAGACCGGGTGGGGCTTAGCGCCGTCGGCATGCGCCTGGTACACCTGGTTCCAGCCCATTTGCGGCACCTTGTAGCGGCTGCCGTCGGGTTGGAGCTTGCCGGCCAGGTCGAACTTGACGACCTCGCCATGGACCAGCCCCAGGCCGGGTGTGGGCGCGCCGTCCAGCCCTTCGTGGCTGTTGTCGAGCAGCATCTGCATGCCGACGCATACGCCAAACAGCGGCTTGTGGCCGGCGGCATGCCGCACGGCGCCGAGCATGCCCGAGTGTTCGAGCGCCAGCATGCAGTCATGCATCGCGCCCTGGCCGGGCAGCACGACGCGCTCGGCATCGAGCACGTCCTGCGGGTTGGACGTGACCCGCACCTCGCAGCCGGTGCCCTGCACCACATGCCGGACCGCCTGCGAAACCGAACGCAGGTTGCCCGAACCGTAATCGACCACCGCCACCATTTTCAATTTGGACATTCGGAAAGGGAAAAAGTAAAATGCTACTATTTTGATAGCTATCAGTGCATGCCCTGCCTGCACATAAGGACTAAAACATGCATAAAAGCAATGCGGTGCGGCTTACAGCGAACCCTTGGTTGAAGGAATCACGCCGACCGAACGTGGATCGATTTCCAGCGCCATGCGCAGGGCGCGGGCAAAGGCCTTGAACACCGTCTCGGCCTGGTGATGGGCGTTTTCGCCCTTCAGGTTGTCGATGTGCAGCGTGACGAACGCATGGTTGACAAAGCCCTGGAAGAACTCGTAGGCCAGCTGGCTGTCGAAGGTGCCGATCATGCCGCTCTTGAACGGCACGTTCATCACCAGCCCCGGGCGGCCTGAAAAATCGATGACCACGCGCGACAGCGCTTCATCGAGCGGCACATAGGCATGGCCGTAACGGCGCAGGCCCTTCTTGTCGCCCACGGCCTGGGCCACGGCCTGCCCGAGCGTGATGCCGACGTCCTCGACCGTGTGGTGGCCGTCGATGTGCAGGTCGCCCACGGCATGGATGTCCAGGTCGATCAGCCCGTGGCGGGCGATCTGGTCGAGCATGTGGTCAAAAAATCCGATGCCGGTGGACAACGTGGCCTTGCCGGTGCCGTCCAGGTTGACCTTGACGGTGATTTTGGTTTCGGCGGTGTTGCGCGACACCTCGGCGGTGCGTGGTGCGGACAAGGCGGGCAGAGAGTCGGTGATGGAAGTGGTCATAGGGAGGGTTCAAGCGCGGCCAGCAATTGCGCGTTTTCTTCGGCGGTGCCGACGGTCAGGCGCAGGCAGTTGGCCAGCAAAGGATGCATTTTAGAAATATTCTTGACCAGCACCTTACGGTGTTTCAAGCCGTCGAAGGTACGTGCCGCGTCAGGCACGCGGATCAGGATCATGTTGGCGTCGCTGTGCCAGGCCTTGACGCCCGGCAGGGCGCCGAGCGCATGGGACAGGAAAGCGCGCTGTGCGATCAGTTCCTGCGCCTGGGCTTCAAACACATCGCGGTGTTCGAGGGCGAACAGCGCGCATTCGTAGTTCAGCACGCTGATGTTGTAGGGCGGGCGCACCTTGTCGATCTCGGCAATCAAGGCTTTCGGCCCCATCATGTAACCCAGGCGAACGCCGGCCAGGCCGAACTTGCTCAGGGTGCGCATCAGCAGCACATGGCTGTGCTTTGCAATGCGGTCGATGTAGCTTTTACTGGCAAAAGGTTGGTAAGCCTCGTCCATCACGACCAGGCCACCCTGCGCGCCGACCGCCTCGATGATCTTTTCAATCACCGCGTCGTCCCACAGGTTGGCCGTGGGGTTGTTGGGATAGGCCAGGTAGGTGATGGACGGCTTGTGCAGGCAAATAGCCGCCAGCATCGCGGCTTCGTCCAGCTCAAAATCGGGTGTCAGATCGACGCCTATGAACTTGAGCCCCTGCAGCTGCGCGCTCATGGCGTACATCACAAAGCCGGGCAGCGGCGCCAGCACCGAGCCGCCGGGCACGTCGCAGGCCAGCGCCAGCAGCGCGATCAGCTCGTCCGAACCGTTGCCCAGCATGATGTCGAAGCCCTCGGGCATCTGTGCGTAGTCGGCCAGCGCGCGGCGCAGGTCGTTGACGCGGCCATCCGGGTAGCGGTTCAGCGCCAGCGCGCCCAGGCGTTGCCCCAAATGCGCCTGCAAGGCGGCGGGCAGCCGGTGCGGATTTTCCATGGCATCAAGCTTGACCATGCCGCTGGATTCCTGAATGGCGTAGGCGTGCATCGACTGCACGTCCTGGCGGATCAGTTGCTTGAGTTTCGGATCGAGTGTTGAAGCAGGCGCGGTCATTGATGGGGTTTTCTCATGTCGGGCACGGTGGCAAGGCGCAGTTCAGCGGCGCGGGCATGCGCCTGCAGGCCTTCGCCATAGGCGAGTTCGGCGGCAATCGGGCCGAGGACTTGCGCGCCGGCTTCGCTGACCTCGATCAGGCTGGAGCGTTTCTGGAAGTCATACACGCCCAGCGGGCTGGAAAAGCGTGCCGTGCCGCTGGTCGGCAATACATGGTTCGGGCCGGCGCAGTAGTCGCCCAGGCTTTCGCTGGTGAAGGCGCCCAGGAAAATCGCGCCCGCGTGGCGCAGCAGCGGCTCCCAGCGGTGCGGGTCGTGGCTGGAGACTTCCAAATGCTCGGGCGCGATGCGGTTGGAAATTTCGCAGGCTTCTTCCATGCTGCGGGTGTGGATCAGCGCGCCCCGGTCGTTGAGCGACCTGGCGATGATCTCGGCGCGCGGCATGGCGGGCAGCAGGCGGTTGATGGCTTCCTGCACGGCGTCGATGTAGGCGGCGTCGGGGCACAGCAGGATGCTTTGCGCCAGCTCGTCATGCTCGGCCTGGCTGAACAGGTCCATCGCCACCCAGTCGGCCGGCGTCGTGCCGTCGGCCAGCACCAGAATCTCGGACGGTCCGGCAATCATGTCGATGCCGACGGTGCCGAACACGCGCTTCTTGGCGCTGGCGACGTAGGCATTGCCGGGGCCGGTGATCTTGTCCACCTTGGGAACGGTCGCCGTACCGTAGGCCAGCGCAGCCACGGCCTGTGCGCCGCCGATGGTGAAGGCGCGCGTGACGCCGGCCACGTAGGCGGCAGCCAGCACCAGGGCGTTTTTCTCACCCCTGGGCGTGGGCACGACCATGATGATTTCGCCGACGCCGGCCACATGGGCGGGAATCGCATTCATCAGCACCGACGACGGATATGCCGCCTTGCCGCCTGGCACGTAAATGCCGACGCGGTCCAGCGGCGTGACCTTCTGGCCCAGCAGCGTGCCGTCTTCGTCGCGGTAACTCCAGCTTTCGCCGCTGGCTTTCTTTTGGGCTTCGTGATAGGTCCGCACGCGGCGGGCAGCGGCCTCAAGGGCAGCGCGCTGTGCGGCGGGAATCGACTCGAACGCGGCTTTCAGTTCGGCCTGCGTGAGTTCGAGTTCGGCCATCGCGCCGACACTCAAGCCGTCAAAGCGGGCCGTGTAGTCGAGCACGGCTGCATCGCCGCGCTGTAGCACGTCGGCCAGGATATTGGCCACGCGCTGCTCGATTTGGGCATCAGTGTCGGCCGACCAGTGCAGACGCGCCTTGAATTGAGACTCAAAAGTGCTTTCAGCGCATGACAGACGGGCGGGAGTAGCTATCAATTTCATTGTAATCAGGCGGTTAGGGGCTTGACAAGCGCCAAGGCAAACGCATCGATCAACTTGCGAATTGGCGCCTGCTTGAGCTTGAGTGCTGTCTGGTTCACGACCAGGTGCGAGCTGATGTCCATGATGCGTTCAACTTCAATCAAATGGTTGGCCTTGAGCGTATGGCCGGTGGACACCAGATCGACAATCGCGTCGGCCAAACCGGTCAGTGGCGCCAGCTCCATGCTGCCGTAGAGCTTGATCAGGTCAACGTGAACGCCCTTGCTGGCAAAAAAGTTGCGCGAAATTTCCACGTACTTGGTCGCCACTTTCAATCGTGAGCCCTGCTTGACGGCGGCGGCGTAGTCAAAGCCCTCGCGCACCGCCACGCTGATGCGGCATTTGGCGATTTGCAGGTCCAGCGGCTGGTACAGGCCCTGGCTGCCCGATTCGAGCAGCGTGTCCTTGCCGACGACACCGATGTCGGCGCCGCCGTACTGCACATAGGTTGGCACGTCGGTGGCGCGCACCAGCACGACACGCAGGTCGGGCTGGTTGGTGTCCAGGATCAGCTTGCGGGACTTTTCGGGGTCGTCGAGTACCTGGATGCCGGCACTCTTGAGCAGCGGCAGGATGTCGTCGAAGATGCGGCCCTTGGACAGCGCGAGCGTGATCATGCTTTCAGTCTTTCGATGTCGGCGCCAATGCCGCGCAATTTCATTTCCATCTGGTCGTAGCCCCGGTCGAGGTGGTAGATGCGTTCGACAAAGGTTTCATCGCTGGCGACCAGGCCGGCAATCACCAGGCTGGCCGAGGCACGCAGGTCGGTCGCCATCACGGTGGCGCCGGAGAGCTTTTCAACGCCTTCAATCACGCAGACCTTGCCTTCGATCTGAATCTTCGCGCCCAGGCGGACCATTTCATTGACGTGCATGAAACGGTTCTCAAAAATCGTCTCGGTCACCGTGCTGGTGCCCTGCGCAACGGCATTCAACGCCATGAACTGCGCCTGCATGTCGGTCGGGAAACCCGGGTATTCGGTGGTGCGGAACGACTGGGCCTTCATGCGGCCGCGGGCCTGGATGCGGATGAAGCCCTCGCCTGCCGTGACCGTCGCACCGGCTTCGCGCAGCTTGTCAATCACCACTTCGAGGTGGTCGGCGCGGCCATGCCTCAAGACCACATCGCCGCCGGTTGCCGCCACGGCACATAAAAACGTGCCGGTTTCAATCCGGTCAGCGACCACCTGGTGCGTGCAGCCGTGCAGCCGTTCGACGCCCTGGATGCGGATGCGCCGGCTGCCGTGGCCTTCGATGTTGGCGCCCATCTTGATCAGCATCTCGGCCAGGTCGCCAATTTCGGGCTCCTGCGCGGCGTTTTCAAGAATGGTCTCGCCCTCGGCCAGCGTGGCGGCCATCAGGAAGTTCTCGGTTCCGGTGACGGTCACCATGTCGGTCGTGAGGGTCGCGCCTTTCAGGCGTGTCTGGCCTTTGGGCAGCTTGGCCAGCATGTAGCCGTGCTCGACCGTGATTTCAGCGCCCATGGCCTGCATGCCCCGGATGTGCTGGTCTACCGGCCGCGAGCCGATGGCGCAGCCGCCGGGCAGCGACACCGTGGCTTCGCCAAAGCGTGCCAGCAGCGGCCCCAGCGCCAGCACCGATGCGCGCATGGTCTTGACCAGCTCGTAAGGCGCTTCGGGCGAACTCAGCGGTCCGGCATTGAGCGTGACGGTGCCGGGAACGCTGGCGCTGCGCTCCACCTCGACCCCCATGTTGCGGATCAGCTGGAGCATGGTGGTCACGTCCTGCAGCCCGGGAACGTTTTGCAGCGTGACCGTGTCCGCGGTCAGAAGGGCCGCGCAAAGTTCGGGCAATGCCGCGTTTTTGGCGCCCGAGATGTCGACCGAACCGGCCAGGGAATTGCCGCCCTTGATGCGTAGTTTGTCCATGTGTTTATTGCGCCTTCAGGGAAGCCCATTCGGCAGGCGTATAGGTCTTCATCGACAGGGCATGCACTTCACCGGTCTGAATCCGGTTTCCCACCGTCGCATAAGCGCGATGGTGGCGCGCAATCCGCGACAGGCCTTGAAAGGCGCTGGACACCATGGTGGCGTACCAATGGCTGCCGTCGCCGGACACCTCGAGGTGCTCGCAGGACAGGCCGGCGGCAATGATGGTTTGAAGTTCTTCGCTGGTCATACAGGGTCTCTAGAAAATGGTGCAGTGCCTTGGATGGCGTGAAAAATGGGAGCGGCGCAGCGCAGGGCGTGACAAGTATGGGGTGCGCTTTCCCCAGCAGGGGCCGCGGGACTGGCTTCGCCAGACCGCAGGCGCAGCGGCCCCCTCGGGGGGCAGTGCAGTACGCGAAGCGACAAGCGTGGGGGTCATCCTCTGATCTTATAGCCGGTGCGCAGCATGTTGACCGCGATGGCGCTGATAACGAAAAACGCCGTCACCACCAAGCCCAGGCTAAGCCAGGGCGACACATCGCTGACGCCGAAAAATCCATAGCGAAAACCGTCGATCATGTAAAAAAACGGGTTCAGGTGGCTGAGCTTCTGCCAGAAAGGCGGCAGTGAATGGATGGAATAAAACACGCCGCTCAGAAACGTCATGGGCATGATGACGAAGTTCTGGAAGGTTGCCATCTGGTCGAATTTCTCGGCCCACAGGCCGGCAATCACGCCCAACGCGCCCAGCATGGCCGAGCCCAACACGGCAAACACCACGATCCACAGCGGCGCCACGAAACCTGGCCGGCCGAAAAATGCCGTGACGACAAACACGCCCGTACCGACCATCAGGCCGCGCACCACGGACGAGCCGACATAAGCCCAGAACCAGTGCCAGTGCGACAGCGGCGTGAGCAGCACAAACACCAGGCTGCCCATGATCTTGCTCTGCACCAGCGACGACGAACTGTTGGCAAAAGAGTTCTGCAGCACGCTCATCATCACCAGCCCCGGCACCAGAAAGGCGGTGTAGCTCACCTTGCCATAGACCAGCGCCTGGCCCTGCAGCACATGGCCGAAAATCAGCATGTAGAGCACGGCCGTCAGCACCGGCGCGCCGACGGTCTGGAAACCGACCTTCCAGAAACGCAGAACTTCTTTATAAAAAAGCGTTTGCCAGCCGGTCATTTCATGGCTCCTTGCAGGTCCATCGCCATGGGTTCCTTCACCTCTTTTTCGTTCATCACATCAAGGAACACATCTTCCAGGTCGGCCTTGCGGATTTCCACGTCCTCGGCCACCAGCCCGGCCTCGCGGACGGCAGCCAGGTACTGCTCGATTTCACGCGCATTGTGCGCCGGAAACTGCACGATTCGGCCGGTAACGCGCGCCTGACGCGCCAGATGCAAGGGAAGTTCGCTATCAATCTTGAAGCGCAAGACATTGCTGGAAGCCGCGCTGAGCAGGTCGGACGTTTGCGCCAGCGCGACCACCCGGCCCTGCTTGAGCATGGCGATGCGGCTGCACAGGGCCTCGGCCTCCTCCAGGTAATGGGTAGTCAACAACACCGTGCTGCCCTGCTTGTTGAGCTTGGCAATGAACTGCCACAGGGTCTGGCGCAGTTCCACATCGACGCCGGCCGTCGGCTCGTCAAGCACGATGACCTGCGGCTTGTGGACCAGCGCCTGCGCCACCAGCACCCGGCGCTTCATGCCGCCGGAAAGCTGGCGCATGTTGGCGTTGCCTTTGTCAGCCAGACCCAGGCTGGCGAGCAACTCGTCAATCCAGTCGTCGTTGCGCTTGATCCCGAAATAGCCCGACTGGATGCGCAGCGCTTCGCGCACGGTGAAGAAAGGATCGAACACCAGCTCCTGCGGCACCACGCCAAGCTTGCGCCGGGTGTTGGCATAGTCCCGCAGCACATCACTGCCATGCACCAGGACACGGCCGCTGCTGGCATGGGACAGTCCTGCCAAAATGCTGATGAGGGTGGTCTTGCCGGCGCCGTTGGGTCCGAGCAAACCGAAAAATTCGCCCTGCTGGATGTCAAAACTGACATGGTCCAAGGCCTTGAGTCCGGTGCCGGCCTGGTTTCTCGGGGGAGGATAGGTTTTGGAGACGGACTGGAATGAGATGGCTGGCATGAACCCGCTATTTTAGGGGCTGATGGCTTTCTCATCCCGGGCAGCCGGCCAAGGCCCTGCCAGCGCGCGCTCAGGCGGCCACGGCTGCTGGGGCTGGCGAAGCGGGAATCAGCGTGCCAACGCCATAGACGTCGGCCAGTTGGAGCAGCTGGCCGGACGCGCCCTGCACCGAAAAACCCTTGCCCGCCGCCAGGGACTGCCGGCGGCATTCCAGCAGGATGGCCAGCGCCGACGAGTCAAACTGGATCAGCGCACTGGCGTCCACAACAACATCTCCAGGCATCGAAAGCACTTCCTCAGCCACGGTGTCGAAAAATCTGCAGGCAGCGGCATGGGTCAGGACAGCAGGAAGTTTTAACACGGCGATTGGCGGGTTCAGGACTTGGCGCCGGCTGCGTTGGTCTGGTTGCGTTGCGCCATCGAGGCGATCAGGCCGTCAATGCCCTTGGCGCTGACTTCCTGGGCAAACTGGGTGCGGTAGGTTTCCACCAGCCAGACGCCCAGCACGTTGAGGTCATAGATTTTCCAGCCGGTCGGCGTTTTTTCCATGCGGTAGTCCAGCTGGACCGGATCGCCGCGCCCCAGCACTTCAGTGCGGACCGTCACCTCGGTGTCGCCAGCGGCCGCGCGCAGCGGCTTGACGTTGAGCGTCTGGTCGTTGACCTGCGACAGCGCGCCCGAATAAGTGCGAATCAAGAGGGTCTTGAATTCTTGTTGGAGCCGGTTTTTTTGTTCAGGCGTGGCCTGGCGCCAGTTGCGGCCGACGGCAGAAGCCGTCATACGGGTGAAATTGACATTGGGCATGACCTTGGTGTCCACCAACGCCAGCACCCGGTTTGTTTCGCCCCCCTGAATGGCTTTGTCGGCCTTGATGGCGTCAAGCACTTCGCTGGAAATGCGCTTGACCAGCGCATCCGGTGCCTCATCCGCCGCCGCGCGTACCAAGGGGGCTGAAGCCAGCAGGGCCAGGCTGAGCGCGGCGGTCAACAAACGTCCGAGAGTTCTACGGTTCATGATTTTTCTTTCAAGGTCAAAACAGATGGCTGCCAGCAGCGCCATGGACCGTTCCATCTGAGCTGCGGCGGCAAGCCGTGTGTAACCAGTTATTTTGCAGTCTGGTCAGCAGGCAGCCGATGAAGTTTTAAAACGCTTTGGTAAAGCTTGTTACCAGGGCTTTACTGTATTACAGGGGATTTGGCACCGGGACCGCCGGCACGCCTGCGGGCAGCACTTCAGGCAGGTCGAAGCGCTCTTCGGGTTCGGTGCGCTCGTTGCCACCGATGAGGCTCTTGCGGCGCTGCAAATAGGCATCGCGGGTGAAGGCGTATTTGTCGAGCGCTGCCTGGTCAAGCAGATCGCCGGCACCGAGCAGGTTGGCCCGCGTATCGACCAAATCCAGGGTCTTCAGGGAATTGCGCACTGGCACATTGTTTGACTGCGACACCAGGTCGCCCTGCATGCCCACCACCAGGCCTGCCGTGTCGCGCACGCTTGAAGGACCGAACAGCGGCAGCACGACATACGGGCCGGACGCCAGCCCCCAGGTGCCCAGGGTCTGGCCGAAATCTTCCTTGTGCCTGGGAATTTTCAGCTCGGTGGCGACATCAAAAATGCCGCCCACGCCCCAGAGCGTGTTGGTCGTGACGCGAAACAGCGAATCCATCGCTTCGGCCGGCCTGGCCTGCAGAACATTGTTCACCATGGACCAGACATCCGAGATGTTGGCAAAGAAGTTCGTGACGCCGGTGCGTACCGGCGACGGCGTGATGTTCTGGTAGGCAGTGGCGACGGGCTTGAGCACGGCGCGGTCCAGCCCTTCGTTGAAGCTGTAGACGCCGCGGTTGAACGGCTCCAGCGGATCCGCTGGATTCGCCTGTGGACCGGTGGCGCAACCCTGCAGCAGGGCGATGGCCAGTGCGGTGGCTGCCCAGCCCGAGACTTTATATAGAGGAATGGCTTGATTCATTTTTTGTCCGTCGTTCCGGTTGCTGGCAGGGAAGGAGCTGTTCCTGAAGATTCGTCGGCGGTCTTGCTGAACAGGAACTGCCCGATGAGGTTTTCAAGCACCACGGCCGACTGTGTCTGCCGGATCATGTCGCCCGCGGCGAGGTTGTTTTCGTCGCCGCCCGCCTGGATGCCAATGTACTGCTCCCCAAGCAGCCCGCTGGTGAGGATTTTCAGCGAACTGTCCTTGGGAAAAGCATAACGGCTTTGCATGTCGAGCGTGACCCGCGCCTGGAATGTCTGGTCGTTGAAACTGATGTCCTCGATCCGGCCCACCACCACGCCGCCACTGCGCACCGACGCCTTGGGCTTGAGCCCGCCCACATTGTCAAATTCAGCCGTGATCCGGTAGGTGGGCTGGAAATTCAGGTTCAGCAAATTGGCCGCCTGCAATGCCAGAAACAAAATGGCCACGGCGCCCACCAGCACAAACAGGCCGACCCATACGTCAATCTTCGAGCGTTGCATCAAAACTTCCTTCCAAACGGTTGAGGACAGTGCCCATCCGGCCATCGCACGGCAAGGGCCTGTCCCGCGAATTTTTTCAAGCGATCACTTCGTAAACATCATCGCTGTCAGGATGAAATCCAGGCCCAGCACCGCCAGTGAGGCCACCACTACCGTGCGCGTCGTGGCGCTGGCCACGCCTTCGGGCGTTGGTTGCGACTGGTAGCCTTGGAGCAGCGCCACGAAGGTCACGGTGAAGCCGAACACGATGCTCTTGACGATGCCGTTGCCGACATCACGCCAGACATCGACGCTGCCCTGGATCTGGCTCCAGAAGGAGCCGGCATCGATGCCGATCATCAGCACGCCGACCACCCAGCCGCCAATCACGCCCATGGCGCTGAACACGGCGGCCAGCAGCGGCATGGCAATCACGCCGCCCCAGAAACGCGGCGCCAAAATGCGCTGGATCGGATCGACCGCCATCATTTCCATCACGCTGATTTGCTCGCCGGCCTTCATCAGGCCGATCTCGGCGGTCAGCGAGGTGCCGGCCCGGCCGGCAAACAGCAGTGCCGTCACCACCGGGCCGAGTTCGCGCACCAGCGTGAAGGTGACCAGCTGGCCCAGTGCTTCGGTCGAGCCAAAGCGCAGCAGCGTGTAATAGCCCTGCAGGCCGAACACAAAACCGACGAACAGGCCGGAAATGGCAATGATGACGAGCGAATAATTGCCCAGGAAATGGATCTGGTCACGCACCAGGCCAAAGCGCTTGAGGCTGGAGCCGAAAGACCCCAGCAGCCGCAGGAACAGCCGGGCGCCAAAACCCAGGTTGGCAAGCCAGCTGCGAGTGGCGAATCCAACATCCGCGGGCTTGTACCAACTCACGAGGAAGCTCCGGATTTCAGGGATGCAGGCGCACCGCCGGGACCGAAGTCCTGCTCGACGGCGACGCCGGGATAGTCAAAGCGCACGGGACCATCGGGCAGCGCATGCACATACTGGTGGACCAGCGGATCGGTGCTGCTCCGCACCTCGTCGGGTGTGCCCTGGATGGCAACCTTGCCATTGGCCAGGATGATCACATGGTCGGCGATTGCAAACGTCTGCTCCAGCTCGTGCGAGACAAACAGGCTGGTCAGCCCGAGGCTGTCGTTCAGGTGGCGAATCAGCCGTGCCGAGGTTCCCAGCGAAATCGGGTCGAGTCCGGAAAAAGGCTCGTCGTACATCACCAGCTCGGGGTCCAGCGCGATGGCGCGGGCCAGCGCAATGCGCCGCGCCATGCCGCCCGACACCTCGCTGGGCATCAGGTCGCGGGCGCCGCGCAGACCGACCGCATTGAGCTTCATCAGCACGATGTCGCGGATCAGCGCTTCGGGCAGACCGGTGTGCTCGCGCAGTGGAAAGGCGACGTTCTCGAACACGCTCAGGTCGGCAAACAGTGCGCCGAACTGGAACAGCATGCCCATTCGGCGGCGGGCTGCGTAGATCTGTTCCTGGTTCATCGGCGTGACGTCCTGGCCGTCGAACAGCAACTGGCCCGATTGCGCCCGGTTCTGCCCGCCGATCAGGCGCAGGATGGTCGTCTTGCCGCCGCCCGATGCACCCAGCAGGGCCGTGACCTTGCCCCGGGGAACCGACAGCGAAATGTCATCCAGAATGACGCGCTCCCCATACCCAAAAGTCAGGTGGCGAAGTTCGACAATGGCAGGGTTGGAAGGTGCGGGCATAGAAAAGACAAAAGCCGGGGATTCCGGCTTCTGGATCATAAGGGATTACGCTAATCAGCGTGGCAGGTCGCTGTAGCCCATCAGGTACTCGTCCACCGACCGCGCGGCCTGGCGGCCTTCGCGGATGGCCCACACCACCAGGCTCTGGCCACGCCGGATGTCACCCGCCGCAAACACATTGGGAATGTTGGTGGCATAGCCGCCGATGAAGTCGGTGCCGGCACGGGCATTGCCCCGGTTGTCCTTCTCGATGCCAAAGGCGTCGAGCACAGACGCCACCGGCGAGACAAAGCCCATGGCCAGCAGCACCAGGTCGGCTTTCAAAATCTGTTCGGAGCCGGCAACCTCAACCATCTTTCCATCCTTCCATTCAACGCGAACGGTCTTCAGGCCGGTGAGCTTGCCTTTTTCGCCAATCAGCTCCTTGGTCGAGATGGCGAATTCGCGCTCGCAGCCCTCTTCGTGGCTGGAACTGGTGCGCAGCTTGATCGGCCAGTAGGGCCACGTCATGGGGCGGTTTTCTTCGACAGGCGGCTCGGGCATCAGCTCGAACTGGGTGACGCTGGCCGCGCCGTGGCGGTTGCTGGTACCGACGCAGTCCGAGCCGGTGTCGCCGCCGCCAATCACGATGACGTGCTTGCCGTCGGCACGCAGCTGGCCCTTGACCTTGTCGCCGGCGTTGACCTTGTTTTGCTGCGGCAAGAATTCCATTGCAAAATGCACGCCGTCCAGGTCGCGGCCGGCCACGGGCAGGTCGCGCGACTGCTCGGCGCCGCCGGTCAGGACCACCGCATCGAAGTCTTTTTGCAATTGTTCAGGCGTGATGGTTTCCTTGGCCCAGTTGGTGACCTTGGAACCCTTGGGCAGGCTGCCCACCATGACGCCGGTGCGAAAGGTCACGCCCTCGGCCTGCATCTGCTCGACGCGGCGGTCGATGTGGATCTTTTCCATCTTGAAGTCGGGAATGCCGTAGCGCAGCAGGCCGCCGACGCGGTCGTTCTTCTCGAACAGCGTCACGTCATGGCCGACGCGCGCCAGTTGCTGCGCAGCGGCCATGCCAGCCGGGCCGGAACCGACGACAGCGACCTTCTTGCCGGTCTTGTGTTGGGCCGGACGGGGCTTGACCCAGCCTTCCAGCCAGGCGCGGTCGATGATGGCATGCTCGATCGACTTGATACCCACCGCTTCGTCGTTCACATTCAGCACGCAGGCTGCTTCGCAGGGCGCCGGGCAGATGCGGCCGGTGAACTCCGGAAAGTTGTTGGTGCTGTGCAGCGTGTCGATGGCGTTTTTCCAGTCATCCCTGAACACCATGTCGTTGAAGTCGGGAATGATGTTGTTGACCGGGCAGCCGCTGTTGCAAAAGGGCGTGCCGCAATCCATGCAGCGTGCGGCCTGGGTGCTGGCCTGCCGGTCATCGAGACCAATGACGATTTCCTTGTAGTTCTTCAGACGCTCGGGAACAGGCTTGTAGCCCTCTTCGATGCGCTCGTATTCCATGAAGCCGGTGATTTTTCCCATGATCTCTTCCTGTGCGATTTTTTAAGCTTTTCATGCCGTTTCCGCCCATCCAGCGGGCATCAGCAGCTATTGATACGATAGCAAAATGGTCAAACGGCAGCGCGGCCGGCGGGTTGGCAAGGCATGCCAGGGCGCCGCCCGCCCTGCCCGGCTTACTTGGTGGCCACCGCCTCCCGGTTGGTCGCCACCTGGGCGCGGGTGGTTTCGGTCGCCGCTTCAAGCCGGCGCTCCTTGCGCTCAATCAGGGCGCGCTTGTATTCGTTCGGGAAGACCTTCACGAACTTCAGGCGCGACACGCTCCAGGTGTCCAGCAGTTCCCGGGCGCGTTTGCTGCCGGTCCAGCGGTTGTGGTCCTGCAGCAGGCGCTTGAGTTGCTCTTCATCGCTTTGGCCGGCATGCCAGTCGGAGGGGTCATGGGTGTGCTGCTCTGCCGTGGTGACAACCTTGTCCATCGACACCATCGACATGTTGCAGCGCGTCGCAAACAGGCCGTCCTCGTCGTACACATAGGCCACGCCGCCGCTCATGCCGGCGGCAAAGTTGCGGCCGGTCTTGCCCAGCACGGCCACCGTGCCGCCGGTCATGTATTCGCAGCCATGGTCGCCCGTGCCTTCGATGACCGCCGTCGCGCCCGACAGGCGCACCGCAAAGCGCTCGCCAGCCACGCCGCTGAAGAAGGCTTCGCCGCTGGTGGCGCCGTACATCACGGTATTGCCGACGATGGTGTTGCGCACCGCCTCGCCCCGGAAATCAATGCTCGGGCGCACCACAATGCGTCCGCCCGAAAGGCCCTTGCCGGTGTAGTCGTTGGCGTCGCCAATCAAATACAGGGTGATGCCCTTGGCCAGGAAGGCACCGAACGACTGGCCACCGGTACCTTCAAGCTGGATGCGCAAGGTGTCGTCCGGCAGGCCTTCGGGGCGCAGGCGGGTCAGTTCTCCCGACAGCATGGCGCCGACGGTGCGGTTGACGTTGCGCGCCACTTCGATGAACTGGACTTTTTCGCCCTTTTCCAGCGCGGCCCTGGATTTCTCGATCAGGCGCAGATCCAGCGCTTTTTCAAGCCCATGCTCCTGGTCCATCACGTGCAGGCGCGCCACATCGGCCGGCACCTGGGGCTGGTAGAACAGGCGGCTGAAATCCAGGCCGCTGGCCTTCCAGTGTTCGATGCCTTTTTGCATGTCCAGCAAATCAGGGCGACCGATCAGGTCGTCGAACTTGGCAATGCCGAGCTGCGCCATCAACTGGCGTGCTTCTTCGGCGACAAAGAAGAAGTAATTGACGACATGCTCGGGCTTGCCGCTGAACTTCTGGCGCAGCACCGGGTCCTGCGTGGCGACGCCGACCGGGCAGGTGTTGAGGTGGCATTTGCGCATCATGATGCAGCCCTCGACGACCAGCGGTGCGGTGGCAAAGCCGAACTCGTCGGCGCCCAGCAGCGCGCCGATGACCACGTCACGGCCGGTCTTCATCTGGCCATCGGCCTGCACGCGGATGCGGCCGCGCAGGCGGTTGAGCACCAGCGTCTGCTGGGTTTCGGCCAGGCCGATTTCCCAGGGCGATCCGGCATGCTTGATCGACGACCAGGGCGAAGCGCCCGTGCCGCCGTCATGGCCGGCAATCACCACATGGTCGGCCTTGGCCTTGGCCACGCCGGCGGCAATCGTGCCGACGCCGGTTTCGCTGACCAGCTTGACGCTGATGCTGGCGCGCGGGTTGACATTCTTCAGGTCGTGGATCAGCTGCGCCAGGTCCTCGATCGAATAAATGTCGTGGTGCGGCGGGGGCGAGATCAGGCCGACGCCGGGCACCGAAAAGCGCAGCTGGCCAATGTAGTCGCTGACCTTGCCGCCGGGCAGCTGTCCGCCCTCGCCCGGCTTGGCGCCCTGCGCCATCTTGATCTGGATCTGGTCGGCCGACACCAGGTATTCGGCGGTGACGCCAAAACGGCCCGACGCCACCTGCTTGATGCGCGAACGCAGCGAGTCGCCGTCCTGCAGCGGCAGGTCGACCTCAACGACCTTCTCGCCAATCACGCTTTTCAGCGTGTCGCCACGCCGGATCGGGATGCCCTTGAGTTCCTGACGATAGCGCGCCGGGTCTTCGCCGCCCTCGCCCGTGTTGCTCTTGCCGCCGATGCGGTTCATGGCCACGGCCAGCGTTGCATGGGCTTCGGTGCTGATCGAGCCCAGCGACATGGCACCGGTGACAAAGCGCTTGACGATTTCCTTGGCTGGCTCGACTTCGTCGATCGGAATGGCCTTGCTCGGGTCGAGCTTGAACTCGAACAGGCCGCGCAATGTCATGTGGCGGCGGTTCTGGTCGTTGACGAGCTGGGCGAATTCCTTGTAGGTGTTCCAGTTGTTGGCGCGCGTCGAATGCTGCAGCTTGGCAATCGTGTCAGGCGTCCACATGTGGTCTTCGCCGCGCACACGCCAGGCGTATTCACCGCCGGCATCCAGCATGTTGGCCAGCACCGGGTCGTCGCTGAAGGCCGCCTTGTGCATGCGCAGGGCTTCCTCGGCAATCCCGAACACGCCCATGCCTTCGACCTGGCTGGAAGTGCCGGTGAAGAACTTGTCAACCGTCTGGCGGTTCAGGCCGATGGCCTCGAACAGCTGCGCGCCGCAGTAGCTCATGTAGGTGGACACACCCATCTTGGACATGATCTTGGACAGGCCCTTGCCGACGGCCTTGGTGTAGTTGTACACCGCCTTGTCGGTGCTCAGGTCGCCCGGCAGGCCCCTGGACAGCTCCGCCAGGGTTTCCAGCGCCAGGTAAGGGTGGACCGCCTCGGCGCCGTAGCCGGCCAGCACGGCGAAATGATGCACTTCCTTGGCCGAACCGGTTTCGACCACCAGCCCGGCGGTGGTGCGCAGGCCTTCCTTCACCAGGTGCTGGTGAATCGCCGACAGCGCCAGCAGCGCCGGAATCGCGACCTGCGTGGTGCTCAGGGCGCGGTCGCTGACGATCAGGATGTTCTTGCCGGTCTTGATCGCATCGACCGCTTCGGCGCACAGCGACGCCAGCTTGGCCTCGACGCCTTCGCTGCCCCAGGCCAGCGGATAGGTGATGTCAAGGGTGTAGCTCTTGAACTTGCCCTGGGTGCGGATTTCGATGTCGCGCAGCTTTTGCATGTCGGCATTGTTCAGCACCGGCTGGCTCACTTCGAGCCGCATTGGCGGGTTGACCTGGTTGATGTCGAGCAGGTTCGGCTTGGGGCCAATGAAGGACACCAGCGACATCACGATGGCTTCGCGGATCGGGTCGATCGGCGGGTTCGTGACCTGCGCGAACAGTTGCTTGAAGTAGTTGTACAGCGGCTTGTTCTTGTTCGACAGCACAGCCAGCGGGCTGTCGTTGCCCATGGAGCCGGTGGCTTCCTCGCCGTTGGAGGCCATCGGCGAGAGCAGGAACTTGATGTCTTCCTGGGTGTAGCCGAAGGCTTGCTGGCGATCGAGCAATGAAACCGAAGCGGGAACGCCCTCACCCCTGCCCTCTCCCAGAGGGCGAGGGAGTGAAGCCGGGGATGAGGCAAGCGCCACGTCGTCGAGCTTGATGCGCAGGTTTTCGATCCACTGCTTGTACGGCTTGCTGTGCGACAGCGTGGCCTTGATTTCGTCGTCGTCAACAATCCGTCCCTGCTCCAAATCGATCAGGAACATCTTGCCGGGCTGCAAGCGCCATTTGCGAATGATCTTGTGCTCCGGAATCGGCAGCACGCCGGATTCTGACGCCATGATGACCAGGTCGTCGTCGGTGACGCAGTAACGCGAGGGGCGCAGGCCGTTGCGGTCCAGCGTGGCGCCGATCTGGCGACCGTCGGTGAAGACGATGGAGGCCGGGCCGTCCCACGGCTCCAGCATCGCGGCGTGGTATTCATAAAAGGCCTTGCGCCGCTCGTCCATGGTGGTGTGCTGCTCCCACGGCTCGGGAATCATCATCATCACCGCCTGGCTGATCGGATAGCCGGCCATGGTCAGCAGTTCCAGGCAGTTGTCGAAGGTGGCGGTGTCGGACTGGCCGGGAAAGCTGATCGGGTAGAGCTTTTGCAGGTCGGCACCGAGCACCGGCGAAGACATCACGCCTTCACGCGCCTTCATCCAGTTGTAGTTGCCCTTGACAGTGTTGATCTCGCCGTTGTGCGCGACATAGCGGTAGGGGTGCGCCAGCGGCCACTCGGGGAAGGTGTTGGTGGAAAACCGCTGGTGCACCAGACCCAGCGCCGAGACGCAGCGCGCGTCCGTCAGGTCCATGAAATAGGTGCCCACCTGGTCGGCCAGCAGCAGTCCCTTGTAGACCACGGTGCGGCTGGACATGCTGGGAACGTAGTATTCCTTGCTGTGCGTCAGGTGCAGGCGCTGAATGGCGGCGCTGGCGGTCTTGCGGATCACGTAGAGCTTGCGCTCCAGCGCGTCCTGGACGATCACGTCGTTGCCGCGGCCGATGAAGATCTGGCGCAGGATGGGTTCCTTGGCGCGCACGGTCGGCGACATCGGCATGTCCTTGTTCACCGGCACGTCGCGCCAGCCGAGCAGCACCTGGCCTTCGGCATGGACGGCGCGTTCCAGTGCCTGTTCGCAGGCCAGGCGCGAGGCATGTTCCTTGGGCAGGAACACCATGCCCACGCCGTATTCGCCCGGTGGCGGCAAGGCGATGCCTTGAACGGCCATTTCTTCGCGGTACAGCGCGTCAGGCAACTGGATCAGGATGCCGGCGCCATCACCCATCAGCTTGTCGGCACCCACGGCGCCCCGGTGATCGAGGTTTTCAAGAATCTTGAGGGCCTGCTCAACAATCGCATGGCTCTTGTGGCCCTTGATATGGGCCACAAAGCCAACCCCGCAGGCATCGTGCTCGTTGGCGCCTGCGTACAAACCGTGTTCTTCAAAATGCTTGATTTCAGCAGCCGTGGTCATGGCAATTCCTTGTCAGTGGGGAAACAGGAGGCGCGGGTCAAAAAACGCCAAGCCTGTCTGCCGGGTGTTTCTAAATCCAAAAAAGATGAGCATAGTACATGCCAGCCTGCAAGCCAAATTTTTTAATCAGGGTCAGATTCCAATTAATTCCAACTTTAGCCCCGCACTAAATATATGGGGACACATCAAAAAAATAGCGAATTTTTTTGATGGCAAGCGCGCGACTTGTTTTCAACTAATTTTATTGGCTGACAAGGGCCGCCCGGCCTTGCTTTTCATGACGCGACGGCTGATCTGCTTTTGCAGATTCGCAACAAATCGGTCATTGCCCAGCGCCCAGCCCCCCAGCGCGGCGCCGGTCAGTTGCTGCTGCTGCTCCGGCGCGATGCCCTGGGCGACCAGCGCCGCATAGGCGGCTTCGCGCGAAAACGGGGTGTTGCCCAGCGTCCAAAACAGTGCGTGCGGCGTGACCAGCCGGTCTGCCCGCTGGCCAACATAGTGCGCATGGCTGGACCACGGATAGGCGGCGGCCTCCCTGACCAGCCCGGCGCGCACTGGATTGAGGTCGATGTACGCCATGCACGCCAGCAGGTAGCCGTCGGTGTCGATCACGTTCGAGCGGTAACGCCCATCCCACAGCGTGCCTGTCCGCCCTTGGCGGTCATTGAAATAGCGCACATAGCGGCGGCCCACCGCCTGCATCATTTGTGGCAAACCATCGGCGTTTGTCGGCGTGGCCAGCAGATGGAAATGGTTGTCCATCAGCACATAGGCATGCACCGCAACGCCGAATTTCTGCGCGTTTTCCTCAAGTAGCGAGAGCAGCACCTGGAAATCAGCGGCCGATGAAAAAATCGTTTGCCGGTTATTGCCGCGCTGGATGATGTGGTGCGGGTAACCTGGAACGGCAAGGCGGGGAAGACGGGCCATGAATTGCATCACCGGAAGTTCGCGCCATGATAAGTTGATCTGGCTCCCAATGGCCTGATTCCTGCCGGCTTGCTCCTTGTTCCTTGTTCCATTCCGCATTCGCATCAGCCAGAAGGCGAAGCCGCGCAGTGATGGTTTTTAAGGTGGATCGGAATTACCGGATGATCTTTCCGTCCGGTGTGATGCTGACGAGGTCAATGGCACGAACTGACTCGTATTTTTTGGGTCGAAGGTTGACGCGAAAGCCACCCACGTCATAGTCACTCATCGAAGTGAAAGCTTTGCGCAATCCGGCCCGGTCCGGCTTGCCGCTGCCAGAAATGCTCCGTCGCACGCCTTCGGCAAAGCAGCGGGCAGCGACATAGCCTTCCACACTTTCGTAGCTGGGCGCCTGGTCGGTCTGATTCAGCACCTCCAGGTATTCCTTGATGAGGGGCATGGTAGAACTGCGCGGGGACGGAACGACCTGGGAAATGACGATGCCGCCGATTTCCCTGCCCAGCGCACTGAACAAGGGATCGATGCCGACCACCGAAAAGGTCAGAAACTGGCCGCCAAAACCACTCAGCCGCATTTTCCGGATAAAGGCCGCCGATGTGTTGAACAAACTCACCAAAATGATGGCTTGGGGCTTCGCCTTTGCCAATTGGGCCACCGCCGCATCGACCTTGTCGCTGTTGGCCGGTGCCAAGGCACTGGCCACGAGGGGCGGACGTTTCAGGTCAACCAGTGCCTGGTTGACGGCAGCCAGACCGGCACGCCCCATGGCATCGTCCTCAGCAAACACGGCGATGCGTTCCTGGTTGAGGGTTGCGCAATGGCGCGCCACTTTGTAGGCCTCGTCTGCCAGCGCCGGGCGCACATGAAAGACATTGCCCAAGGAAGGATCATGCAACGCGTCCGAAGCCGCGAAGGGTGCAAAAAACAAGGCGCCGGATGGTTTTGCCACGGCATAGGCCGCATCGCAACTGGCTGTGCCGGCAAAGCCAAACAGCGCATCGACCCCGTCCTTGATGAAATTTTGGGCATTGGCAGCTGCCTTGGCGGGATCGTAACCGTCGTCAAGTGCCTTGACCTCAATCCTGAAGCCACCCGGGCCGCTCACGGCATTGAGGGCATCGAAGCAGAGCTTCGCGCCATTCAGGTAAGCCAGACCGATCTGGTCTGCCATGCCCGTCAGCGGCACCGACTGCCCCACCCTCACCTTCGTGATGTTTTTGCCCGTTTGTGCCCGAAGTGCAGGACTGGCAATAACCGCCGAGGCTGCAGCAGCCCCCAACATCATCTGGCGACGATTGAACTTCATGACATGTCCTTTCGGAATACTGGTTGACCAACAGACTTGTGAAGCATGATATTTGAAATAGTCAAAAATAGTATTTATTTGTGACATTGGTCGCAGCAAGAATCTTGCCGATAATTTGCCGACGTTCAACAATCGCTACAGCCGTCGTACGCCTGCAGGCTTTACCGCAATTCGTTGAAGTTCCCGCGCCAGGAACAGTCCGATAACGCAGCGAACCGAGGTTACCCAACCAGTCAGTTGCCAGCCTCCGGCCTGCACCGCCACCCAAGCGCCCCAAGGCGGACCTGCGAACTGGCCCAGGGCAGACCATTGCTGGACCCAGCCCACCGTGGTCGAGACGGTATCAAGGCTGGGCGCCAGCCTGACCGCCAGGTTGAACAGGGTCGCCGGGATCAGCCCGCCCACCATCGAGAACACCAGTACGCCAGCGTATTGCGGCAGCGGATGCGCCGTGGCGCCGAACGCCAGCAACGCGCCGCCCGCCATCGCAAGGAATCCGGTCGCCAGCAGCGCGAACGGCTGGGAACCGCGGCCGAGCCAGTGACCCGCCGCAAGGTTGCCCACGATATTGACCGCTGCCGCACCCGCCGTGAGCCAGGCGGCATTGCTGCCGGGCAAGCCGGCCTGCGCGTAGATCGAAGGCAGGAAACCGATCACCGCCAGCCATTGGCCTGAATACATGGCGAAGGTCAGTGCCATCAGCCAGACGGCGCGCGAACGCAGGGTCAGGCCAAGCAGGCTGCGGTTCGAAAAATGCCTGGGGCCTTGATACGCCAGGACTGTTGGCCGTTGCCGGGGCGGGTCTGCCGGCAAGCGCCAGTTCAGGAGCAGCGCCAGCATGACCGCCAGCGCGCCCAGCAGCCACCACCAGATCCGCCAACCCCATGCCGGGGCGTCCAGTTGCATGACCGACGGTCCGAGGAGCAAGGCCAGCGAGGTACCGAAGGGCATGTAGGCGCCCCAGACGCCGAGCATGCCGTTGAGTCGCTCGGGCAAAACCAGCCGGCGCACCAGTCCGGGCGCGGGCAGCACAACCCACAAAAAACCCCAGCCTTCCAGCGCGCGCGTTGCCAGCAGCCAGGCGGCGCCATTCGCCAGTCCACCAAGCGCGCTCGCGCACCCCAGCATCAGCAGCCCCGCAACCATGCTGCGCTTGAGGCCGACGCGCTGCGCCGCCAGGCCGGTCAGCAGCCCGAGCGTCATGCCGGCCAGTTACACCAGCGACAGCAAAAAACCGGCCTGCAGCAGCGTAATGCCCAGCACGTCGCGAAGCACCGGCAAGGCCGGCGGCAGCTTGCCGACATGCAGCGCGGCCACCACGCCTGCCGCGATCACGTAACGGGCAGCGCGCAACTCATGGTCGTTATCAAGCGTCAGGGTACTCACCACTAGGCTGACAGCTCAGGCAGGAAAAACCGCATGGCCCATAAGCCGCTCATGCTCTTTGCCGGCAAAGCGGTCGGTCATGCCGGCGATGTAGTCGGCCACCACGCGTTCAGGTTTTGCACCGGCGGCCTGCGGACAGTCGCTGCCGTCAAGGCGGTCGAAGCGGTCGAAGCGGTCGATATGCGCCTGCGGCATCTGCGCCGGGTCGGCCATGTAGGCCTCGAACAGGTCGCGCACGACCTGCTGGGCGGCCTGCGTGGTCTGCACCACCTGCGGATGGCGGTATAGATTTTGTAGCAGAAAACGCTTGAGGGACTTGGACTGCAAGGCCATTTGATCAGAAAAGCAGACCAGGCCCGCATGCTGTCGTACCGCCTGGACATCGGCCGGCGCGGCCTGCGCCAGCGCCCGCCCGGTGGCATCGATGACGTCGTAAACCTGGGCGCTGAGCATGCGCCGTATGGTTTCAAACAGCAGGCGCCGGCCCTGCAGCCGGGGGTATTCGGCCAGGGTTTCGCGCCGGTAGCGGCTGAACAGCGGCACGTCCTCCAGCTGCTCCAGGCTCAGCAGGCCAGAGCGCACGCCGTCGTCCATGTCATGGGCGTTGTAGGCAATTTCATCGGCCAGGTTGGCCAGTTGCGCCTCCAGGCTGGGCTGCCGACAGGCCGGCTCGTCGCGGGGCTGATCGACAAACCGGCGCGCCACGCCGCCCGGCTCTCTAGCCTCGATATGCCGGGCGTTGCGTTTCGAGCAGTGCTTCAGGATGCCTTCGCGCGTCTCGAAGGTCAGGTTCAGGCCGTCGTAGTCCGGGTAACGCTCTTCCAGCGCATCGACAACGCGCAGGCTTTGCAGGTTGTGCTCGAAGCCGGCGCTGTCCGGGTTGTGGCGTTGAAGGCAGGCATTCAGCGCATCCTGTCCGGCATGGCCGAAAGGCGTGTGGCCCAGGTCGTGCGCCAGGGCAATCGCCTCGACCAGGTCTTCATTGAGCTGCAGGGTGCGGGCAATGGAGCGGCCGAGCTGCGCGACTTCCAGCGAATGCGTCAGCCGGGTGCGAAACAAGTCACCTTCGTGGTTCAAAAAGACCTGGGTCTTGTAGACCAGCCGGCGAAAGGCGGTCGAATGCACGATGCGGTCACGGTCGCGCTGGAAGTCCGAGCGCGTTGGCGCTACCGGTTCGGGAATGCGGCGGCCGCGCGACTGGGCCGGATCACAGGCGTAGGCAGCCAGATTCATGGTTTATGCATCAAAAAGGCTGGTTGCGCAATATGGATAAGCACAAGCAGCTATTAATTTCATAGTAAAGCGCGTTACCCGTTGATCAGGTGCAGCACAGGTCGATGACTTCGCGCACCAGCGCATCGGGCGCGGCGCATACGGCGGCCTTGCCCGGGCCGTTGATTACCACGAAGCGAATCTCGCCAGCTTCGGACTTCTTGTCCACGCGCATCAGGTCGAGGTAGCGGCCCGCATTGTCGGTACTTGAAAGCACCGGCCCCTTGACCGGCAGCCCGGCGCGCTCGATCAGCGTGGTCAGGCGACTGACAAAAGCCGCATCAACCCGGCCCAGCTGCTGCGACAGATGCGCGGCCATCACCATGCCGCAACCGACGCCCTCGCCGTGCAGCCATTCGCCGTAACCCAGCCCGGACTCAATGGCGTGGCCAAAGGTATGGCCGAAGTTCAAAATCGCCCGCAGGCCCGATTCGCGCTCGTCCTGGCCGACGACCCAGGCCTTGATCTCGCAGCTGCGCTGGATCGCATGCGCCAGCGCGGCGGGCTCCTTGGCCAGCAGCGCATCCAGATTCCCTTCCAGCCAGTCGAGAAAACCCATGTCGGCAATTGGTCCGTACTTGATGACTTCGGCCAGGCCGGCGCTCAGTTCGCGGTCGGGCAACGTCTGAAGCGCATCCAGGTCGCACACCACCAGTTGCGGCTGGTAGAACGCGCCAATCATGTTTTTACCGAGCGGGTGGTTGATGGCGGTCTTGCCGCCCACCGACGAATCCACCTGCGCCAGCAGCGTCGTCGGCACTTGAACAAAGGGCACGCCGCGCATGTAGCTGGCGGCGGCAAAGCCGGTCATGTCGCCCACCACGCCGCCGCCCAGGGCGAACAGCACGGTCTTGCGATCGCAGCCGTTTTCAAGCAGCGCGTCAAAAATCAGCTGCAGCGTCGGCCAGTCCTTGTGCGCTTCGCCATCGGGCAGCGTGACCAGCAGCACCCTGGCATAGTGCGCGCGCAGGGCATCGGTCAGCTGCGCCGCATACAACGGCGCCACGGTCGTGTTGGATACCACCAGCGCCGTTGCGGCCTTGGGAAGCTGCTGGTAAGTGGGCGCCTGGCCCAGCAAACCGGTGCCGATCACGATGGGGTAGCTGCGTTCGGCCAGGTTGATCCGGACCTGCGCCGTTGCGGGAGAAAAAGGAGGATTTGCGTGCATCAACGAAGTGTAGAGGCACTTTTCGGCAGGGATGGGCAGGTGGCTTTTTTACGCGGTGTTGAGGGTCAACACTGCTGAATGGCGCGGCGTCACGACCCCGGAACGATACCGGCCAGTTCGAGTTGCATGGCGATCATGTTGACCAGTGTGGACACCGAGGGACGGCCGGTTTCGATGACGAAATGCGCGGTTTCGCGGTACAGCGGATCGCGCTGGGCATACAGGTCTCGCAGGCGGCCGAGGGGATCAGCCACCTGAAGCAGGGGTCGGCTGACATCATGCCGGAGCCGGCGAAACAACTCCTCGGGTGAAGACCGCAGGTAAATCACATGACCCCGGTCATGCAGATGCAATCGGTTCGCCGGGCGCAATACCGCCCCACCGCCAGTCGAGAGGACACCGCTCGCCTGCAGGGTCAGTTCATCTATTGCCGATTCCTCGACATCGCGGAAACTGGCCTCGCCTTCCCGCTCGAAGTAGTCACGGATGGAACAGCCAAGCCGCTCCTCGATGACGTGGTCGGAGTCGAGAAAGGCAAGCTGCAACCGCCGGGCGAGTTGTCGCCCGACGGTGGATTTACCGGAGCCGGGGAGGCCGATTAAAACAATCAAAAGCTCACAACGGTTGATACTGAACTCGGAGGGGTCACAGTCACATCTACCCGTACGGTCAGGCAATCGGCTGATCCATCTAGGCTAATAACGTGATTCCCCCCGTTTGAGGAATTTCGGACAATATTGGGACTGATTACGGTGATTTTGCATGTTGCACCCGTCGTCACTACCGCAGCGCTTACATTCGTGCCAGTTGACATGGCATTGCCATTTCGGTCAGTAACCCGGACTGTGAATCCGTTCAAGGTTCGAGCTGATGTCAGCGACACGTTGGCGCCTTGAGTGGCCAGAGCAATCACAATCTGCTGGCGCACCCTGATACTGCCGCTCCAAGTCACGTTGTCGCACGTGTTAGCAATAGAAGGATACGAGTGGACATCATCAGCGCACGCCGATACTCCAGTTGTACCGCCAGGGTAGGTCTGCTCGGCCTCAGGGTTGTATACACGATTTTCGTCGTCATCCCGATAAAGAGTTCCTACTGCAAAAAAAGGTTCATTGAATTGCCAGATGTTGTCGCCGTTCAAGTCAACAAAGCTTTCCTCGCCATCCATATACGCGAGAATTGCCACTCGACCGTTGAAGGGACGAATTCCTTGAGTTGTATATTGCACGCTGCACCCGGAGTTCTCATCGATCAAACATGTGCCCTGCACCAAACCATGCGATGCGACAAAGTTCACAGGAGCTCCTGCCGGAACAGGATTTCCTTGCCGATCGGCAACCCGCATGGTCAGCGTCGTTTGGACACCATCAAAATTTAATCCCTCGATACTCAGCTTGGTCGCGCTTAGTGATGCGGCGTTCTGGGTCGCCCGCCCTGAAGTGACGGCAACTCCCGAGGATGAGGCGATTACCGTGGAGTTGCTCGCCAATACGGCGGTCAAAACGACTGGGGTAGGTAAACCACCCGAAGAGACAGTAACAGACGCGAACCCATTGCCATCAGTTGGCACCGATTGGATCAACGTGGTGGCTACTCCTCCCACAGAGAAGGTCACCCCTGCGCCGATGGCCGCACTAGCCAACGAAATATTGACAGTTTGCCCTGCCATTCCCGCCCCGGAACTGTCCAGCACCTGGAACTTGACCGTAGATTGCTTCAAACCAGTAGCCGCAGCGGAGGACACCATCAATGGCACTGTAGCCGAGGTATAGACCAAATTGGCAGGCTGAGCTGCTGCTACGGTGATCGTAGTGGTCACGGCGGCAGCTCCTGTCGCTTGCGCCGTCAAAATAACATCCCCCGAGCAGTTGACAGCCGATTGATAGGTTGTATTGATCAATCCCGCGCTGTTTGTCGATGCGCTGGCAGGGCTAAATGATCCACAACTTGCAGAAAAATTGGCTATCACCACAGAGCTTCCAGCCAATTCACCATTGACTCGTCTTTTAACAGTCACAGCGGAAGACTGAAGCGCACTAATCGAGTTCTTTGCAACCGACAAGTTTGTCAGCGTTACATTGGCTGCGGACGTTTGGTAATCCAGACTAGCGGATACGGCATTTGTACCCACGGTAGCCGCTGCAATCAAGTTTGCAGCTTTTGTAGCATTCAAACTAACAGGGCTGATTTGCACTTTAGCGATACCACCCGCTCCAGTGAGCGCGGAAGTTTGGGCCAAGGTGGCAATAGTCGAGTCTGTAGTGAAGGTAACCAACTTGTTGGTTACCGCTGCACCGCTTGCATCTAAGACAAGGACTTTGACGAAAAACAGCGCGCCGCTACCGATAGCGTTGGAAGTCACAACAACATCCGTAGCGTCCACGATCGACAGGCTAATGGTAGGCACAACATTGACTGTGGGTATCGTCGTATTAGGTGAACCCGTGCCAGTTGTATTTGTGCCAGTGCCAATAGTTGTAGCCGAGTTCCCGCCCCCACCGCCACAAGCTGCCAAAGCCAAAGCCAAAGCACTTGCCAATAAATATTTCGAAAACTTCATGTCACTCTTTCCAAACTTACAGAGAATAAATTTCTACCTGAATCACCGCGCAGCAGCACGATCCGTGATCATCTTCGGCGTAATAAACACCAGCATTTCCTGTTTCCGGGACGTGCGCTCGCGGCTCTTGAACAGATTGCCCAGGTAAGGCACATCGCCCAGCAGCGGAACCTTGGTTTCATTATTCGTCTCTTCCAGCGTGAAGATGCCGCCAATCACCACCGTGCCGCCGTTCTCGACCAATACCTGCGTCTTGATGTGCTTGGTGTCAATGGCAATGCCGGCGGCGGTGGTTTCACCACGGCTGTCCTTGTTCACGTCCAGGTCCAGAATGATGTTGCCTTCAGGCGTGATCTGCGGCGTGACTTCGAGTTTCAGGTTGGCTTTGCGAAAAGCCAGCGACGTGGCACCGCTGGAAGTGGCGGTCTGGTAGGGGAATTCGGTGCCCTGCTCGATCAACGCCTTGACCTGGTCCGCCGTGACCACGCGCGGGCTGGAAACGATCTTTCCCTTGCCATCGGCTTCAAGCGCCGACAGTTCCAGATTCAGGAAGCGGTTGGCCGCTGCGTTGAAAATCGACACGGCAAACGAAGCCGCATTGTTGGCAACGCCCAGGGTTGACGCGGGAAAGCTGACGAAATTGCCACTGGTGTCGGCAGCTGTCGCGCCGTAGTTGGTGCCCAGCGTGACGTTGGTATTGCCGTTTGACAAGGCACCGGCGGCGCCAATCATGCCGCCACCCAGCCTCACGCCCAAAGACCGTCCAAACGTGTCCGACGCCTCGACGATTCGCGCTTCGATCAGCACCTGGCGCACGGCAATGTCCAGTTTGCCAATGAAGCTTTGCACCTGCTCCAGCCTGGAAGGAATGTCGGTGACGAACAACTGGTTGGTTCGTGGCTCGGCAATCACGCTGCCCCGGCTGGACAGTATGCGCGCAGTGGTTGCGCCCGCGCCGCCTGCGGAAATCTGCGCGGCAATTTCACTGGCCTTGGCGTAGTTGATCTGGAACGACTGCGTGCGAACCGCTTCCAGGCCCTGGATCGCCACGCGGGACTCCAGTTCCTGCTTGTCCTTGGCCGCCAGTTCGTCCTTGGGGGCAATCAGCAACACATTGCCGGTCTTGCGCATGCCCAGGCCCTTGGCCTGCAGGATGATGTCCAGCGCCTGGTCCCAAGGCACGTCTTTCAGGCGCAAGGTGACCGATCCGGTGACCGTGTCCGAGGTGACCACATTGAAGTTGGTGAAGTCGGCAATCACCTGCAGCAGTGAGCGAATTTCAATGTTCTGGAAATTGAGCGACAGCTTTTCGCCATTGAAACCCGTGCCTTGGGTCAGCTTGTCGGGGTCCACCTTTTGCGGGCGCACTTCCAGCACGAACTGGTTGTCGCTCTGATAGGCACTTTGTTCCCATTGACCGGTGGGCTCCACCACCATGCGAACCTTGTCGCCAACCTGCGAGGTGGTCACGGTTTGCACCGGGGTTCCGAAATCCGTGACATCGAGCCGGCGGCGCAGCCCTTCGGGCAGGGCAGTTTTCAGGAATTCCACCACCACGGTCTTGCCCTGCTGGCGAATATCCACGCCAACTTCGTTGTTTGGCAGGGCGACCACGATGCGGCCCGAGTTGTTGGGGCCGCGCCGGAAATCGATATCTTTCAGCGGCAGCGTGTCGCGGTTACGGCTTTCGGCAAATACCGGGGCTGCGGCCACCGAAGGCGCGGCCACGGCCTGCGAATCCAGAATGATCAGCAAGGACTTGCCTTGCAGTTCGGCCTTGTAAGCCGTTGGCGTTTTCAGATTGAGCACGACGCGGGTACGCTCGCCGGCCTGGATCACGTTGGCAGAGCGCATGTTGCCCAGGTTGATTTCAATCGCCGAGCGGCCCAGGGAATTGCCGACACCCTGAAAATCAAGGGCAATACGCGCAGGCGCCTGAATGCTGAAACCCGTAGGAACGCTGGCCAATGGTTCGGCCAATTCGATCCGTATCACTTCCGAGCCTCCCTGTACCGAACCCGAAACCGCCTGGATGGAGTTTTCTGCCTGTGCCAGCAGGGGCATGCTGCCGGCCACGACCATCACACCCAGCACTGCGCGGCGCACGACGCGCCCAAGCAAACGTGGCAGACTTTCTTGCACCCTCGTCTTCACTGCCAATTCCGCTGTCTGCTTGTTCATTTCTTTTCCTCTAGAAGCTGTAAAGTCGCTGGCCGCTCTGTCCACTCGCCTGCTGCGTCCTGCACGATTTCACGCAACACCATACTGGCTTCGGTCACGGAAGTGATACGGCCATAGTTCTGGCCCAGATAATTGCCGACGCGTACCTGGTAGATCAGGTTGTCAACGCGCACCAGTGCCACGGGCCGCCCGGCTTTGGTCAGGCTGCCGACCATGGCCACGCTGTCCAAGGGCGTTGCCTCCAGCGGCTCCTTGCGCCGGCTCAGTTCCGGCGTGATCAGCGCGGCATTGGACGTCGCCTGGCTGGAATCACGTTTGAGCGCCTGCACCAGTTTTTGATTGCTGAAAGGCTCGATCGAGCCTTTCTGGTCATAGGTTTGCGGCGTGAATTTGGTCGGTTGCTGCAATGGCGCGACCTTGGGCCGGGTGATGTCACGCTGGGCGCTCATCCATTGCTGCAGTTCTTCATGATCCGATGAACCGCAAGCTGTCAATAAAAGCAGGCTGCAGACCATGGTCAAGGCAAGGATTGGTCGGGTGGCGCTCATTTCTTGGCTCCATTGGCTGAAGCATTCTTGCGCTGCAAGGCAATTTCTTCGCTGTCCAGATAGCGAAAGGTTTTTGCTGTCGCATCCATGACCAGGTTGCCGTCTTTTGCAGGTGTGATGGCCAAATTGTTCAGCGTCACAATACGCGAAAGGTTGGCTATATCGGCTGCAAATGCACCCATGTCGTGGTATTGGCCTGTAACCCTGACCTGGATAGGCAACTCGGCGTAGTAATCTTTGATAACCACCTGCCCCGGCCGAAACAGTTCGAACTGAAGACTGCGACCCAGGCCGGCCTGGTTGATGTCGGACAGCAAGGCATCCATTTCAGCTTTGCTGGGCAACTGCTTTTCAAGATGTGTCACATACTGTTGAACCTGTTCACGCTGTTTCTTCAGCGCCTCCAGATTAATAGCCAGCGTCAGCTTGCTTGTGTAGTCCTGACGAAGCTGAACTTCCCTTGTCTTTTCCGCAGTCAGTTCTGAATCCGCTGCACTCAGCCACACAAACCAGAGCGCCACGACTACCGCGACAGTGACGGCAACACTCAGAAGGTAGCGCGGAAGAGAGGGCCAGGAAGAAGGATCGTTCGGGTCCAGGCCGGTGAACTGGTGCTGGATACGGCTTTGGAAGGCTGCAAAATCAAAGGAGTGTTTGGACGTTTTTTTTGCCATGATCAATTTATTCGTGCTGCATCAAAGCTTGGCCTCAGCAGGTGCCGACGAGGCGGCCTCTTTTTGATCACTGGCCCGTTTGATTTCCATCCGCATCGAGAAATTTGAAACCCGGCGCTGGTCGCGCGGACTCAGCGTCACTGTTCCCGCGGTAATTTCTACCAGTTCAGGCTTGGACAGCCATGGGCTGTTGTTGGAAACGTTGCGTAAAAGTTCTGAAACCCGCTCGTTTGATTGGGCAATGCCTGTCAACAAGACCGTCTGGTTTTCCTGCTTGAGGCTGTTTACATACACGCCATCGGGAAGTTGCCGGACCAGTTCGCTCAGCAAATACACCGGCAGGTTGCGGTTTCCCTGCAAATCCTCAACAGCTGTCTGGCGCGCCTTGAGCGAGTTGATTTCTGCCTGCAAGGTGGCAATGTCTTTGATCTGTTCGTCCAGGCGCGTGATTTCAGATTGCAAAAAAGTGTTTCTACCGCGCTGGCTTTCGATTTGCGTCAAATACCAGGAATACGTGAGGCTGCAGATCAGCACGCCGGCCAGCGCAGCCAGGCCAAGGGTCGCGAAAAAGACTTCACGCCGGCGTTTGCGGGCGGCCTCCCGGTGCGGCAGCAGGTTGATCAGAATCACTGTGCGAACCTTCGCAAAGCCAGGCCGCATGCAGTCAGGTAAGAGGAGGCTTCGCGTCGCATTTTGTTTTCCATAACGCCGCTGCCGATTTCCATTCCGTCAAAAGGATTCACCATCTGGCAGGCAAAAGCCGTCTGCTCCGTTACCGATTCCGTCAGCCCGCCCAATGAAGAGGATCCACCGGCCAGCATCACGTAATCCACCCGGTTGTAGGGCGTGCTGGTAAAGAAAAACTGGAGCGCCCGGCTGATTTCCTGGGTCATGCTCTCGACAAACGGTTTCAACACGCCGAGCGCATAGTCTTCCGGGAGTTCTCCGCCACGCTTTTTGGTTTCTGCTTCTTCAAGCGAAAAACCATATTGCCTGACAATCAGTTGGGTGAGTTGTGCGCCGCCAAACGCCTGGTCACGCTCGTACAAGACTTCATCATTCCTGATGACCTGCATGCTGGTGGTAACTGAGCCAATCTCGAACAGCGCCACCATGGTGTCCACACCCTTGTTGGGCATGTTCTCGATCAGCCGGGCAGTGGCAAGGCGGGACGCATAGGACTCCACGTCCACCACGATAGGCTTGAGCCCGGCGGCTTCGGCAAGACCCTGCCGGTCCTGGACCTTTTCTTTGCGGGAAGCGGCAATCAGCACCTCGACATCGCCACTGGACGTTGCGCTGGGCCCCAGGAGGCAAAAATCGAGGCTGACTTCATCAAGCGAAAAAGGGATGTATTTGTTGGCCTCGGACTCTACCTGTATCTCCAACTCGGCATCGCTCAGCCCGCCAGGCAGAATAATCTTTTTACTGATAACAGCGGAAGGTGGCAGCGCCATGGCGACATTTCGAGTGCGCGTGCCGCTCTTTTTCACAACCCGGCGGAGCACGTTCGCCACCTCGTCGAATTTTTCGATGTTGCCATCGGTGACCCATCCGACGTCCAGAGGCTCGATGGCACAGCGCTCAAGAACCAGGCGGCCAACGCTGTTGCGGCTCAGCTCGACCAGTGTGACACTGGATGAGCTGATGTCGACGCCCAGTAAAGGAGGTTGTTGACGGTTGAATAACGATCCCAGTGAGATCAAGGGCGCCCCCGGATGAACGGCTACTATGTAACCTGTTTGCTTAAAAATCACTTGGATGTTAGCAGCAAGACTGTGCAGAAGTAACCACTTTTACCGTTCACAACAAAGGCTGCGTTGCCAAAAGTGGACGGACTTCAGGGAAAGTGCTCATGTAAAAAGTTGCCCTGTGGTGTAACAGTGCGATTCTCCGGTGCTTGCTTGTCACGCTGGCGCATCCAGAAATTTTTATAATGCGGTTGCGACTCTACGATTGACCCTGATGCCCTCTTCCTCCCGGACTCCCGATTCCCGATCAAAACCCAGCACAGTGAAGCAGCCTTCTTCCTGGCTGCGCTCTTTTGCCAAGTTCTTGCTGGCCAGCATTGGCTTGGTCCTGGCCGGTCTTGCCGGCCTGGCGATTTTTCTGGCGGTTGCCCTGGCAGTCGCCTACCCCAACCTGCCGGACATTTCCGCCTTGTCGGACTATCGGCCGAAGCAACCGCTGCGGGTGTACACGGCTGACGGCGTCATCATCGGGGAATTCGGCGAAGAGCGCCGCAGGCTCACGCCCATCGATGAAATTCCGCAGATCATGAAAGATGCAGTGCTGGCTATCGAAGATGCACGGTTTTTCTCGCATGGCGGAGTGGACTATCTGGGCGTGGTGCGTGCGGCGCTGGCCAACCTGGGCCGGGCGAAAAGCCAGGGTGCCTCGACCATCACGATGCAGGTTGCGCGCAATGTCTACCTGACGGCCGAAAAAAGTTACACGCGCAAAATTTATGAAATCCTGCTGACCTTCAAGCTGGAGCATTCACTGTCGAAGAACCAGATTCTTGAGATCTACATGAACCAGATTTTTCTGGGAAATCGTTCCTACGGCTTTGCTGCGGCGGCGGAAACCTATTTCGGCAAGCCGCTCAAGGATGTCAGCATTGCCGAAGCCGCCATGCTGGCCGGCCTGCCCAAGGCGCCTTCAACCTATAACCCGATCGCCAACCCCAGCCGGGCCAAGACGCGTCAACTTTACATCATCGAGCGCATGGAGCAAAACGGCTTCATCAATGCCCAGCAGGCAAAAACAGCCAAGGAAGAAGAACTTCAGATCAGGACCGGACGTGATGCCGGGCGCGTGCATGCCGAATACGTGGCTGAAACTGTTCGCCAGCTTGTGTTTAACCAGTATGGCGAAGAAACCTATACGCGCGGTCTAAATGTCTACACCACGCTCAAGTCTGCCGACCAGACCATGGCCTACAAAGCCTTGCGCAAGGGCATCATGGATTACGAGCGCAGGCAGATCTACCGGGGTCCCGAAAAATTCATTGACCTGCCGTCCAACCCCCCGGAAGTCGAAGATGCCATTGACGAGGCCCTGGCCGAGAATCCGGACAACGGAGACATCATGTCGGCTGTCGTGCTGGAGGCCAATCCCAAGCGGATCATTGCGATGCGCCTGAACAGCGAAAAGGTGACGATCACCGGGGAAGGCCTGAGGCCTGCGCAATCGGGCCTGGCCGACAAGGCCGGTCCGAACATCAAGATTCGTCCGGGTGCGCTGATCCGGGTGGTCAAGACGCCGAAGGATGGCTGGGAAATCACCCAGTTGCCGGAAGTCGAAGGCGCCTTTGTGGCCATGGATCCGCGTGATGGCGCGGTTCGCGCGCTGATTGGCGGCTTTGATTTCGAGAAAAACAAGTTCAACCATGTGACCCAGGCCTGGCGCCAGCCCGGTTCGAGCTTCAAGCCCTTCATTTATTCGGCGGCGCTGGAAAAAGGCTTCACCCCGGCCACCGTTGTGAATGATGCACCGCTGTTTTTCGACGCCGGCGTGACAGGCGGACAGCCCTGGGAACCCAAGAACTACGACGGCAGTTTCGAAGGCCCGATGAGCCTGCGCACCGCCCTGAAAAAATCAAAAAACCTGGTGTCGATCCGCATCCTGCAATCGATTGGCGCCAAGTATGGCCAGGAATGGGTAACGCATTTCGGTTTCGATGCGGAAAAGCACCCGGCTTACCTGACGATGGCGCTGGGCGCCGGATCGGTGACCCCGATGCAGATGGCAACGGGTTACTCGGTTTTTGCCAATGGCGGCTACCGCGTCAATCCCTACCTGGTCACCAAAATCACTGACCAGCGCGGCAAGGTGCTGCTTGATGTCACGCCGCCAGCGCTCAACGAGTCAATGCGCGGCATCGATGCCCGAAACGCGTTCATCATGAACAGCCTGCTCCAGGAAGTGGCGCGTTCAGGCACGGCGGCCAAGGCTCAGGCCATGCTCAAGCGTCCGGATATTTTCGGCAAGACCGGCACCACCAATGACTCGATCGACACCTGGTTTGTCGGTTTCCAGCCCACGCTGGCGGCAGCGGTCTGGATGGGTTACGACACGCCCAAGAAGCTCGGCGACCGTGAAACCGGCGGCGGCCTGAGCTTGCCGATCTGGATCAACTTCATGGAATATGCCCTCAAGGGCGTGCCGGTCACCGAATACCAGGCGCCAGCAGGCGTGGTCAACCTGAATGGCGAGTGGTACTACGAGGAATATGCCAAGGGCGCGGGCATCAGCAGCGTGGGCATGCAGCCAGAGACTGGCGCTTCCAGCGAGGAAACAGCACCTGCGCCAGGCGGCGGCATTCAGGTCCTCCCCCCCTCTGACGAGAAAAAACGAATCCTGGACCTGTTCAAGAACTGAAGCCCTCCGTGTCCTGAAAATACCCTGAATAAAAAAACGGACCTTCAAGGTCCGTTTTTCTCGGGCTTGCCAATGATCAGGCAGCAGCGGCAAACACCAGGGGCTGGCCGGCCTGTTCGCTGGCGTAGTGCGAAAGATTTGAAAAAAACTCCCGCTCGTCCTTGGTGTCAAGCCATTTCGCGCTATTGAATTTATAGTGAAAACCGCCGGCCCTGGCAGCCATCCAGATTTCCTGCAGCGGTTTTTGAAGGTTGATGATGATCTGGCTGTGGTTGGCAAAAGTCAGCGTGACCATTGCGCCGGTGCGCTGGTTGTCGATGTCCACATCGCTCTCGTCGTTCAGCCGGTCGCAAGCCTGCTCGATGGCCTTGAGCACGCGCTCTGCCTGGTTCTGGTATTCAAGGTCCGTCATTACAATCCTGTCATGGTTTTTTCACACCGAATTCTAGGCCGCCTTGCCCGTGTCGTTGCCAGGCATGGTTTTGTTGCCATTGTGGCGGGCGCTGCAATGCTGTCCGGCTGCGGGCAGAAAGGTCCGCTGTTTTTGCCGGTACCCCCACAGGCGCCTGCACTGGTGCTGTCGCCCAGCCTTTCCCAGTTTCCCGCGCCTGCGACTGCCCCGGCGTCGGCGTCGGCAGCGCGATAGCCGTTGCCGACGTGGCGGTCATTCATCCTTTCATGCGCTGATTTGCATGGCAGCATACAAGGCAGCCGGCCTCTCAGTCATCGCTCCCATTTTTTGCCCCTTGCTCCAACAGAACCTGCCCCATGCAACTTCCCGTCCTTCCCGGCCATCCCCATTTTGCCTACCAGGGCAACGCGCTGTTTGCCGAGGCTGTGCGCGTCAGCGAACTGGCCGCCACCTACGGAACGCCCCTGTTCATCTATTCAAAAGCCGCCATGCTGTCGGCGCTGGCGGCCTACCAGCGCGGCTTTGAAGGCCGGGATGCGCAGATCTGCTATGCGATGAAGGCCAATTCCTCGCTGGCGGTGCTGCAGGTGTTTGCCCGTGCGGGTTGCGGCTTTGACATTGTCTCCGGCGGCGAACTGGAGCGTGTCCAGGCAGCAGGCGGCGATGCAGCGAAGGTCATTTTTTCAGGCGTTGGCAAGACGCGCGCCGAGATGCACCAGGCGCTTGCCGCAGGCATTGGCTGCTTTAATGTCGAAAGCGAGGCCGAACTCGACGTGCTGTCCGGCGTGGCCCTGGCCATGGGGCTGCGCGCGCCCGTCAGCATCCGCGTCAATCCGAATGTCGATCCGAAAACGCATCCTTATATTTCCACCGGACTAAAAGGTAACAAGTTCGGCGTGGCCCATGAAGACGCGGTGCGCATCTACCGGCATGCCGCTTCGCTTGACGGGCTGGAAGTGGTAGGCATTGACTGCCATATCGGCTCGCAGATCACCGAGGTAACACCTTACCTTGACGCCATGGACCGCGTGCTGGACCTGGTGGCCGCGATTGAGGACGCGGGCATCGCGCTGTCGCACATCGACTTTGGCGGCGGGCTGGGCATTGACTACAACCACGACATGCCGCCCGAAGCCGATGCACTCTGGCGGCAACTGCTGGCCAAGCTTGATGCCCGCGGTTATGGCGGCAGAAAACTAATGATCGAACCCGGCCGTTCGCTGGTCGGCAATGCCGGCATCTGCATCTCCGAAGTGCTTTACCTCAAGCCGGGCGAACAGAAGAACTTCTGCATCATCGACGCAGCCATGAACGACCTGCCGCGCCCGGCCATGTACCAGGCTTTCCATGCCATCGTGCCGGTCGAGCCGGTCGCCTCGGAGGCGGACGGGCCTGTTTATGACGTGGTGGGGCCGGTCTGCGAAAGCGGCGACTGGATTGGCCGCGACCGCGTGCTGAATGTGGTGGCCGGCGACCAGCTGGCCGTCATGTCGGCCGGTGCCTACTGCATGAGCATGGCCAGCAACTACAACACCCGGGGCCGCGCGGCAGAATTGCTGGTGGATGGCGACGTGGCCCGGCTGATTCGTGCGCGCGAGTCGGCAGCCGACACCTTTCGCGGTGAACTGCTGCTGCCCTGAATGAAGAAGCGCCAAAGCGCGTTGGTTGAAATTTCAGCGCTACCGCAGGCTGTATTCAAGCCAAATACGCCTCCAGCGCTTATTTCACGGGCGCAACCAGCTATTTATTTAATAGCAGTAAAGTCAGCGAGTAGCAACGACTGGTTGGCTCGAAACCTGTCGCCGTTTCTTGGACCAGTGGTTCCACACGCGCCAGCCCAGCAGCGTGGCAACAATGGCGGCATAAACGAAAACTTCATCGAAGTTGTTTTTTCCGGCGCGCATCCAGAAAAAATGCAGAAGGCCCAAGCCGGCAATCAGGTACACCAGCTTGTGCAGCAACTGCCAGCGCTTCGCGCCCATGGCCTTGATAGCGGCATTGAAGGACGTGGCCGCCAGCGGGGTCAGCAGTAAAAAGGCCGAAAAACCCACCAGAATGAACGGTCGCTTGATGATGTCCTTGACAATGTCGGCCACGTCAAAGCCCATGTCAAACCAGCTGTAGCTGAGCAGGTGAACCACGACATAGAAGTAGCCAAAAAGCCCCAGCATGCGCCGAAAGCGGGCCAGTGCCGGGGTTTTGCTGATAACCCGCAACGGGGTGACCGCCAGCACGATGCAGACAAATCGCAAGGTCCAGCTGCCCGTGGCGCGGATCAGCGCTTCGGCCGGATTTGCGCCCAGCTGGTCGCTGAAAGCCTGGTAGAAAAGCCACGCAAACGGCAGCAGGCACAGCATGAAAACCAGCGGCTTGGCCGCCGGGTGCAACAACCATTTTTGCCGCCCCGCCATTGCAGCCGCCATCAGAAATTCTTCTTGAGGTCCATGCCGGCGTAGAGCTGGCCGACTTGCGCTTCATAGCCGTTGAACATCAGGGTCTTGCGCTTCTTGGCAAACAGCCCGTCCTCGCCAATGCGCCGCTCGGTGGCCTGGCTCCAGCGCGGGTGGTCAACCAGGGGATTGACATTCGAGTAAAAGCCGTATTCCTGCGCCGCCGCCTTGTTCCAGGCAGTGCGCGGCTCCTTGTCGGTGAAGCGGATCTTGACAATGCTCTTGCCACTCTTGAAACCGTATTTCCAGGGCACGACCATGCGCACCGGTGCGCCATTCTGGTTGGGCAGCACCTCACCGTACATGCCAAAGGTCAGCAACGCCAGCGGGTGCATGGCCTCGTCCAGGCGCAATGCCTCGACATAAGGCCATTCGAGCACGCGCGAGCCGACAAACGGCATGGTCTTGGGGTCGGCCAGCGTGATGAACTCGACATACTTGGCGCTGCCCAGCGGCTCGACCTTTTTGATCAGTTCGGACAGCGAATACCCCACCCAGGGAATCACCATCGACCAGCCCTCGACGCAGCGCAGGCGGTAAATGCGCTCTTCCTGCGGACTGAGCTTGAGCAACTCTTCGAGCGAGAAGCTTCTCGGGTTCTTGACCAGGCCTTCGACCGCAACCGACCAGGGTTTCACCGGCAGCGTCGCAGCATTTTTCGCCGGGTCGGCCTTGTCGGTGCCGAACTCGTAGAAGTTGTTGTAGGTGGTCGCGTCCTTGTACTCGGTGACTTTTTCCATCGTCACTGCACCGGCGGCCGCAGATTTTCCACCGGTCAGCGCCGCCAGCTTGCCCGGCTTGGGCACGCCTTGCGCCAGCGCACCGCGCCCGGCCCAGCCTGCCAGCGCGGCGCCTGCCGTTCCGCTGGCCATGAGCTTGATCAGGTCGCGACGGCCCTGGTAGATGCCTTGCGGGGTGATGTCACTGGAAAGCGGATGATTCAACCCGCTGGAATTTGTCTTGATAAGCATGGGAGTTCCTTTCAAACCTGCAGTGGTTGGCTGTAGTACGCAGCAAATCCCATAAAGGATTCAATACGAAGGACTCAACTGGCCGCTACAAGGTTCCGTAGCTGTGCAGGCCCGACAGGAACATGTTGACACCGAGAAAGGCGAAGGTGGTGACTGCCAGTCCGCCCAGCGCCCACCAGGCCGCCACCGTGCCGCGCAGGCCCTTCATGAGCCGCATGTGCAGCCAGGCGGCATAGTTGAGCCAGACGATCAAAGCCCACGTTTCCTTCGGGTCCCAGCTCCAGTAGCCGCCCCAGGCCTCGGCGGCCCACAGGGCGCCCAGTACCGTGGCAATCGTGAAGAAGGCAAAGCCGACGGCGATCGCCTTGTACATCACGTCGTCCAGCACTTCCAGGCTCGGCATGCGAGCGGCAATGTGCTTGCGGCCCAGCAGGATGCCACCGGTGATCAAACCGGCCACCAGCAGGTAGCCCATCCAGTAGTTGCTGCCGCCGGCTTCGAGCGGCGACTTGCGAAACACGATGGGCACGAAGCACAGCACCACGCCCACCATCCACAGGGGCGTCAGCTTGTACCAGCGCGTTTCCTGCGCCTGCTGCTTGACATGGTAGGACAGCGCCACCATGGCCGCCAGCGCGAACATGCCGTAGCCGATGAAGTTGGCCGGCACATGCAGTTTCATCCACCAGCTTTTCAGCGCCGGCACCAGCGGCTGGATTTCATGCGCTTCGCGAATGACGGTGTACCAGAGCAGGAAACCGACCGCAGCGCTGACCACCAGCATGACAAATGCGCCCAGCGCGCGGGTCTTGTATTCGGCTTCGAAGTACAGGTAAAAAGCCGCCGTCATCCAGCAAAACAGCACGAACACTTCATACAGGTTGCTGACGGGAATGTGGCCGATGTCGGGGCCGATCAGGTAACTTTCGTACCAGCGTACCAGCGTGCCGATCAGTGCCATGCCCACACCCACCCAGGCGATTTTCGAACCCAGCGACTCCAGGGTTGCGCTGTGACTCGATCCGACGCTGTTCGGCGTGTTGCTGGCGAACATGCCGAGCCAGTAAAAAATCGTACTCATGAAGAACAGCATGCTCATCCACAGGATGGCCGACTGGCTGGACAGGAAATACTTGAGCCAGAACACCTGTTCGGCCTGCGCCAGATCGCCCTGGTAGGACGTGATGCCCAGCAGGGCAAAGCCGGCAACGACCATCATCAGCACGCGCAGCGGTCGCCAGAACCAGCCCATTGCGATGGTGGCCGGAATAGCGCCAAACAAGATGCCTTTTTCATAGACATCCATGTAGGCACTGTAGCGGGCAAAGGCATACAGGAAGCCGCCCGCCACCAGCACGGCAAAGACCCAGTCCAGCGCATTGCGCTTGGCGAAATAACCTTCGTTCAGGCTCAGCGTGCTGTCGCCGCCGGAAGAAAGGGTGGTCGTGGTGTTGATGCTCGTCGTGGTATTCATTGGGGTGCCTGCAACAATTTCGTTTTCAACATCTCAAATTCCTTGTCGCCGTCCATGGTTTTGCGGTTGGTGGACAAGGCCATGGTGGCCTGGCTACTTTGGGCAGATTCTGACACCGAATGCATGGCCTCGAGGCCACCGGCGGAATCAGCATTGCCGGGTGCATGGGCAGGCGCAAGCGGCGCCAGCCAGACCCATATCCGGCGCTCGCGGATGTACAGCATGGCAAAGATACCCAGGATCAAAAAGGCACAGCCCAGGTAAACGATGGTCTTGCCTGGCGCCCGCGCCACCTGGAAAACGCTGGCCTGGACCTGCTTGAAATCCTTCAGCTGAAACGCCATCGGCGCCGGGTAATGCGGCGCGTCCGACAGGCTCAGCACCATCTGCGACATGAAGGCCTGCGTTTTCTCGTCCTGCGGCAAGGGCTTGAGATCAGCCTTCTCGCGCGTCATCGACGTCAGCTCGAACAGCACGCCGTTGAGGATACGGACCAGCACTTCTCCGGCGCGCTCACGCTCGGCCTGCGGCACATTGGCCTCCATGAAATCGGAAATTGCCTGCAGTCCGGCAACCGGCCCGGCCTTGCCGGCAGGTATCACCGCAGTTGCCTCCGCACCGGCAAAAAGCGCCAGCGCACGCGATGCCGATTCGTTCAGTTGCTGCGCCAGTTCCGGGCGGGCCGTGCCGACGGCCAGACGGGTGTAGCGCTGGACCGCCAGGTCGCGCTGCGCCGGATCGGCCAGCGCGGCGCGCAGGCGAACGAAGGTTGCCGTGCTGCTTTCCGGATCGGCGGGTATGCGCAGGTACTGGAAGGCGTCGACCGTGTTTTCGCGCACGCCCATCAGGAACATGGGCGGGGTGTCGGGGTTGTCATCCATCTTGACCGGCAGCATGTAGTTCTGGAACTCACGCGCCTGGCCGGCGGCATCGCGCAGCTTGTAACTCACACTGGGGCCGACATTGCGCAACTGCTTTTGCGTGACGGTCTTGTTGGCCGCACCGAGCCGCGTTTCGATCGCCTTGTGCAGGTCTACCTTGCGCACGTCGGCGCCCGGGCTTGCCGCGCTACCCGAAACGCCGGCAAAATTCTCGACATTGATGACGCGCAGCGCGGTGTATTCCAGGGTGAGCTGCTCGGCGCCGGCCCCCTGGCCGTTGGTCAGCGCGCTGGAGCCGCCAATCGTTCCCTGGATTTCAAAAGGCCGGGTGGCGGCGGACATCGGAATCGCGCTCAGCGTGACGCTGGAGCCACCATCGTCAAAGCTGGACTGGTAAATCTCCACGCCCTTGTAGTTCGCCGGGTGGTTGACCTCGACCCGCGCCGGCGTTTTATCGCCCGTGGCCTTGTCGTGGATGACGATGTCGCTGGCAAACAGCTTGGGCATGCCGGTGGAGTAGTACTCGACGCTGAATTTCTTCAGTTCTATGGCAAAAGGCAATTCCTGCAGCAGGATGCCGCCCGGCTGGTTCAGGATCGCAGTGCTCGACTGGGTGCCCTCGGCCACCAGCAGGTTGGCGCGAAAGGTCGGGTTGCGCTCGCTCAAGCGGTGCTCAGCCGGTACGTCGGCAATCAGCCCGCCGCCGGTAAAGGTGGTTTTGCCGTTGATCAGCATTTGCGCCCGCACGATCATGTCGCCGTCGAGCAGGCCGCCGATGCAGATCAGCACAATAGCGCTGTGTGCGGCGATGTAGCCCAGCTTGTTGGCTGAGCCCTTTTTGGCGGCGACCATCCAGCCGGCGCTTCGCTGCTGGAGCTTGACCTTCCAGCCGCTTTGCACCAGGGTCTGGCCGATGCGCCGCGCGGCCGCTTCGGGCGACTCGGCCAGACCAACTTGCGCGCGGTGGCCAAAAGCCTTGAGGCTTTGCTCGCGCACGTCTTCCTTGAGCTGGTTGAAGTCGGCCAGGATCTTGGGCGTGTTGCGAGCGATGCACAGGGATGTGGAGACCACCAAAAACGCCAGGATCAGCAGGAACCACCAGGCGCTGTAGACCGTGTTCAGGCTTGCCAGGCTGAACACCTGCGCCCAGAACGGCCCGAACTGGTTGACGTAGTTGCCGAGCGGCTCCTGCTGCTTGAGTACCGTGCCGATCACCGAGGCAATGCAGATGACCGTCAGCAGCGAAATCGAAAAGCGCATCGACGACAGCAGCTCCACCGACGCGCGCAAAGTGCGCGAGCCCCAATTGACGTTCATGCCTTCGGTGGAAACTGTCATACGTGAAACTGAAAGCCCGCAGGCTTGGTGTGGAGCATGGAAATGGACGGTAAAAAAACAAAAAGGCGGACTTTCCTCAGAAAGACCCGCCTTGATGTGATTGATTGATACGGCTTCGGTTCAATCCAAGCCAAGGATTTCTGGAGTAAAACTGCAAAAAAGGGGCGCTTGGCTTAAACCATGGCAGACCCCAAGTTCAGGGCTTAGCGCAAACCGGCGATGTAGTCGGCAACCGCCCGGATTTCCTTGTCATTGAGCTTGGCCGCCACCTGGGTCATCTGGATGCTGTTGGTGCGGATGCCGTCACGGAAATACGTCAGTTGCGCGGCGGTGTATTCGGAATGCTGGCCGCTCAGGCGCGGGTATTGTGCAGGAATGCCGCCACCCGTCGGGCTGTGGCAGCCGGCGCAGGCAGCGATCTGGCGGTCGGCAATGCCGCCGCGGTAGATGCGCTCGCCCAGCGTGACCAGCTCTTTTTCCTTGGCGAAACCGGGCTTGGCCTTCTTGCTGGTGGCCCAGTAGGCAACGTTCTTCATGTCGGCGTCCGACAACGTGGCGGCAAAGCCCTGCATGATGGCATTTTTACGCTTGCCTGACTTGTATTCCTGCAACTGCTTGACCAGGTATTCAGGATGCTGCTGCGCGAGCTTGGGGTACGCCGGTGTTCCGGAATTGCCGTCGGCACCATGGCAGGCGGCGCAGACGGCGGTGAAGGTGGCTTCTCCCTTGACCAGGTCAGGCTTGGCAGCCATGACCGGCGCCACAACAGCGACCGCAGGCGCTTGGGCGGCATCCGCCGGTGCAGTTTCAGCCGCAGCAAATGAAGACATGGCAGGCAAGGCCAGCAAGGCGGCCAGTAGGGAAGTAGCGAACAGCTTCATATCGGGACTTTTAATTGGTTGGCGCACAGAACTTGGGTAAGGCGGGATTTTACAATGGCTTGGACGCCAAGCCCTATTATCGGGATTTGGCAAACGGCTATTCGCCTGCCTTGTGGGCCAGCGCCTGCCGTTGCGCACTTTTATTTTTTCCGGCCTGCCTTGCAACGGCAGCGCAGCCACCGACTTCCAGGGATCGCCCCATCATGACTTCTTCAGCCGCCTTGCCTCTTGCCGCCGCCACCAAGCCCGATCCCAAGATCGCCATGGGCTGGCTGCACACCGCCAAATTCCTGACGACCGCGCCCGAACTCAAGCACCTGCCGCGGATCGAAGTGCCCGAAATCGCCTTCGTGGGCCGCTCCAATGCCGGCAAATCGACCTGCATCAACACCCTGACGCAGCAGCACCGGCTGGCGTTTGCTTCAAAGACGCCTGGGCGAACGCAAAGCATCAACCTGTTTTCGCTGGGCAAGCAGGGCGTGACCGATGCCGTGCTTGCCGACCTGCCGGGCTACGGCTATGCCGCCGTTCCCAAGGAAGCCAAATACCGCTGGCAGCAGGTGATGGGCAATTACCTGCAGACGCGCGACAACCTTCAGGCCATCGTGCTGCTGTGCGACCCACGGCTGGGCCTGACAGAACTCGACGAAATCTTGCTCGACGTGATCCGTCCGCGCGTCGAGGAAGGGCTGAAATTCCTGGTGCTGCTGACCAAGTCCGACAAGCTCAACAAGACCGATGCAGCCAAGGCATTGCAGATCGTCAAGCTGCAGGCGGGCGGCGGCGACGTGAAGCTGTTTTCATCGCTGAAACGCCAGGGTGTCGAAGAGGTGGCCCAGCACTTGTGGGACTGGGCGCATCCCATGGAAAAACCGGTCAAGGCGCCAAAACCTGCGCCAGAGTCGCCAACTGGCGGCGAATCAGACCCGCAAACGCCCATACCGCCAGCGGCTGACCTGGCCTGATCGCCGACAAGGCATTCCAAACGACCGACAACTTCAATTTCAAGCAAATAATGGCTATAGCGCATGTCCTGCATACGCAAGCAGCTATCAATAAAATAGCACCATGATTGAAACGAGCGACTGCGCCCTGCCCCACGGCATCACCCTTTCCTGCCGCTGCACCGGCGCCAGGGGCCGGCCGGTGCTGATGTTCCTGCACGGGTTTCCGGAAGCGGCGTTTGTCTGGGATGGCCTGCTGGAACATTTTGCGCGCCCCGGGAATGGCGGCTTTCGCTGCATCGCCCCCAACCTGCGCGGCTACGGGCAGTCCAGCGCACCTGCCGAAGTGGCCGACTACCGGCCCCGGCATCTGGTGCAGGACGTTGCCGCACTGATCGAGCACGAAGGCGGCCCGCTGGCCTGTCTGGTGGCGCATGACTGGGGCGGCGCCGTGGCCTGGAACCTGGCCGCCAGCGCGCCGGGCTGCATGGAAAAGCTCGCCATCATCAATTCACCACACCCTGGCACCTTTTTGCGCGAGCTGCAGCATTCGCCGGCGCAGCAGGCCGCCAGCGCCTACATGAATTTTTTGATTCGCCCGGATGCCGAAGCGCTGCTGGCCGAAGATGACTTTCGCCGGCTGTGGGAATTTTTTACCGCCATGGGCGCAGCTGACGGACCGCACGCCTGGCTGACTGACGCCGTCAAGGCGCAATACCGCGACATCTGGCGCGCCGGGCTGACCGGCCCGCTCAATTACTACCGTGCCTCACCGCTGCGTCCGCCCCGGCCAGGTGCGCCACACCACGACCCGGCGGCCGCCGCCGTGGTGATTCCACGCGACAAGCTGGAAGTGCACGTGCCGACGCTGGTCATCTGGGCCATGGACGACACCGCCCTGCCCCCGGCCTTGCTCGACGGTCTTGAAGACTTCGTGCCGCAAATGCAGTTGCACCGTGTCGAGGGCGCCACCCACTGGATCGTGCATGAGCAGCCCGAACGGGTCATCGGCTGCCTGGAAGATTTTCTTCGATAAACCCGTGATTGCGCGCGAACTGCTATAAAAATAATAGCTATAAATGCAATCCTGTAATGCGCAAAGACGCTAAAAAGCTTAAAAAAACAGCCGCGATGACTGAACGTCCGCTCAGTACAGCGAAGGCTCGCCTTCGGGCCGTGTCTTGAAGCGTTTGTGCACCCAGTAATACTGCGCCGGCATGGTGACGATGTAGTCCTGCAGCCGCGCATTCATCAGCGCGGTGTCGGCCACCGGGTCGTCGCCGGGAAAATCGGTCCAGGCCGGCATCACCTGCACGTCATAGCCCTCAGGCGTCAGGCGCGGCAACAGCGGCACGACCTTGGCCCGTCCCAGGCGGGCAAAGCGCGACAGCGACGGCACGGTGGCAGTCTGAACGCCGTAAAAGGGCACGAACACCGACTCGTCCGGGCCAAAATCCATGTCCGGCAGCAAATACAGCGGCTGTCCTTCGCGCAGCGCTGCGACGATCGGCTTGACGCCCTCAATGCGCCCAAACAGGCGCAAATGGCCAAAGCGCTGGCGGCCCTGCAAGATCCACTGGTCGACGAGCTTGTTCGACTGGTCGGTGTAAATCGTGGTGGAGGGCCGGGGCACAACCAGCGCCGTGGCGGCCCAGGCCGCATCCAGACCAACAAAATGCGGTAGAAAAATTACCGTCGGGTCGGTGCCCGCCAATTCCTCGGTAGCGCCAGTCAGCCGGACACGCTGCCGCACGCATGATTCAGGCGCATGCCACAGCCAGGCGCGGTCCAGCCAGGCCTGCGAAAAACAGACAAAGGTCTCGATGGCCAGCTTGCGTCGCTCTGCTGTTGACAGCGCTGGAAAGCACACCGAGAAATTTGCATGCACGACGCGCCGGCGCGCGCCGATCAGGCCATACAGCACCCAGCCCAGCACCGTTGCCAGGGCGCGCACGGCCGGCAGCGGCAGCCAGGCCAGCGCTTTCATGAAGGCAATGCCAACCCGCGTCATCGCATCGCCGACCGAGGCGCGAAGATTGTTCAAGTAGCGTCCTTTCGAGGCGTCTTGTAGCGCGCATAGCCCCAGAGATACTGGCCGGGCTGGCTCAGCACGATGGCCTCGATCGCCTGGTTAATGCGGGTAACGGCCGGCAGCATATAGGCCTTTCCACCCTTTTCAACGGCGTCCAGACCGGACACGGCCGGCCAGATCTTCAGGAAATAGCCCCGGCCCCTGGGCAGACGCTCGCAGCTGACCGGCAGCACGGTCGCGCCGGTTTGGAGGGCCAGCCGGGCTGCCAGCGTCATGGTGTAGGCCGACCGGCCAAAAAATGGCGCCCAGATGCCCCAGCCTTCGGGCGGCACCTGGTCGGTCAGCATGGCGATGGCCTGGTTGGCCTTCAGGGTCTTGTGCATCAGCCGGATGCCGCGCATGCTGGCCGGCACCATGGTGAGGTTCTGGCGGTCGCGGGCAAAGCTTTCCAGGCGAGCCAGCCAGGCCTTGCGGGCGGGCCGGTAAATGGCGGTGATCGGCCCGTACAACTCGGCCAGCGCCTGCGTCCCCAGCTCGAAACTGCCGCAGTGCGGCCCGAAAAATATCACGCCCTTGCCCTGCTTAAACGCGTTGTCGGCATGCGCCCGGCCTTCGACCCGGACATTGCCCAGGCACGACTGCGAACGCGGCCGCATCCACAGCTTGGGCAATTCGCCGACAAAGCGCCCGGCCTCGGCAATCGCCGGCCGGGCTGCTTCAAACGACAGGCCAGCTTGCGCCACGTTGGCGCGGAACTGGGCGCGGTAACGGGCACTCAGCCACCAGACGCCCCAGCCCAGTCCGGCGCCCAGCGTGTGCAGTACCGGCAACGGCCAGCGGGAGAAAAAACGGAATAACCAGAGCATGAAAAGGGTGCTAAAGGACTAATGAAGCCAAAAAAGGGAGCGTCTTATAATTGCACTTGTCGCCGAGTTACTGAACAACTTGCAGGGCGACATTAAACCAAACTGCTAAAGCGTTCGCCAAAGCACTTCCTGCTGGCAACGCGCCAGCAAAACTTATGGAGTGTACGCAATGGCAAACGATTTTCTCTTTACTTCCGAATCCGTCTCTGAAGGCCATCCCGACAAGGTTGCCGACCAGATTTCAGACGCCATTCTGGACGCCGTCTTCAAACAGGACCCGCATGCGCGCGTGGCCGCCGAAACGCTGACCAACACCGGCCTGGTCGTGCTGGCCGGCGAGATCACCGCGCGTGAAGATGTGAATGTTGACTACATCCAGGTGGCGCGCGACACCCTCAAGCGCATCGGCTATGACAACACCGAGTACGGCATCGACTACAAGGGCTGCGCGGTCATGGTCTGCTATGACAAGCAGAGCAAGGACATTGCCCAGGGTGTGGACCATGCGAGCGACGACCACCTGAACACGGGTGCAGGCGACCAGGGTCTGATGTTCGGCTATGCCTGCGACGAAACACCCGAACTGATGCCCGCGCCGATTTACTACGCGCACCGCCTGGTCGAGCGCCAGTCCCAGTTGCGCAAGGACGGCCGCCTGCCGTTTTTGCGGCCCGATGCCAAGAGCCAGGTGACGATGCGCTACGTCGATGGCAAGCCGCACAGCATCGACACCGTGGTGCTGTCAACCCAGCACAGCCCCGACCAGAGCGAGACACCGTACAAGATGAAGGCCTCGTTCATCGAAGCCGTGATTGAAGAGATCATCAAGCCGGTGCTGCCTAAGGAGTGGCTGCAAAATACCCGCTACCTGATCAACCCGACCGGCCGCTTTGTCATCGGCGGACCGCAGGGCGACTGCGGTCTGACCGGGCGCAAGATCATCGTCGACACCTATGGCGGCGCCTGCCCGCACGGCGGCGGCGCCTTCAGCGGCAAGGACCCGAGCAAGGTGGACCGTTCGGCGGCCTACGCAGCGCGCTATGTGGCCAAGAACATCGTGGCCTCCGGCCTGGCCCGGCAATGCCAGATTCAGGTGGCTTACGCGATTGGTGTCGCCAAGCCGATGAATGTGACGGTTTATACCGAAGGTACCGGCGTCATCCCGGACAGCCAGATCGCAGAACTGATCAACGCGCATTTCGATCTGCGCCCGAACGGCATCATCCAGATGCTGGACCTGCTGCGGCCGATCTATGAAAAGACCTCCGCCTACGGTCACTTTGGCCGCGACGAGCCTGAATTCACTTGGGAGCGCACCGACAAGGCAGCAATTTTGCGCAACGCCGCCGGCCTGTAAAGCCATTCCTTTGGCCGGGACCTGCAAGGGCAGGCCGAAGGGGCACAGCACGTCGATGGCTCGCTGTGCGCGGTGAGCGATCAGAAAAACGATGCTTTGTTGCGCCTGTTGTCAAGGCCACGCTCGGGCTGCGACCAAGTCAGGGCGACAAGACGCGTCAGACGCTGGCGCTATCCCCGGGTGTAAGGCGAATCCGGAATGAACTTGCTTTTGGTCCCCTGAAGTTCGGGTGCAGGTTCTGCATCGGGCTGAGGAACAGGAACGGTCTTGTTGGTTCCCTCAAAACCAAAATCCTTGCCTCGACGCTTGGGGCCGGAGTCAGGTGCGGGGTTGGCCTTTTGCGCCCCTTGTGGGCCATGGGGATCTGGTGAATCAGGCGTTTTTTCCATGTCTGGTGCTCTCTCAGGTAATGAAAGGGCTGCTTTCCTTGCGCGTCAGCGGCAGGCTGTCGGCTGCTGGGGACCGCGCCATGGTGAGACTCCTTTCGACCGTAAATGGCCAGCGGCTGGGCAACCTGCCCGCGGCGGGAATTTCGCTGCGCAACTGAAAATTTCTAACCGCGATGGGTGTACTGGAATCGCGAAAGCTTGAACTATCTTTTGGCATTGTGATTTCTTGATCGCAGTCAACAGAAATTCACTTTAAGGCTGCCTTTGCAGCTTGCGCATCGGACCCAGAGGAAATACATGTAGGACATGAAGCAAGTTTTGCTCGTCCATTCCCTAGAATTCTGTAACCCTGTCCAGCATCTGCCAACTCACTGCCCGCAAACAACAGCGCTTACGCCCGAGTATTTGAGCTGCACAGAATCCGGTGCATATTCAATGTGCACGCCTTCGGCATCGGCCAGCGCCTGCACATCAGACCATTGCAGGCAACGATAGGTCGGCATGCGGTTGCCCAGGACGAGCAGTTCATTCGACGCATCAGCCTCTACCGTGATGCGCAACCGGGTGTCGCCTGCTTCACCCTCCACGCCAATCACCACGCCAGCCGGTTTCTCGAAGGTATCGGTCAGGGCGATCAGGCTCGCGGTGAACACACTGCGAAGCATGCCCTTGGGCAGCTTGGCAACGGCCCCTGTCGCTTGGTTGTCCAGGGAGAACCCGCGAAAGGAAAGCTCGGTCGCCATGAGGCCCAGCGATTCCTCGACCGCGCTGTTTACCGCGATCAGTTCGTTGTCTTTGGGCGCCAGCCAGGTCATCAGGTTCAGGGACGTGGCCGCGGCTTCCCGCGACAAGGTGCCGAGCGCCTGGGTGTTCTTGGCCAGTTGGGCCATGTCAGGAACTGCAGCCTTGATCCGCCTGTCCAGCATGGCCGACATCATGCCGATCGGCTGAAGCGTCCCGGCGAGGTTGTGGCGGATGGCCGGCAACAGCCGGCGCATGAGTGCGTAGCGGGCTGCCTCGGCAAGGCGCTCTTTCAGATGAGGAATTTCGCTGGACATAAAGGAGAAGCAGAAAGTGTCGATAAATCATGAGTCAGGGATGCGCGTGTGCAGCAATGCCAAACGCAAATCGTCCGGCAAAGGCGCATCGGCGGCAACCGGTAGCGGTCGAATAATAGCAGTGGCCGGTGGAATGCCTGCCGGGCCGATCACAGGCCGACACATCAATTAATCACGCCGCTCTTGAAAACCGGCATGAATGCCCCTATTATTAGCACTCGATGGTATGGAGTGCTAACAACATCACACACCGCCCAATCGACAGGCAGTCGCTTTTTCAGCAGCTGCGCTTGAATTCCAAAAACCATTGTTAAAAAACAAGGAGCTTTTCATGAATCTTCGTCCTTTGCATGACCGCGTGATTGTCAAACGCGTGGAAAACGAAACCAAAACCGCCTCCGGCATCGTGATTCCGGACAGCGCTGCTGAAAAGCCAGATCAAGGCGAAGTGCTGGCCGTCGGTCCAGGCAAGAAGAACGACAAGGGCGAACTCGGCGCCATGGCCGTCAAGGTCGGCGACCGCGTGCTGTTCGGCAAGTACAGCGGCCAGACGGTCAAGGTTGACGGTGACGAACTGCTGGTCATGAAAGAAGAAGACCTGTTTGCAGTGGTCGAGAAGTAATTTTCACTCTCTCCAATATTGCTACTTATTTAATAGCTGCTTATGCAAGCAGAACGCGCGCAAGCAGGCTATTTCATTGATAAATTTTAAGGAATCCGAATCATGGCAGCAAAAGACGTAATTTTCGGCGGCGAAGCCCGCGCACGCATGGTCGAGGGTGTCAACATCCTGGCCAATGCCGTCAAGGTAACCCTGGGCCCCAAGGGCCGCAATGTGGTGCTGGAGCGCTCGTTCGGCGCCCCTACGGTGACCAAGGACGGTGTGTCCGTGGCCAAGGAAATCGAACTGAAAGACAAGCTGCAGAACATGGGCGCGCAGATGGTCAAGGAAGTCGCTTCCAAGACCTCCGACATCGCGGGCGACGGCACCACCACCGCCACCGTGCTGGCCCAGGCCATCGTGCATGAAGGCATGAAGTACGTGGCCGCCGGCATGAACCCGATGGATTTGAAGCGCGGCATCGACAAGGCAGTTTCTGCCCTGGTCGAAGAGCTGAAAAAGGCTTCCAAGGCTACCACCACCTCCAAGGAAATCGCCCAGGTCGGCTCGATCTCTGCCAACTCCGACGAAACCATTGGCAAGATCATTGCCGATGCGATGGACAAGGTCGGCAAGGAAGGCGTCATCACCGTTGAAGACGGCAAGTCACTCGACAGCGAACTCGACGTCGTCGAAGGCATGCAGTTTGACCGTGGCTACCTGAGCCCTTACTTCATCAACAATCCGGAAAAGCAGTCTGCACTGCTGGACAACCCGTTTGTTCTGCTCTACGACAAGAAGATCAGCAACATCCGTGACCTGCTGCCTACCCTGGAACAAGTCGCCAAGGCGGGCCGTCCGCTGTTGATCATTGCCGAAGAAGTCGAGGGCGAAGCCCTGGCAACCTTGGTCGTGAACACGCTGCGCGGCATCCTGAAGGTGGTGGCTGTCAAGGCCCCTGGTTTCGGCGACCGCCGCAAGGCCATGCTGGAAGACATCGCTGTGCTGACCGGCGGCAAGGTGATTGCTGAAGAAGTCGGCATGTCGCTCGAAAAAGTGACGCTGGCCGACCTCGGCCAGGCCAAGCGCATCGAAGTGGGCAAGGAAAACACCATCATCATCGACGGCGCCGGCGAAGCGGGCGACATCGAAGCCCGCGTCAAGCAGGTTCGCGTCCAGATCGAAGAAGCCACCAGCGACTACGACCGTGAAAAACTGCAAGAGCGCGTGGCCAAGCTGGCCGGCGGTGTTGCCGTGATCAAGGTTGGCGCGGCCACCGAAGTCGAGATGAAGGAAAAGAAAGCCCGCGTTGAAGACGCACTGCATGCAACCCGCGCTGCCGTCGAAGAAGGCATCGTGGCCGGCGGCGGCGTGGCATTGCTGCGCGCCAAGCAGACCGCTGGCGTCATCAAGGGTGACAACGCTGACCAGGACGCCGGCATCAAGCTGGTGATGCGCGCGATTGAAGCGCCGCTGCGCGAAATCGTTTACAACGCAGGCGGCGAAGCCTCTGTGGTGGTGAACGCCGTGCTGGCCGGCACCGGCAACTACGGCTTCAACGCCGCCAACGACACCTACGGCGACATGATCGAAATGGGCATTCTGGACCCCACGAAAGTGACCCGCACGGCCCTGCAGAACGCTGCGTCCGTCGCATCGCTGATGCTGACGACCGAAGCCATGATCTGCGAGTCCGCCAAGGACGACGCACCTGCAGGCGGCGGCATGGGCGGCGGCATGGGCGGCATGGGCGGCATGGGCGACATGGGCATGTAAGCTGACTTGGCCGGGAAGCAACCGCTTCGCAGTGCTTGTTTTCCGGCAATTGGCAATGCCCGGGCCATTCAATTGGCCGACACAAAAAAACCCGCAGCGTGCAAGCGCTGCGGGTTTTTTCATGGGCTGCTTGTTCCATTTCCATGGCTGCAGGCAAAGCGCTACAAGCCTAATTTTTCCGTCAACTGACCCGGCAGTCGCTCTGGCACTTCGCAGTGAACCGTCTGCCATCCCAGCGCATCCGCCGCCTGCACATTGGCCAGGCTGTCGTCAATGAACAGGGTGTCGGCGTCCGCAAGGCGGTAGCGCGACACCAGCAACCTGAAAATTGCCGGGTCCGGCTTGCCGAGCTTCACATCGCTTGAGAAGATTCCGCCGTCAAACCACTGCAGAAAACCGTGACGCCGTTCCAGCGCCCGGGCAAAGGGCTCGGGCATGTTGGACAAAAAATAAAGCTGGATGCCGCCCTGGCTGTCGCGGCGGTCGCGCAAGCCGGCCAGCAGGTCGACATTGCAGTCAATGGGCATTAGCTGCTCGCCAATCGGCGCCAAGGCGTTGCGAAGCCTGGCCTCGCACAATCCAAGCCGCAGGGCGGTGCGGGAAACCACCTGTTCAAGCGCCACCGTGCCACTGTCAAAACCGCGCCAGTCGGCATGGTCAAACACGGCACGGGCCAGTTTTTTTGCCTGCGCGGGCGTGGCGCCCAGGTCGGGAAAGTGTTGCGCCATCAGCTGCGCTGGCTGCCAGTCGAACAGCACCGCGCCGAAATCAAACACAATGTTCATGCCGGATCGGGCCGCAGCTTTCGCAGCAGGCCGGCGGTCGAGCCATCGAGCCCCGAAACATCGCCACTGCACAGGCGCGGCTCGATGTCTCGGGCCAAGACCTTGCCCAGCTCGACGCCCCATTGGTCAAAGCTGTTGATGCCCCAGATGGCGCCGCTGACAAACACGCGGTGCTCCTGCAGCGCAATCAGCGCACCCAGGCTGGCGGGCGTGAGCCGCTCCAGCAGCAAGAAGGTGCTGGGCCGGTTGCCGGGAAAATCCCGGTGGCCGCCGGCATCAGGCTTGCCGTGCATCAGCGCCTGTGCCTGCGCCAACACGTTGGCCAGCAGCTTGTCGTGGTGGCCGGGCAAATCATCCGACGCATGCGCCGCTTGTTTGATCGCCACGAATTCGACCGGAACCACCGATGTGCCCTGGTGCAGCATTTGAAAGTAGGCATGCTGTCCGTTGGTGCCGGGCTCGCCCCAGAGCACCGGCGAGGTGTCAAACGGCAAGGGCTGGCCGTCCTGGTCCACGCGCTTGCCGTTGCTTTCCATTTCCAGTTGCTGCAAATACGCCGGCCAGCGGCACAAGGCGCTGCTGTAGGGCGCAATGCTGCGGCTGGAAAAGCCGTGAAAGTTGCGGTACCAGACATCGAGCAGGCCCAGCCGCACCGGCAGGTTGTGCGCCAGTTCTGCCGTGCGAAAGTGTCCATCCATCGCATGCGCACCGGCCAGAAACTCGCGAAAGCCCGCCGCGCCAATCGCAATGGCAAGGGGCAATCCAATCGCCGACCACAGCGAATAACGCCCGCCCACCCAGTCCCAGAAACCGAAGGTGGTGGTGACGCCGAAGTCGTTCGCCGCTGCCACATTGGTCGTCAGCGCCGCGAAATGACGGGCAATGTCCCGCCCGCCCTGCGCTTCAAACCAGGCCTTGGCAGAATGCGCATTGGTCATGGTTTCGGTGGTGGTGAAGGTCTTGGACGCCACCAGGAACAGCGTGCTGGCGGGTTTGAGCTGCCTCAGGACGCCGGCCAGTTCATCGCCGTCAATGTTCGACACAAAGTGAATCCGCTTGCCGGACGCGGCGAATTCACCGAGCGCCAGCACTGCCATCTGCGGCCCCAAGTCCGAGCCGCCAATGCCGATGTTGACGATGTCGGTGATCGCTTCGTCGGCGCGCACCTGCTCCGCATAGGCCAGCATGGCGTTCAGGGTCACTTCCACCTCAGCCTGTGCGTCTGCTATTTTATTAATAGCTGCTTGTGCAGGTATGTATTGCGTGGAAGGCGGATTTCGCAATAAAAAGTGCATCACGGCACGGTTTTCGGTGCGGTTGATGCGTTCCCCGGCGAACATCGCGTCGCGCTGGGGCTCCAGCCCGCACTGCCGCGCCAGCGCCAGCAGCAGCGCCTGGCTGTCGGCGTCGATCAGGTTCTTGGACAGGTCGGCAAACACATGCGGCGCTTCCTGGCTGAAGGCTTCGAAGCGGTGGGGGTCGTGCGCGAACGCGTCGCGCAGGTCGAAATTTTGGCCGCTGGCTTCAAAACAGGTCTTGAGCTCTCCCCAGGCTGGGGTCTGGTCGCAACGCACTGGTTTCATCACGGTCTCCTGGTGTTCAGACAGCCTGCATCAACTGCTCAAGCTTGACCGCGTCCACGGCAAAGGCGCGAATCCCTTCGGCGAGCTTTTCCGTGGCCATGGCGTCTTCATTGAGCGCATAGCGAAAACGCGCTTCGTCAAAGTCCACCACCTGCAGGTCAAGCGAATCGGCGGCACTCGCATCCAGTGCGCGCTGCAATGGCGCGTCACTGGCAGCCAGCTGGGCAAGCAACTCGGGGCTGATGGTCAGCAAATCGCAACCGGCCAGCGCCGTGATCTGGCCGACGTTGCGAAAACTCGCACCCATGACCTCGGTGGCAATGCCGAATTGCTTGTAGTAGTTGTAGATCTCGCACACCGACTTCACGCCGGGATCGTTGGCGCCGGCATTCGCATCTTCAGTCCAGGCGCTGCCGGCCGACTTCTTGTACCAGTCGTAAATCCGGCCGACGAAGGGGGAAATCAGCTGCACCCTGGCCTGGCCGCAGGCGACGGCCTGGCAAAAGGAAAACAGCAGCGTCAGGTTGGTGTGGATGCCGCGCTGCTCCAGCAGCCGGGCGGCCTGAATGCCTTCCCAGGTGGCGGCCACCTTGATCAGCACCCGGTCGATGTGGATGCCTTCGGCCTGGTACAGCGCAATCAGGCGCTCGCCCCGGGCCACCGTGGCGCTGGTGTCAAAACTCAGGCGGGCGTCGACTTCGGTCGAGACGCGGCCCGGAATGATGGACAGGATTTCGCAGCCAAAACGCACCAGCAGCCGGTCCATGGTTTCGTCCAGCGCCCGGTCCTTGAAACGGGCCATCGTGCTTTGCATCAATGGCGCGTAATCGGCTTTTTGCACCGCCTTCAAGATCAGCGACGGGTTGGTGGTGGCGTCTTGCGGCTTGAACTGGGCCAACTGGTTGAAGTCGCCGGTGTCGGCCACCACGGTCGTGAGTTGTTTCAGGGCGTCGAGTTGGTTCATGGGCTTGGGGCGCCGGGCAAGGGCGAAAAGTGGATCAGGAAGCCCGAAAACCGCACCGTGCCAACACAGGGGTCACAGCAGGTCACCGGGTGTAGTTACCATTATGCCCATAGAATGTGAAACTTTATTACCATCACAAGTCCTTACCATGAGCTTTGACCTCATCCTGTTTGGCGGAACCGGCGACCTGGCCTGGCGCAAGATCATGCCTGCCCTGTTCCAGGCCTTTCGCCACGGTTCGCTGCCAGCCGATGGCCGCATCATTGGCGTGGCCCGCGATGACTTGTCGGACGATCAGTACCGCGCGCTCATCAAGTCACGTTTTGACCATGTCGAATTGTCCAAGCGGCCGAACGAAGAAGAATTCACGCGTTTTGCCCAGATGCTTGGCTACCTGCGCATGGACCTGTCGAAACCGGACGACTATGCGCGCCTGGCGGACCAGCTCAGGCAGCGGCCGGCAGATGTGGTGGTGATGTACCTGGCGACCGCGCCCGGCCTGTTCACCACGGTCTGCGAACAGATCGCCGCTGCCGGCCTGAACGGCCCGCAAACCCGCGTGGTGCTGGAAAAGCCGCTGGGCCATGACCTGGCGTCCAACCGCGCCATCAATCAAACCGTTCGCAGCGTGCTGACCGAGCAACAAATCTTTCGCATCGACCATTACCTGGGCAAGCCTTCGGTGCAAAACCTGTTCGCGCTGCGCTTTGGCAATTCGCTGTTCGAGCCGCTCTGGCGGCGCGAGTACATCGCCAACATCCAGATCACGATTGCCGAAGAACTCGGTGTGGAAAAACGCGGCGCTTTTTACGACAGCACCGGCGCGCTGCGCGACATGGTGCAGAACCATGCCCTGCAGTTGCTCTGCGCCGTGGGCATGGAGCCGCCCATCAATTCGCATGCCGACGCGATTCGTGACGAAAAACTCAAGGTCTTGCGCTCGCTCAAGCCCTGGACGCCTGAAACCCTGAGCCAGCATGTCATTCGCGGCCAGTATGCCGCCGGAACCATCGATGGCGAGGCGGTTGAGGCTTATCGCAGTGCGCCCGGCGTGAACCCGGAAAGCCGCACCGAGACCTTCGTCGCCCTGCGCACCGAGATCGAAAACTGGCGCTGGGCCGGTGTGCCGTTCTACATCCGCACCGGCAAGCGGCTGGCCGGCCGCGACGCGCACATTGAGGTCAACTTTCGCCCCACGCCGCACGCGATTTTCAAATCGCGGCAGGACTGCAGCACTGGCAACCGGCTGGTCATCGACCTGCAGCCCCGGGATGGCCTGGAACTGCACCTGCTGGCGCAGGGCACCGACCAGCGACTGCGCCGTGGCACCCCGACGCTGGAGCCGGTGCAGCTTGACCTGGACTTCGACAAGCGCTTCGGGGCGGAGCGCGTCGGCGCTTACGAGCGCTTGCTGCTCGATGTGGTTGACGGCCGGCTGAACCTGTTCGTGCGCAGTGACGAGCAAGAGGAAGCGTGGCGCTGGGTCGAACCGATCCTGGACCGCTGGAGCCATGACCCGACGGCACCGCGCCCGTATGCGGCAGGCACCTGGGGACCGAGCGCCGCCAGCGCGATGATCGCCCGCGATGGCTACTGCTGGAGCGAGGAGCGCTAGCATGCTCGACCGAATCAAGGCTTCCCTGCCCTCGCTGGCCCCGGCGGAACAACGCGTGGCACGCCTGGTGCTGGCCGACCCGCGCGCCTTTGCCAGCCTGCCGATCACCGAGTTGGCCAGCCGCTCGCATGTCAGCAAGCCGACGGTGGTGCGCTTTTGCCGCAGTGTCGGCTACGACGGGTTGCTCGACTTCAAGCTCAAGCTGGCCGGCAGCGTCAGCGAAGGCGTGCCCTTCATTCACCGCAGCGTCGATGTGGACGACAAGACCGGCGACGTGATGGTCAAGGTGATCGACAACACCGTGGCGGCCTTTCTCAAATACCGCAATGACGCCAGCCCGGTGGCGATTGAAAAAGCCGTGCTGGCGCTGCTGGGCGCCTACCAGAGTGGCAAGCGCATCGAGTTTTTCGGCGCGGGCAACTCCGGCATCGTGGCGCAGGATGCGCAGCACAAGTTCTTCCGGCTGGGCATCAACTGCATCGCCTACAGCGACGGCCACATGCAGGTCATGAGCGCGTCACTGCTGGGGCCGGGCGACTGCGTGGTGGTGATTTCCAACTCGGGCCGCACCCGCGACCTGATGGACGCGTGCGACATTGCGCGCAAGAACGGCGCCACAACCATTGTCATCACCGCCACCGCGTCACCGCTGGCTGCCGCCGGCCACATCCACCTGGCCGCCGACCATCCCGAAGGCTATGACCGCTACAGCCCGATGGTGTCGCGCCTGCTGCATTTGATGATCATCGACATTTTGGCGACCTGCGTGGCGCTGCGCATCGGCCCCAAGCTGCAGCCGCTGCTCAAGGAAATGAAAAACAATTTGCGCAATAAACGCTACACCTGACGCGGCGGCAGACGTGGACATAAAGGCCGGGCAGTCCTGCGCCGGCCCAGCGCCTGTTTTTATTAAAAATACTGCCTTTGCGCAATCTGGGTCGGCACTTGTAGCTATTAATTAAATAGCAATCACTCAACAACGTTCAAATTCACGCCAACGGCATTGAGCGCTCCACGATGCCAGCAAACAGCGCAGCGCCCAAAGGCAGCACGTTGTCGTTGAAGTCGTAGCAGCTGTTGTGCAGAAAGCGGCTGCCCACGCCGCCCTGTCCGTCCGGGCCCTGCTCGCCCTGGCCCAGCCGCAAATAGGCGCCCGGTTTTTCCTTGAGCATGAAGGAAAAGTCTTCCGACCCCATGCTCGGCTCCAGGTTGCGCACCACGTTTTCGGCGCCCACCAGTTGCTCGGCCACCAGGGTTGCCAGCCGGTATTCGGCCGGCGAGTTGATGGTCGCGGGATAGATGCGTTCATAGCTAACCGTCGCCGTGGCGCCAAAACCATCAGCCACCGCAGCGCAAAGCTGCTGCAGGCGCTGCTCGACAAAATCCTGCATCTCGGGCTTGAAGGTGCGAACCGTGCCGACCAGCGTGGCATGGCCGGGCACCACGCTCATCGCTGCCATGTCACCGGCCCGCATGGCGCACAAGCTGACCACGACGTTGTCCATGGCCTTGACGTTGCGCGACACGATGCTTTGGACGGCCGTGATGATGTGCGCCGCCACCAGGATCGGATCGACGGTCAGGTAGGCATGGGCGCCATGCCCGCCCTTGCCGGTGATTTCGATGGTGATGCGGTCGGCCGCCGCCATCATCGGTCCGGAATTGATGCCGATGCTGCCGGGCGGCATGGCCGGCCAGTTGTGCATGGCGTAAATCGCCTGCACCGGAAACCGCTCGAACAATCCGTCGTTGATCATGGCCTCGGCGCCGCCGCGCCCTTCTTCCGCCGGTTGAAAAACCAGCACGGCATCGCCGGCAAAATTCCGGGTTTCGGCCAGGTAACGCGCGGCACCGACCAGCATGGTGGTATGGCCGTCATGGCCGCAGCCATGCATCAGGCCGGGCTTGGCTGATTTCCAGCCAAAATCGTTGCGCTCGGTCATGGGCAGCGCATCCATGTCGGCGCGCAGGCCGGCCATCGGCCTGACCCCGGTCTGCGCGGCGCGGGAAGCAGGGCCAGGCTGGCGACCCTTGATGACCGCGACCACGCCGGTTTTTCCGATGCCGGTGTGCACTTCGTCCACCCCGCACAGCTTGAGCGCCTGCGTCACCCGGCTGGCGGTGTACACCTCTTCAAAACCCAGTTCCGGATGTGCATGCAGGTCCCGGCGGAAGGCGGTCAGCTCGGGATGGAAGCGGGCAATCTGTGCAAAGGCACGGCCGTTGACCTGCAAGGGGCGTGGCAGGTGAACGGCGACCGAATCGCGCATGTCCGCAGACAGCGGCGAAAGGGTTTTTTCAAGAAGAGCCGGAGTGCGCATGTCTGTTGGGTCCCGATGTCAGCAAGTGGTAAATACTAGGGTGAAACGTTGGTGCGGTAAACATCAGGAAGCACAGGCCAACGGTATTTGCGTAGAAACGACAGCCTGGGGACAGATACAGGCGACCATCACACAAACCCAACCCCAATGCCACCAACCGACACCACCGCTGAAAGGATCAACGCCCACAGGGAGCCACCCATAAAAAAACCCCACCGTGTCGCCACGGTGGGGTTTTTGTTTTCTGCTTTAACCGCTGGCTTGCGCCAGCTGAAAAATTAGAACGAGTGGCGAACACCCAGACCGTAGGTCGTGGTTTCGGTTTCGCGGACAGTATTGAGACCAGCAGTAGCGGTAGGGATGTAAGCCTTGGTGTTCTGAGCACCAGCGTACAGACCGGTACGCTTGGACAATGCGTAGGTACCCAGGATAGAGTAGCCCTTGCCAGTGCGCTCAACGCCTGCACCTTCGCTCTTCGAACGGGCATAGCCGACGGAAACGGCAGCGGCACCGAAGGGAACCGACACGCCGATCTGGCCTTCCTTGTCCTTCAGGACGTTGTTCTTGACCGTGTTGTAGCTACCAGTCAACTTGGCCATGCCGAAGTCATACGAACCGCCAACCAGGTTGTACTTGTTCTTGTCTTGGCCAAGTGCAGTTTGTGACAACTTGTCTTCTTGGTACGCATAACCAACCAGGATAGGGCCGTTGGCATACTTGATGTGCACGCTGGCGCTGTCCGTTGCGTCGCTGTTGAGCAGAGGAGCAGCTGCAGTGCCCACGTTGGTTTTCTTGTCTTCGCCGAAGCCGTAAACCACTGCACCGCTGAAGCCGCTGAAGCTAGGCGAAGCGTAGGCAATCGAGTTGCTGACACGATTGGTGTAGTCCTTGATGCCGTTGGCAGACACAGCGCCGCGTGCGCTGAAGGTGAACGCATCGTAGTTGTGGTTGGTCGCGCCTTGCAGGTTGTCGTACGCAGAATACTGACGGCCCAAGGACACAGTACCGAAACCGCTTTGCAGACCAACGTAGGCTTGACGGTCAAAAATGCTGCCAGCTGTCTTTTGCGCGCCGGTGTCCAGATTGAAACCGCTTTCCAGCGTGAAGATGGCTTTCATGCCGCCGCCGAGGTCTTCAGAACCCTTCAGGCCCCAACGCGAACCGTTGACACCTGAGGTGCTGACGTTGGTTTGACGCTGGCCAACGCCACCGACTTGGGTTTCGGTGCTGCCGACGAAAGCGTCAGCGATGCCGTACAGGGTTACCGAAGATTGGGCCATTGCGGCGCCGGATGCTGCCAGTACGGCCAAAGCGATGAGTGATTTTTTCATTGAGAATTTCTCCAAGGTTAAACATAGGGCTCCGGTAAGAGGACTGCCCAATACTTTCGCATTTGCAGCTCCCCCAGAGACCCGGGCCAACCCCCTTTCGGGAAGTTGGGTCTATTGCACCAGAAGGAACCTTGATCCGCAAAGAAATGCGCCATAAAAGGGCTTTTCTGTTGCAGGGACGCGACAAAAAAGACCGCTGCGTGGAGCAAAAACAACGCAGATGCGCTGTGCTTAAAGGCATTCAAATTTCAGTGATTCAAATCAGGTGATGAAAAAAATGAAAAAACCGCTTCAGGTTTCCCGAAAGCGGCTTTAAAAAAGTTCAACGTCCTGGCATCAAGCCAGGAGCCGATCAAAACTTGTGCTGAACGCCCACTGCAAAGGTGTCGGTCTTGACTTCCGAACCGGCTATTTCATTTTTAGCCAGTTGGAGGCCGGTGTACAGGAAGGTGCGCTTGGACAAGTCGTACTTGGCAGCCAGACCAATGCCCTTGCTCGTGACATCGCCAGCGGTGCTGGTAATTTTGGAATGCGCATAACCACCCGACAAGGTGACGGCACCAAATGGCACATCCACGCCAATCTGGTATTCCTTAGCCTTGTCGCTGCCATCTTTCACATGGCCATAAGCACCCAGCAGCTTGGCAGGGCCGAAATCATATGAACCATTCAGTTGCGTGAACTTGGTGGTGTTGGTGTTGAGCGATGCACCGCCGTCTTTTTCGGTCTGGTAAGCCAGTGCCGCTGCCACAGGGCCGCCGGCATATTGCACATTGAAGCTGGCAATCTTGCCTGCGCTAGACGTAGCCGTCTTGTTCTCGCCCAAGCTGTACATGGCGGCAGCGCTGAAACCGCTGAAAGAAGGCGTTGCGTAGTAAAGCGCATTGCCTGGACGGTCCTGGTAGTTGTTGCTAGCCCACACACCGGCAGCGGGTGCAAAAATGTTGGCATCGAACGCAGCGGCGCCGCTGCCTTTGACTTCGTCATAAGGCGTCCACATCTTGCCGACGCGCACTTCGCCAAAACCACCCGACATGCCGACCCACGACTGGCGTCCGAACGTTGAGCCGGACACCGCACCGGTGAACGGATTGGTGTAACTGTTGGCGGCGCCGGTGTCGACGTTGAAACCAGCTTCCAGCACAAAATTGGCTTTCAAGCCGCCGCCCAGGTCTTCCGAACCCTTCAGGCCAAAACGGCTGGTATTAAAACCGCCGCTGTCCACCACCGTCTGGCGCGTCGAGGTGGTGGCAACACCTGGCGATGAAAGCTTGACCCTGCTGCTGCCGACATAGGCATCAACCAAACCGTAAAGGGTCACGCTGGACTGAGCCGATGCAATGCCGGATGCGGCAAGAACTGCTAAAGCGATCAAATTCTTTTTCATTGAAGAAACTCCAAAAAGTGGAAGACAAAAAACTGGTTCCCAAACATTGCTTGAGGGATTTCGGGTTAACCCTAGTTCGATTTAACCAAACTGTTACATCCAAAGCAAAGTCTTTTAAACCAAAAGCAATTTGTATGCCTCATCTGTTGGCGGTTGGCAACGCTGATCGCTTCGTGGGCAAATTCGTTGGAGAAACACCTTTGAAATCACCCGATTGCAGGATGTTTTGCCCTGTTTATGCAATCGGAAACACCAAAACAGTGCGCATGGTGGTGATAAATTTTTTTTGAGCACTATCAGTGCATCGCGGTACAAAAGCATGGACAGTTCACATCGACTGACTGGTGTTCAACCATTCTCTAAACAATGGCAATTCAAAACCATGCGTTCTCAGAATTCAAAGTCTCTTTATTACAACGCTTGTTAAAAATGTAATTGCCGGCCGCAAAAACTTTCGCAACCAAACGCCACAGCCAGAAGCGTGTTTGCTGTGTGATGGCCCAAGCTGTTTTAAGGAACAAAAGTCCATACAACACAGTTTTGGCGCGTTCATCCGGACGACTTCGAGGGGTTGAAAACACCGGGTTTTCCCCTGTCTCTAAAGTGATACGCCTGCGTGATTCCGCTCTTTACGTGTTTTTACCAAGCCATTAATCTTGCATTGTCGAAACCACCGACACAGTGACGGCGCGTTGAAAACCATCCCTTATCCAATCAAGAATCCTGGAGACTTCATGAAAAAACTCACTCTCGTTGCAACTGCCGTGCTGGGGCTTTTGTCCGCTTCCGGCGCCATGGCCCAAAGCACGGTGACGCTTTACGGACTGGTTGACGCGGGCTACAACCACGTCAGCGGCCTTAAGAATGGCTCTTTCAACGGCCTCGCCAGCGGCATCATGGAAGGTTCACGCTGGGGAATGCGCGGCAACGAGGACCTGGGCGGTGGCTACAAGGCGATTTTTACGCTTGAAAGCCGGTTTGAGGCAGACACGGGTTCGGTGACGAACCGGCCTAATTCGGGCAACCAACTTCCCGATCGCGTTGGAACTACCGTGAACGCCAACCTGCCCGTTGGTCTCGCCGGCACCCCAGTTGCACTCGGTACTATCGCAGCCATTAACAATGCTATCGGTACCAACGCATTTGGCGTCAACCTTGCGGGCAACCTGTTTGATCGTCAGGCCTTTGCCGGGTTGATCACTCCCTTCGGCGCATTCACCCTCGGCCGCCAATACACACCGGGTTATTTGGTGAGCGCAGCGTTCGATGCTTCCCAGACTCAATCCAGCCTTGCGGCTGGTCAAGTGGCCAGTTTGCCGGCTGCGTTCGACATCCGCTTGGCCAATACGCTGCAATACGGCATCAAGACAGGCGGCATCACCGCGACCTTGATGTATGGCGCTGGCGAAGTCCCAGGCAATAGTTCCGCAGGCCGGTTCTTGGGCGCCATGGCGATCTACACAGGCAACGGTTTTTCTGTCGGTTTTGGACACAATGAGAAAAAGAACGAGTTTGGCCAGAAATCCCTCACTAACAATGTTCTGGGCGCCAACGTGAACGTTGGTCCGGGCACCGTGTATGGCCAGTACGCCACCATCAAGGACGACAATCCTTCAGGTCTTTCACCGTTTTTTGTGGCCGCCGGCCCTGTTTTCCAGAACGCCTACAACGCCGCCTTCAGGCAGGACGCCCGTCTGATGCATATCGGCTACAAGATCACCAGCGGTGTTCACACAGTGGTCACGGCCTTCAACCGGCTTGATGACAAACGCGCTGTCAATGCCGATACCGACTCCTACGGCGTGACCTACACCTACGCCCTGTCCAAGCGCACCAACCTGAACGCCGTGCTGACGCGCTTCAACAACAAGGGAGCCGGTCAGATCGCCCCGGGCGGCAATGGCTTCCTGGGCGGCGTGACGGCTTCTGCCGGAACGGATTCGACCAACGTGGCTTTTGGCGTTCGCCACACGTTCTAAAGACCGCCCGGCCCTGACGCCGCTTGTCTTTGGCATCAAGCCCCCTTTTGGGGGCTTTTTCAATTCGGTGCAGTCTGTCACGCGGGCGCTAACATGTCAGAAAGACCACCGATCCTGCAACGGCCTGCTTGTCCCGAATAATTTGCCACGCCCAGCACGAACTGATGAAAGCTGCCCATGACCACTGCCCTTGACCTTGCCCTGAATGCCGCAGACGGCGCCCTGCGGACCCTGTTTGCCAAACCGCATGCCAGCCGCACCTGTCCCACGGTGCCGGCCCAGGCAACCGACCTGAGCGCCGAAGACAAAGCCTTGTCAGGCGCGCTGATGCGCGTCAACCATGTGGGCGAGGTTTGCGCACAGGCGCTGTATGCGGCGCAGGCGCTGGGAACGCGCGATCCGGTGCTGCGCAAGCATTTCCTGGACGCCAGCCGCGAGGAAGGCGACCACCTGGCCTGGACCAAGGACCGGCTGGACGAATTGGATGCCCGCCCTTCCCTGCTCAACCCTTTATGGTACGCAGGCGCATTCGGCCTTGGCCTGGTGGCGAGCCGCCTGGGCGACAGGCTCAGCCTGGGCTTTGTGGTGGAAACCGAGCGCCAGGTCGAAGCTCACCTGGCCAGTCACCTGGAGCATCTGCCGCAGGGCGACCACGAATCGCGCGCCATTGTGGCGCAGATGAAGGACGATGAAGCGCACCATGCCAGGACGGCGGAAGATGCGGGCGGCGTGCGGTTGCCCGCGCCGGTCAGGCTGATGATGCGTTCTGCCGCCAAGGTGATGACGACGGTGGCGCAGCGGATCTAGCGAAAAGTCAGTGACTGAACAGCTTGCACAGAATCAGCAGGCAAAGCGCGGTGTTCAAACCCACGGCCCACTTGAGCACCAGCAGATCGGCCTTCATGGGATTGAGAGATTGCTCCAAAGCAATTCGCAAATCTTTTTTTGTGACCAACTCGTCTTGCGCCTCGGCAATGACGCGCACCACGGTTTCAGCTTGTTCGGCCGTGAAGCCGTGAAGCCGTGAAGCCGTGAAGCCTGAAGCCTGAAGCCTTGAGCTTGTCACTGAGCTTGAGGGAATCAACAGTGATGGTGACCATAGCGGCTATTTAAGCAGAAATCCCTACCAACTCAAAACTGGTGGTGATGTCCGCCGTCTTGCCCAGCATGATGGTGGCCGAGCAGTATTTCTCGTGGCTCATGGCAATGGCGCGCTCAACGGCACTGTCGCTCAATTTGCTGCCCGTCACGACAAAATGCATGTGGATTTTGGTGAACACCTTGGGGTCCACGGGCGCCCGTTCGGTGGTCAGCCGGACCGTGCAGCCACGGACATCATGGCGGCCGCGCTTGAGGATCAGCACCACGTCGTAGGCCGTGCAGCCACCCGCGCCGGCCAGCACGGTTTCCATCGGCCGGGGCGCCAGGTTGGCGCCGCCGTTTTCAGGCTTGACGGCGTCGGGCGCGCCATCCATGACCAGCGTGTGGCCGCTGCCGGTTTCGGCCAGGAAGGTCATTCCCGATTTCGATCCATTGACCGCATTGCTGCCGGTCCAGCTCACTGTGCATTCCATAACTGCCCTTCCTTGTCCATGATGATTGGTGTCGTGGAGCCTGCCGGCGTTCATCGCGCTGGCGGCCAGGACCGCGACTTGTAGGTAAAACCCCTTAAACCCTGTAATTGTGCGACTTTCGCTGCAAACACATGGTGCAGTGCAGCATGGACTCCGATATACTGGACTTATCGCATCAGTACACAGTCCTTGCCGACCTGCTGTATTTTTGCACTGGTTGTCTCCTCCACCTCCTCAAAGGGTGGATTTACAGGCCCAGACCGCATGGTCTGGGCCTTTTTTTCGTGCGCCTATGATCATCGGGTTCTGCTGCGATAAAAAAATGTCCCCTCCTAAAAAATTACCCACTGGCGCTGCACCCACGGCAGTCGCAAAACCCCTGCCCAAGGCAATGGCCAAACCGGCCAGCAAACCTGCGGCCAAGACACTCAAGCCTGCCGACTATCTGAAAAAAATCCTGACGGCACGGGTTTATGACGTGGCGATCGAGTCGGCGCTGGAGCCGGCCAAAAGCCTGAGCCTGCGCCTGAACAACACGGTACTGCTCAAGCGCGAAGACCAGCAACCGGTGTTCAGCTTCAAGCTGCGCGGCGCCTACAACAAGATGGCGCACCTGACCTCTGCGCAACTCAAAAAAGGCGTGATTTGCGCCTCGGCCGGCAACCATGCGCAGGGTGTGGCCATGAGCGCGCAAAAGCTCGGCGCGCGCGCGGTGATCGTCATGCCGACGACCACGCCGCGGCTCAAGATTGATGCCGTCAAGGGTTGGGGCGGCGACGTCGTGCTGCACGGCGACAGTTATTCGGATGCCTACACGCACGCGGTCACGCTGCAGAAACAGCAGGGCCTGACCTTTGTCCATCCTTTCGACGACCCGGATGTGATTGCCGGCCAGGGCACGATTGCCATGGAAATCCTGCGCCAGCTGCAAACCCTGGGTTCGCGCCGGCTCGACGCGGTGTTCGTGGCAATTGGCGGCGGCGGGCTGATTTCCGGCGTGGCCAATTACATCAAGGCGGTTCGGCCCGAGATCAAGGTCATCGGCGTGCAGATGAACGACTCTGACGCGATGATCCAGTCGGTGAACGCCAAAAAGCGGCTCACGCTGCCCGACGTGGGCCTGTTTTCGGATGGCACGGCGGTCAAGCTGGTGGGCGAGGAAACCTTTCGCATCAGCCGCGAACTGGTCGATGAATTCATGACCGTGGACACCGATGCGGTCTGTGCCGCCATCAAGGATGTATTTGTCGACACGCGCAGCATCGTGGAGCCGGCCGGTGCGCTGGCTGTGGCCGCGATCAAGCAATACGTCGCCACCCACAAGACCCAAGGCGAAACCTACGCCGCCATCTTGTGCGGCGCGAACATGAACTTCGACCGCCTGCGCTTTGTCGCCGAGCGCGCCGAAGTGGGCGAGGAGCGCGAAGCGCTGTTTGCCGTGACGATTCCCGAAGAGCGCGGCAGCTTCCGGCGCTTTTGCGCGCTGATCGACAAGGCGCCCGGCGGGCCGCGCAGCGTGACCGAATTCAATTACCGCATCAGTGGCCAGGCGGTGGCGCATGTGTTTGTCGGCCTGACCACTTCCACCAAGGGCGAGAGCAGCAAGATTGCCACGCAGTTCAACCGCCACGGCTTCAAGGCGCTGGACCTGACGCATGACGAACTGGCCAAGGAGCACATCCGCCACATGGTCGGCGGACACAGCGCGCTGTCGAAAGACGAGCGCCTGCTGCGCTTCATCTTCCCCGAGCGGCCGGGTGCACTGATGAAGTTCCTGAGCCTGATGCGGCCAGACTGGAACATCACCCTGTTCCACTACCGCAACCAGGGCGCCGACTACGGCCGCATTCTGGTCGGCCTGCAGGTGCCCCAGGCGGACCACGGCGCGTTCCAGGAGTTCCTGGACACCCTGGGCTACCCGCACGTGGAAGAAACCGACAACCCGGTGTACCGGCTGTTTCTTCAAAGCTGAGCGTCGCCATGGCGCTGACTGAACTGAAAGCCAACACCTCGGTGTGCCCACGTTGCGGTGCGGACCTGCGCTGCGGCATGGTGGCAGGCGATGCCGAATGCTGGTGCGTCCAGTTGCCCCCTGTGATGCCGGTTCCCCGTGCCCTGCCTGAAAACGCGCTGCCGGACAGCGGCGCAGCCTCCTGCTTTTGCCGTGCCTGCCTGAAACAGATCACCGATGAACGAAAAAATGCGCTTTCACATCCCAACCATTGAATCCACCGCCGACGCTTCGCTGCAAGCGCGCCTGCGCCACAAGATTGACCACAAGACCAAGCCGCTGGGCGCGCTGGGGGCGCTGGAAACCCTGGCGCTGCAACTGGGCCTGGTCCAGCGCAGCGAATCGCCCGTGCTCCAACAGCCGCAGATGGTGGTGTTTGCCGCCGACCATGGCATTGCGGCTGAAGGCGTGTCGGCTTTTCCGCAAGCCGTGACGGTGCAGATGGTGGGCAACATGCTGGCCGGCGGCGCCGCGATCAATGTGTTTGCCCGCCAGCACGGCTTTGCGATGCAGGTGGTCGATGCGGGCGTGGCCGCCGAACTGCCGGCCCACCCCTGTTTGCTGCCGCGAAAAATCGCCTTGGGAACGAAAAACCTATGCAATGAACCCGCCATGTCGCGGGCCGAGGCACAGGCGGCGCTTGCGGCAGGCATGCACGTGGTGCAGGCATTGCCGGGCAACGTCGTGGCCTTGGGCGAGATGGGCATTGCCAACACCTCGCCCGCCGCGCTGCTGCTGGCCCGGCTGACGGGCGCGACCATCGAAGACGCAACGGGTCGGGGCACCGGTCTGGACGACGCGCAACTGCTGCACAAGCAGGGCGTGCTGACGCGTGCCCTGGCCCGTCACCCGGCCACGCAACCGCCTGATGCCGTGGCTGAACTGGCGGCGCTGGGCGGCTTTGAAATCGCCATGATGAGCGGCGCCATGCTGCAGGCGGCCAGCGATCGCCGCCTGGTGCTGGTCGATGGCTTCATTGCCGGTGCAGCGGCACTCATCGCCCAGGCATTGGCGCCGCACGTGCGCGATTACCTGGTGTTTTGCCACCGCTCCGCCGAAACCGGCCACCGTTTGCTGCTGGCGCACATGCAAGCCAAGCCCCTGCTGGAACTCGATTTGCGGCTGGGCGAAGGCACGGGGGCGCTGCTGGCCTGGCCGCTGGTGCAGTCGGCGGCCAACTTTCTCAATGAAATGGCAAGTTTCGACTCGGCGGGTGTCAGCGGCAAGGAAAGCGCCTGAGTCGGGCGCTGCATGGATGAATTTCTTTGCCAGCCGGTTTGACGCGGTGAAAAAAAGCCTGATGCCGGTTGGCAGCGGAAGCCGGCTCCGTTGGCCTGCGCACGCCGTTGCCTTGCTACAGCAAACTCCTTTATTGATAGCTGCCAGCACCCGCCCATATTGCGCTAGAGCCTTAAATAACTCATAAACCCGTGCTTCAATTCATCCGCGAATATTTGCTCGCCGTCCAGTTCTTCACCCGCATCCCGATCACCGGGCGGCTGGCTGACTGGGTCGGTTACAGCCCCGAAATGCTGCGCGCCAGCGCCGCGCACTTTCCCGGCATTGGCGTGGTCGTGGGCGGCGCAGCGGCGGCGGTTTTTGCGCTGCTGCAAATACTGCTGCCCGACACGCCCTTCACGCCGCTGGTGGCGGCCGTGTTTTCCACCATCGCCACCGTGTTGCTGACCGGCGGCTTTCATGAAGACGGCCTGGCCGATGTGGCCGACGGCCTGGGCGGCAGCTACGACCGCGAACGCGCCCTGGAGATCATGAAGGACTCGCGCGTGGGCGCGTTCGGTGCGATGGCGCTGGTGCTGGCGCTGCTGTGCAAGGTCGCGCTGCTGGCACTGCTGGGCTCGGTCGAGCTGGTGACTGCCGCCGAAGCACCCTCGCTTTTCAGCGGCTGGTATGTCTGCGCCGCGCTGTGGACCGGCCACATCGTGTCGCGCGGCTTGCCGCTGCTGGTGATCCGGCAGCTAGCCCATGTCGGCGACACGGCAACGTCCAAATCCAAGCCACTGGCCGACCAGATCTCTTCCAGCGGGCTGCTGATTGCCTTTGCATGGTGTTTTGGTGCGCTTGCGCTGGCCAGTCTTTTACTGGATGCTGTTAATTTAATAGTTGCCTGCAGTTTTTCAGTCGTGGCGCTGCTGGCGATGCTGCGGTTCTTCAAACGCCGCCTGCAGGGTTTTACCGGCGACTGCCTGGGCACCACCCAGCAGGTGTGCGAAATCGCGTTCTACCTCGGCTTGGCGGTCAGCCTCTGATCGCCTCAATGAAACTCTGGCTCGTCCGTCATGCACAGCCGCTGGTTGCCGCCGGCATCTGCTACGGGCGGCTTGACATGGCAGCAGATGCCGATGCCACCGCTGAATGCGCTGCAAGGCTGGCCAAACAACTTCCGGGGGGGCTGCACGTCATCAGCTCGCCGCTACAAAGATGTGAGCAGCTCGCGCTGGCCCTGCATGCGCTAAGGCCTGATTTGGCTTATAAAACCGATGCGCGGCTGCAGGAAATGGATTTTGGCCAGTGGGAAGGCCGCGCCTGGCGTGACATTGACCGATCCGAACTGGAAGCCTGGACCGGCGACTTTGCGCAGTACGCCGTGGGGGGTGACGGTGAAAGCGTGACGGCATTCATGGCGCGTGTCGGCGCGGCGTTTGATGCATTACCGGACCAAGGCACTGCGCTGTGGATCACCCATGCCGGCGTCATCCGGGCGGCTGAACTGCTGGGCAATGGCGTGCGCCACATCGAACGCGCAGACCAGTGGCCGCTGCAGGCGCCTAACTATGGACAATGGCGGACACTGGACCTGCACACTGGCCAGGCGCACCACCACACCGCGCTGTGAACAACAGGCAACGCAAAAGAAAGCAACTCCATGTCAGCAAATCTCGACGGACAGCTTGTGGTGGCGATTTCCTCGCGCGCCCTGTTTGACCTTGAAGAAGAAAACCGGGTTTTTGAAGATGGTCCGGCACCCGTCCTGACGCGGGACCTGCCGCCAGGCGTCAAGAAAGACGCCGCGTACATGAAGATGCAACTGGAGCGGCTCGATGTGCCGGCGAGGCCGGGCGTGGCGTTTTCGCTGGTCAAAAAGCTGCTTGCCTTCAACGACGCGCCCGAAAGCAGGGGGGAAGCCGTCAGCCCGGCAGAGCCGCGTCAGCGGGTCGAGGTCGTCATTTTGTCGCGCAACGACCCGGTGTCGGGCATGCGGGTGTTCCGCTCGGCCCAGCATTACGGCCTGAACATCCAGCGCGGCACCTTCAACCGGGGGGCGCCGCCGTGGCGCTATCTCAAGCCGCTGCACGCCAACCTGTTTTTGTCCACCCACCTCAGCGATGTGCGCGCCGCGCTGGAAGCCGGCGTGCCGGCCGCGCAGGTATACCCGCATTCGGTGCGGGCCAGCGACGCGCATCCGAACGAGGTGCGGATTGCCTTTGACGGCGATGCGGTGCTGTTCTCGGACGAGGCCGAAATGGTGTTCCAGGCACAGGGCCTGTCGGCCTTCCAGGCGCATGAGCGCGACAAGGCCGCGCAGCCGCTGCTGGCCGGACCGTTCAAGCCACTGCTGGAGGCGCTGCAACGGCTGCAGCAGGCCGGCACCTCGCGCATGAGCATTCGTACCGCGCTGGTGACGGCGCGCAGCGCGCCAGCGCATGAACGCGCCATCCGCACCCTGATGAACTGGAACATCGAAGTCGATGAAGTGATGTTCCTCGGCGGCCTGGCCAAAGGACCCTTCCTGCGCGAATTCGAGCCCGATTTTTTCTTTGACGACCAGACCGGCCATGTCAACTCAGCGGCGCAGCATGTGCCTGCCGGCCATGTGGTGAGCGGCGCGTCCAACCGTCCGACCTGAATTTCCCGAGAGAAACCTGAATGAACCTGCTTTCCCGCACTACGCAAAAATTCCGCGACTTCAGGCACTTCACCCGCCGTGTCTGGGCGCTGTCGGCGCCCTACTTCCGTTCGGAAGACAAATGGCGGGCGCGCGGCCTGCTGGCTGCCATCGTGCTGCTGAACCTGGGCGCGGTCTACATGCTGGTGCTCCTCAATGAGTGGAACCGGGTGTTCTACGACGCGCTGCAAAACAAGGATGCGGCGGTATTCTGGACGCAGCTGGCGCGCTTCACCTACCTGGCGTTTGCCTTCATCATCATCGCCGTCTACCGCTTTTACCTGACGCAACTGTTAGAGGTGCGATGGCGTGCCTGGATGACGGCGCACTACCTGGAACGCTGGCTGAGCGACCATGCGTTCTACAAGATGGAACTGGCGCGGTTTTCCGGTGCCGACCATGCCAACGGCACGCCGGACAACCCGGACCAGCGCATCCAGGAAGACATCAACCTGTTCACCACCTACAGCATTTCGCTGAGCATGGGCCTGCTGAACGCAGTGGTCACGCTGGTGAGTTTTGTCGGCATCCTGTGGTCGCTGTCGGGCGCGTTCGCCTTCAGCTTCAATGGCAGCAGCTACAGCATTCCGGGCTTCATGGTCTGGATGGCAGTGCTGTATTGCGTGGCTGGCAGCATCATCACCCACTACATCGGCCGGCCGCAGATCAAGCTCAACTTTCAGCAGCAACAGGTCGAGGCCGACTTTCGGCACCACATGGTGCGGGTGCGGGAATACAGCGAATCGATTGCACTGGACAAGGGCGAGGCGGTGGAGCGGGCGCAGCTCGACACCCGTTTTTCCGCCGTGCTGGCCAACTACCTCAAGCTGATCAAGAAGCAGAAAAACCTGGTCTGGTTCACCAACTTCTTTGGCCAGGCGGCGGTGGTGTTTCCCTTCATCGTGGCCGCGCCGCGCTTTTTCAGCGGCGCCATCCAGCTGGGCGAACTGATGCAGATTGCGTCCGCCTTCGGCCGCGTGCAGGATTCATTGAGCTGGCTGGTCGACAACTACAGCAGCCTGGCCGCCTGGCGCGCCACAACCGACCGCCTGACCAGTTTTGAAGACAATATAAGGGCTTTAGCGCAACAGGGACGGGCACAATCAGCTATTAATTTAGTAGCAAATAAGGCCAGACCGCTGGCGGCGGACACGCTGGCCGTCAACGACTTGTCGCTCAAGCTGCCAACCGGCGCGACGCTGCTCAGCGGCGTGTCGCTGCAGGCCGGACCGGGCGAAAGCATCTTGCTCAAAGGCCCGTCGGGGAGCGGCAAATCGACGCTGTTCCGGGCGCTGGCAGGCATCTGGCCCTTCTCCACCGGCCAGACGCATTTGCCGGCGGACGCCATGTTCATTCCGCAACGCCCCTACTTTCCCGATGGCAGCCTGCGCAACGCGCTGGCCTATCCGCAGCCCGCCGCGCAGTACGACGACGCGGCCCTCAGGCAGGCGCTGATTGACGCGCTGCTGCCGCAACTGACCGGACGGCTCGACGACGAGGACGCGTGGAGCCAGAAGCTGTCAGGCGGCGAGCAGCAGCGGCTGGCGATTGCCCGGGTGCTGCTGAAAAAGCCGCGCTGGATCTTTGCCGACGAGGCCACCAGCGCGCTCGACGAAACCGCCGAGAAAACCCTCTACGACAAGCTGCTGGCCAGCGTCAGATCGGCCCAGGGCAGCCTGGTGTCGATTGCCCACCGGCCCACCGTGGCGGCGTTTCATGGCAAATTGTGGGAACTGGAGAAACTGCCCGAAGGCGCGCCCGCCCTGTACCAGGTGCGCGAAACCCCTCACGACGCGGTGGGCGCAAAAGCCTGAGAATGACAGGCCATGCCTGAAGAAGCGACTTCCCCCGCATCGCTCGCCGCCGTCCCGTCCCTCTCGCCCTGGGGGCCGATCAAGCGGCCGGCGTTCCGCATGCTCTGGACGGTCTGGCTGACGGCCAACATCTGCATGTGGATGAACGACGTGGCGGCCGCCTGGATGATGACGTCGATGACCAGCACGCCGCTCTGGGTGGCGCTGGTGCAGTCGGCCTCAACCCTGCCGGTGTTCCTGCTCGGCCTGCCCAGCGGCGCGCTGGCCGACATCCTGGACCGGCGCCGTTACTTCATCATGACGCAGTTCTGGGTCGCCGGCGTGGCCACGCTGCTGTGCATCGCCGTGATTTCAGGCGTCATGACGCCAGCGCTGCTGCTGGCACTGACCTTTGCCAACGGCATTGGCCTGGCGATGCGCTGGCCGGTGTTTTCGGCCATCGTTCCCGAGCTGGTGCCGCGCAGCCAGCTGCCGGCGGCGCTGGCGCTGAACGGCATTTCGATGAACGCGTCGCGCATCGTCGGCCCGCTGGTGGCCGGGGCCCTGATTGCCAGCGCCGGCACCGAATATGTGTTTGTGCTGAACGCCGTGTTGTCCATCATTTCGGGCTTTCTCATCATGCGCTGGCGGCGCGAGCATGTGCCCAGTCCGCTGGGCCGCGAGCGTTTGCTCAGCGCCATGCGCGTCGGGCTGCAGTTTGTCAGCCAGTCCACCCGGCTGCGTGCGGTGCTGGTTCGCGTCTCGCTGTTTTTCCTGCATTCCACGGCCTTGCTGGCGCTGCTGCCGCTGGTCGCGCGCGGCCTGCAGGGCGGGGATGCGGGCACCTTCACCCTGCTGCTGGCGTGCATGGGCTCGGGCGCCATCGTGGCCGCCCTGTTCCTGCCGCGCCTGCGCCAGATGATGAACCGTGACACGCTGGTGCTGCGCTCGGTCATGCTGCAGTCGGCGTCCACCTTTGCCATGGCCCTGGCGCCCAATGCCTGGGTGGCCGTGCCGGCCATGGTGCTCAACGGCATGGCCTGGATCACCTGCGCCAATGCGCTCAGCGTGTCGGCCCAGCTGGCCCTGCCCGACTGGGTGCGGGCACGCGGCATGTCGATGTACCAGATGGCCATCATGGGCGCCAGCGCGCTGGGCGCGGCGCTGTGGGGCCAGGTGGCCACGGTGACCAGCGTGCCGACCGCGCTGCTGGCAGCCGCCGTGAGCGGCACCGTCACCATGCTGCTGGCGCAGCACTGGGTGCGCGACCTCAGCATTGAGGAAGACCTGACACCTTCACGCGAATTCAAGATGCCGGTAACTGATGCGCCGCCTGGCGTCGGCCGGATGGTGGTGACGATTGAGTACCTGATCGAGCCGACGCGGGCTGATGACTTCCTGAAAGTGATGCAGCAAAGCCGCCGCAGCCGTCTGCGCCAGGGCGCGCTGGAATGGGAAGTGCTGCGCGACGTGAACCAGCCCGGGCGCTTCATTGAGCAGATCGTTGATGAATCGTGGACCGAACACCTCCGGCGTTTTGACAGGGTGACGGCCAGCGATGTGGCGCTGCGTGAGCGCAAGCTGGCGTTTCACATCGGCGACGGGCCGCCCCTGGTGACGCGCTGCGTGGTCGAGGAACTGGCGCGGGCCTGAAGCCGAATCCGCTTGGCTGGCCACCACGGCATACCGTCAAACCAGTATTTTGCTACTGAAATAGTAGCTTGCAGCGTATGCACAGCCTGCGCAAATACCTTTTTTATACGCAAATAATCGGTTTTCTGCTCAGAACGAATGCGCTTTAGCTGCCAGCCTTAACAAACCGTTCATAGCCGCGTGCCCGCAACTCACAGGCCGGGCATTCACCGCAGCCGTAGCCCCAGTCGTGCCGGTGCGTGCGGTCGCCCAGGTAGCAAGTATGGGTATGCTCGACGATCAGGTCCACCAGCGCCTGGCCGCCATGGGGCAGGCCCGACTGCTCGCCCAGCGAGTGCGCCAGCGCCCAGGTGTCGGCCTTGTCGATCCACATCAGCGGGGTTTCGATCAGGAACCGTTTGTCCATTCCCAGGGACAGCGCCAGCTGCATGGCCTTCATGGTGTCGTCACGGCAGTCGGGGTAGCCGGAAAAGTCGGTTTCGCACACGCCCGTGACCAGCACCTGCAGGTCACGCCGGTAGGCCAGCGCCGCGGCCAGGGTCAGGAACAGCAGGTTGCGCCCCGGCACAAAGGTGTTGGGCAGGCCCGAGCTTTCCATCTTGAACGCCACGTCGCGCGTCAGCGAGCAGTCACTCACCTGGCCCAGCACGGCCAGGTCAAGCAGGTGGTCCTGGCCCAGCTTTTCAGACCATGCGGGAAACTGGCTTTCAAGTTCGCGCAGGACGTTCAGCCGGGCGTCCAGTTCAACCCGGTGCCGCTGGCCGTATTCGAAGGCAATGGTCTCGACACGCTGGTATTTGCTGAGCGCCTGCGCCAGGCAGGTGGTGGAATCCTGCCCGCCTGAAAACAGGACCAGGGCAGAAGTATGGGCGCGGGAGATGGAGGCAGGCGGGTTCATGGCGAAAGAAAATTTTCCCTATTGTCGCCTCACCTGCAGGCCATTCAAGGCCTGGGCCTGAACCGCCGTTATGGCTGTTCAGGCCAATGCAGCATGTTCAGGCTTTCTTGCCGATCACCATGCGATAGAGGAACAACAGAATGATCGAGCCCAAGACGGCGGCAATGAATCCGGCGGATTCGCCAGGCCGGTAGAACCCGAGTGCCTGGCCCAGGTAAGTGGCAATCACGGAGCCGACGATACCGATGATCGCGGTGATCACAAAGCCTCCCGGGTCGCGGCCTGGCATCAGGAATTTGGCAACGATGCCGACGATCAAGCCAATGATGATGGTCCAGATAATGCTCATTTTTTTCTTTCAGGGTGGTTAAAAAACACGGATCAAGGCAGGGTCAGGGTGACAACGTGATTAATGGGCCATGGCCGGTTCGGCAAGCGGCGTGACCGCTTTGCGGTCCTCCTGGGCCATCAACTCGTCGTTGCGCTGCTTGAGCTGCTCGGCCAGGCTGAGAAGGTCCAGCTTGCTGGCGCGCGCCGGGACTAACATCTCGGTGCGCTCTTCCTTGACGTGGTGGTCAATTTATTCGCCAAGGACTGTCACCCTGGCATCGAACAGTTCTTCGGCCGGGTCCATGCCCTTGATCTGCGCGATCAGGTCCTTGGCGCTGGCATGCTCGACCGTGGCTTCGTTCATCAGGTCGTTGTCCTTGATGGCCTTGCGCACCGCCGGGTAGAAGATTTCTTCCTCGATGGTGGCGTGAACCGTCAGTTCCTTGCAGATCCGGTTGGCCAGCTGCCGCTTCTTGGTGGTGGAACGGCAGCGGCTTTCGCTCAAGCTTTCGGATTCCTTGAACAAGGCCTTGACGGCTTTGTGGTCCGCATCAAGCAGATCGCAGGCATCCTTTTGCCGTTTGGCCTTGGCAGGTGCCCGGGCCTGTGTTGTCTTGGCGCTGGCCGTTGGCGGCTTTCTGGCAGCGGCTGTAGTTGCCATGGTGGGTTCCTAGTGTTTGTTTGGGTCATGGACCGACATGTGCCGGACAGGGATAGATTCCCATGGCGTCACTTGCTTGCCCTATCGGAAAACGCTCAAACAGACGTAGGAGCAGGCAGAATTCCCGCGCGCGACGCGGCTTGGCAAAACAATGTGCTGTCCCAAGAGGCATCCGGCCCGTGGCATGTGCTAACTTGCAGGCCATGCGCAATGCCCACTCCCTTGACCAGGCCCGGACCCGGGTCGGCGCCTTGGCCGACAGGCTGGGCGCCGACCTGATCGAAACCCACATTTCCTGGGTGCTGCTGGCAGGCGACAGTGCCTACAAGATCAAGAAACCGGTGCGGCTGCCGTTTGTCGACTCCACCGCGTTGCAGGCGCGCCGGCATTTTTGCCAGGAGGAACTGCGGCTGAACAGCCGGCTGGCACCTTCGCTGTACCTGGGCCTGGCACGCATCACCGGCTCCCTTCAGGCGCCGCAGCTGGACGGCAGCGGCTTGGCGCTGGAATACGCGGTGCACATGCGCCGTTTTCCAAAAGGTGCGCTGTTTGCCGAACAACTGGCGGCGGGGACGCTGTCCGGCCTCGACGTTGACCAGCTGGGTGCCCTTCTGGCCAATTTTCACAACGGTCAGGCGCCGGCCGAGCCGGCAGCAAGATACGCCAGTGCCGAAGTCCGGCAGATGGCGGCGCGGGCCGCGCTCAAGGGTGCGCTTGCGGTGGCCCGCCCGGCCGAACAGGTGCAGTTGCACGACTGGCTCGAAACCGAAGCGGCCGCCCTGCAAGGGTTGTGGACCCAGCGCCGCCATGCAGGCCGGGTGCGCGAATGCCACGGCGATTTGCACCTGAACAACGTGGTCAGCCTGGCAGGCGGCGTGGCGGCGTTCGACGGCATCGAGTTCGACCCGGCGCTGCGCTGGATCGATGTGCTGGACGACATCGCCTTTCCCGTGATGGACTTCATGGCCCGTGGTCGGGCCGACTTTGCCTGGCGGTTGCTCAACCGCTGGCTGGACGTTACCGGCGACCATGCCGGCCTGCCGGCGCTGCGCTTTTCGCTGGTGTACCGCGCCCTGGTGCGGGCGCAGGTCGAACAGCTGAACGGCCCTGGCCACAAAACCGCTGCGCGCCGCTACCTGGACACCGCGCTGGCGCTGGCGCAGCCCGGCCAGCCCCGGTTGTTCATCACCCACGGCCTGCCGGGCTCGGGCAAGACGTTTGAGTCGCAAAGGCTGCTGGAGCGTGAAGGGGCCATTCGGCTGCGTTCGGATGTGGAGCGCAAGCGCCTGTTCGGCTTGGACATGCTGGCCGATTCGCGCGCCAGCGGGCTGGACCTGTACCAGCCGGAAGTCACTGTCCGCACCTATGCGCAGCTGTTCAGTCGCGCACGGGGGGCGCTGCAGGCGGGCTGGCCGGTCATTCTCGATGCCGCTTTCCTGCACCGCGCCGAACGCGCGCAGGCACGGGCGCTGGCCGGCGCATTGGACGTGCCGTTTTCGATCGTTGACTGCCAGGCACCGCTGCAGGTCTTGCGTGAACGCCTGCAGGGGCGGCGCGGCGATGCGTCGGAAGCCACCGCCGGGGTGCTTGACCCGCTGCGCCTGTCCGCCGAGCCGCTCAGCGCTGAAGAACTGGGGCATGTCCTCGCGGCATCCGGCCCCTGAAACCAGCCTGCGGCATGGAACACAGCATCCCCCTCATCACCACAATTGCCGCCGGCTTCGGCATGGCGCTGATCCTGGGCTTCATCGCCGAGCGGCTGAAGGTTCCGGCACTGGTCGGCTACCTGGTCGCGGGCATCCTGATCGGCCCGGCGACACCGGGTTTCGTCGCCGACGTGCACATCGCCTCGCAGCTCTCGGAAATCGGCGTCATGCTGCTGATGTTCGGCGTCGGGCTGCATTTTTCGCTCGCCGACCTGATGGCGGTCAAACGCATTGCCATTCCGGGCGCGGTGGTGCAGATGACGCTGGCCACCCTGCTCGGCATGGGCCTGGCCTGGTGGTGGGACTGGCGCTGGGGCGCCGGCCTGATCTTCGGGCTGTCGCTGTCGTGCGCCAGCACCGTCGTGCTGCTCAAGGCGCTGGAAGCGCGCGGCGTGCTGGACACGATGAACGGCCGCATTGCCGTGGGCTGGCTGGTGGTCGAGGACCTGGCCACGGTGCTGGTGCTGGTGCTGCTGCCGCCGCTGGCCGGCGTACTCGGCGGCGCCCCCGCCGTGGAAGGCGCCGCGCCGCTGTGGCGCACCATCGGGCAGACGCTGCTGGGCGTGTCGGCGTTCATCGCGCTGATGCTGATCGTCGGCAAACGCGCGTTGCCGTGGATGCTCTGGCAGGTGGCGCGCACCGGCTCGCGCGAACTGTTCACCCTGGCGGTCGTGGCGTCGGCCATCGGCATTGCCTACGGCGCGGCGGCCTTGTTCAATGTGTCGTTTGCGCTGGGAGCCTTCTTTGCCGGCATGGTGATGCGCGAGTCCGAGTTCAGCCACCGCGCGGCGCAGGAGTCGCTGCCCTTGCGCGACGCGTTCTCGGTGCTGTTCTTCGTGTCGGTCGGCATGCTGTTCGAGCCGGCCATCCTGGTGCAGGCGCCGGCCCACGTGCTCGGCGTGGTGGCCATCATCATCATTGGCAAGGCGATTGCCGCGCTGGTGCTGGTGGTGGCTTTGCGCTATCCGCTCAACACCGCGCTGACCGTTGCGGCCAGCCTGGCGCAGATTGGCGAGTTCTCCTTCATCCTGGCCGGTCTGGGCGTGTCGCTGGCGCTGCTGCCTGCCGAGGGCATGAGCCTGGTGCTGGCCGGCGCGCTGATTTCGATTGCGCTCAACCCGCTGCTGTTCGCCGGCATCGCCCCCTTGCAGCGCTGGCTGCTCGAACGCTCCGAACTGGCGCGCCGCCTGGAGCAGCGGGGCGACCCTTATGCCGAGCTGCCGATCAGCACCGACAACCAGTTCCTGCACGGGCAGGTCGTGCTGGTGGGCTATGGCCGGGTGGGACGGCGCATCGCCGGCGCGCTGCAGGAGCGCGGCATTCCCTTCGTGGTGGCCGAGCAAAACCGGGAACTGGTCGAGGACCTGCGCAGCCAGGGCATGGCCGCCGTGTCTGGCAATGCGGCCGATCCGGCGGTCCTGATCCAGGCGCACATTGCCAACGCCGCCATGCTGGTGGTGGCCACGCCCGACACCCTCAACGTCCGCCAGATGGTGGACACCGCCCGCGCATTGAACCCATCCATCGAAATCGTGCTGCGCACCCACAGCGAAGACGAGTTGCAACTGCTGCGCCAGGACGGTATTGGAACGGTTTTCCTGGGCGAGGAAGAATTGGCCAGGAGCATGACTTGCCACGTCCTGCAACGCTTCGAGCCTGGCGTGGCAGCCAGCCCTGCGGCGGGACAGGCTTAGCGTACGCCGGGGTGGGCAGGGCTGAAAATTTTGGCAGCAGCTTCGAAGCGCATTGCACTCTTTTTGTCATTGCGGACTTGATCCCAATGGTACTACCTTAAGAGAAAGCTCATTTAGAAACAACGACTTGACAGTGCACAGGCATGTGTCTGATGGTTGCCGAGGGTGGGCTGAGCTTCCTTGACT
>NZ_JADOVE010000009.1:0-146979 GCF_015752225.1 Polaromonas sp. CG_9.11
GCGTAACAACACATCAACACCGCCGCAGCGTTCACGTTGCCCGGAATCGCCGTTCACCATCCTGGAATGAGCGTTCACGTTCGCTGGAATACGCAGTAATGGCGTGTTCATCAAGCTCACCCGCTCCGGCCCCAACCAATACGTCCAACTCGTCGAGGCGTTCCGTGATGACTCGGGCCGCCCCAAGCAACGCACCGTCGCCACCTTTGTGGTGGCTGTCAAGGAAGTTGTCGCCTAAAGTGAAGTGAGTCAGGCTGTTTTTTGCGTGTGTTGAGGCTCCTTGGTGTGTGTGAGGTTTTCTGGGCATGAAATGTTGCTCCGATGCGGATAATCCGCGGAAAATCGGAGGCGACAACTATTCTGACACCCGGGGCTATCCTGTGAACTCAGCTTCGTCTCAAGGTGTGTTGCCCACCCGCTTACGGCGTTGCAGCTGGGAAGCATCGAGAAAATTGAACGCGCGTTGGTGCTGTACATGGTGGTGGCCTGGCGCATTGCCCGGCTCATGCGCCTGGGGCGCAACTGTCCGGACTTGAATGCGCAGTTGATGTTTGAGCCCGACGAGTGGAAGGCTGCCTACATTTTAAACCAGCAAAAAGTCCCGAGCGAGCTGCCCACGCTCAATGAAGTGGTGCGTCTGGTGGCCCGCCTCGGTGGATTTCTGGCGCGAAAGGGCGATGGCGAGCCAGGCGTGAAAACCATCTGGCTGGGCATGCAGCGCATCCTGGACTTTGCCGCCGGCATCAGGTTCTACAAGGAACTTCAGCCTGCGGGGAGTTGTGTATAACGCAATGGGTAAAACCGCTCTAATTATTTAGCACATTAAAAGCACTAATCGATATAAGACGAAAAAGTCTACGCTTGTCTTTTAAGAATCTGTCGACTTAAACGACGATTAAAAGCGGAAAAGATCAGGGTTCGTGTCAAGAAAACCAGATTACCAATTACGTAACGCTTAAAAAGCCTACGCGGCTCCAATTGCAAACGGAACAGCCATTCCATGCCATTTAGACGCATCCACAAGGGCGCTCGCGAGGTTCTACCACCCCAAAAATCAATAATAGCACCGCCGCAAATGATGAGACACGGGTGAACAAGCCTCGACCGCAAGGCAATGGCAACCTCCTCCTGCCGCGGCATACCCATACCTAGAACAATCAATGCTGGTCGATGTTTAACGGCTAACAGGTAATAAACATCATTCTCATGAAAACCGTCTGCGCGTATATAAAAGCTTTTAGGTGCAAGATTCATTTCAACAAAATCAACCCCAGATTCCAAATAAGGTTCTTGTGTGCCAAAAAGAGCAATACAGCGCCCGTCAAATTTACTAACAATGTCTGGAATCAAGTCAGTGCCATTTAGATTAAGACCAGGCGGTATGTTCAATTGATTAAAAAGGGTTTCCATACCTGAACCATCACGGAGCACGGTATCAGCAGTGCAAAGCGAATCGAAAAAAGATTCAGAATTAACAAGCATGTTCATTGCATGGGCGTTAGCAAATGCCAACACTAGGGGATTGTCAGGGAGGCAAATTTTTTGAAGCAGTACTTGTCTGTCTACAGGTGTGTGAACTCTTTCTATCTTTCGAACAAGTTTTGACCAGCGCAACTTCCAGGTTTTTCTACGTTCCATGGCAATTCCTGAAGCAATATGATGCAGGAAAATGCACGCTAATTAGTAAAACGTTTTTTAAACTTAATCTCTGCAAACCGCAGCTTAGCAACATTATCTACAAAAGCCCGTGTAAAAAGTGAAGTGCGAGGAGATGCTATATCAACATGCAACCATCGCTACCCATAAAATTTAGAGAGGATAAATAATTATAGATTAATTAATACCATTAATGGTAATAAATACTCAGCGCCAAACCAAGCAAGATAACTTTCATTTTTCGTGGCTTGAATTTAAAATTAATCATGAACTTTACTCAAGTGTCATTAAGAACCGACCCAACCAATGTGACGCCAAATTCACGCAAGCTGTGCGTGAACTGACCAAGTTGTACAACGGAACTTCTGTTCTGACGCGCCACCACTAAAGCAGCCCCTGTACGAACCGCAACCGTATGCGCATCAGCACAAGCGCTTGCAGGGGGTGTATCAATGATCATCACATCAAAATCTTCCGCTAAAGAAAGCAACAACTTCGAAAAACTCTGGCGACCAAGCAATTCTTGAGGATTGGGAGGAATTGCACCTGCCGAGAGTACCGACAAGTTCGACAATGCATCAATTCTCACAATAGCATCTGATCCAGCTCGTCCCACAAGAATGTCTGAAAGACCGGCGCGTTTTCCAAGACTAAAAAGGATGTGCTGTCGCGGTATTCGCATATCGGCATCAATCAGTAGGGTTCTCTCACCGAGCTGCGAGAAGACAATTGCCAGATTGGCAGCAATATAGCTGCGGCCATCACCAGAGCCCGCACTAACCACGGCAAGACCTTTATGATCCGAACCATTATTGAACCAGCGCAGCATTAGTTGGCTTCGAAGCATACGCAACTCCTCGACAGCGACACTGTCAGGCTGGTACGCCGCAATCAGTTCATGACTCAAGCTGCTTCCCGAAGGAATATATGAATAATGGAACTGGACAGACAAAGCAAACCGCACATCGTCTTCAGTCAGCAGTCCCAAGGTCCTTCCAGCCTCTCCAAAACGGACGCCATTTTCTCGTTGAAATGTCAATATTTTTTCAGCATTTCCACCAGAAAGCCTGCCAGAATCAATCAATATTGATCCCATTGGCCTTGCATGTCCTGATTCAACAAGTGGATTGGTACTGGCCTTCACCAAAGGAATAGATCTGACGATCTGTGAGTTTTGTGTATTCATGCGGGGCTTCCATTAGGCAATGCCAGATGGCCTGCACCACCCATCATGCGTCGTTTCGTACCGTTGGAGGAAATGTTTGCAAGTACCGGAAGGTCCAGCATCTGCATGAGGTCCTCGCTTGATCGGACACGACGATTCATGAGTTCGCACACCAAGGCAAAACCCACCCCAAGTAAAGTTCCTACAAATGCCGCGATCAGAAGGTTGAGCGGCAGTTTGGGACTTGATGGATCAATAGGTGCCAATGCAGTATTCAATCGAACAACATTCGTCTGATTGGTAAGACTTTGCAAGCGGCTTTGCGAAGCGCTCTGGCTGACGGTTTCATAGGCACGTTGGGCTGCTTCCACATCACGCCGGTAAACATTAAGTTCATCGCGCTGTTTATTCAGTCCAAGAACCCTTGTTCTTTGCGCATTAACGGCTGCTTGCAGTTCGCGTTCACGATCTTTGCCAACGCGGTAGGCAGTTTCGATTGAAGCCGAAATACGGTTTGATTCGGCAGCAAGCCGGTTTCTGAGAGAAGCAAGTTCAGCTTCTGCGCGCTGACGCAAGGGATGGTTTACGCCTAAATTTACATTGTTCTCATTGACTTTTGCTTCGAGTCGAGCAATATCAGCTTTTAGTCCATTTATCAGTGTACTTTGCATTACTTCGGCAACTGTGTCGCCGCGTGCATTGCGCTTGCTTTGACTGTCAGTAGTTTCTCCCTGCACCGCCGTGAGTTGGGTCGAAATTTGAGCAAGCTTGGCCGTTTCATAGTCCACCCTCTCATCCGATGAAACAATGCCAGCCTTCTGCTGGTAATCCGACAAACGAGCTTGGGCATCCTCAAGTTTTGCACGTGAAACTTTGGTCTGCTCGTCGAACCATTTGGCGTATAAGCGTGCCGGTTCAGTTTTCAAAGACAGATTGGTGTCCAAGTAAGCTTGCGCAAAAGCGTTCGCAACTAACGCAACATTTTCTGCATTGCCACCTTTGTAGGTGATGTTAATGACATTACTTTCCCGTGCAGGTTGAACAGAAAGGGCGCTCTGTAGATTCTTCGCGATCCAAGAATCCAGCGAGCCTCTTCCCTCAGTAGCTTTCTGCCAGTCTTTTTTTGTTTCCTCATCCTCGTCAAGCTTAAGCATTTTTACAACTCGCTGCGCAACCAGATCGCCGCCAATGATGTCTACCTGTGTAGCCATATAGCTGGGCGCAATCACACCGGACATTCCGGCGCCAGCTACTGGGTCTGGTGTTCTAACGTCAACCAGCAAGGAAGTTTGGGCTGTGTACTTGCTTGGCATCAACAAGCTGGCAGCCAATGCTGCAGCCAGAGCTAAGAACAATACCAAAATAACGACCCGGTAACGAGCGCGAAGAATAAGGAAAAACTGGTAGATGGTCATAGCAACTTAAAAGAGGCTTTCACGCACATAAATGACATCCTCGGCCTGAACTGCATCAGTTAGCTTAGGAGTTGATTCCACAACGTTGCCGTTGAGATCGCGGCGATTCAGGCGCAAGCGATTTTGGCTACCACGAACCGTAGGGCCGCCACCCGAAGCCAAGGCTTGCATCATCGTCATACCGCGCTCAATACGGTACGGACCAGGACGCTGCGCCTCACCATAGATATAAAAAACTGGCGCCTTGTTGACGTACAAGGTATCACCGCCTGACAACACAATATCGTTGTCCGATTTGTCGTTCAAAAACAGTGCCGGAATATCAATCACTTTGCGAAATGGCTTGTTGTTTCGCTGACCCGTGATGATCAGTACATCATCACCCAACGCTGTCGTGCCCCCTGCAGCAGCGAGCATGTCGCTTACACGAGTGTTGAGCGTCTCTAATGGAAAGCGGCCTGGTTTACTGACTTGCCCGAGAACTGCCACCTGACTTCCCCGAACCTGCCTCAGAACAATATTTACCTGAGGGACCTTTACAAAACCACCTGTCCGCAAGGCATCCGCGATCTTTTTCTCTGCCTCGGAAATGGTTAACCCCCCAAGCTGAAGGGTACCTACTAGTGGATAGCTAATCACACCGGTTTCTGAAACACGGGCATCCACCGAAAGATCGGGGCTCTGATAAACCTGAACCCCGATTGAATCACCCGCCCCCAGCCGGTAATCTTGCTGGGCTTGTGCTCCGCCAACTCCCGAAGCACCCCCAATTGGAGAAGACTGGCTGGACTGGGAAAATGCAGTCAAAGCAAAAAGGAAGAAAAAAACCGAAGCAAGAGAGCGAATGAAGATATTCATCGGTGCGCCTTTGGATGAACTATAAGAATGAAGTTACATCTTAGGTTCGAAGATGAAACATCTGCAATAGCTCTTTCTTCCTAATGCTTCAGCTGTTTACTGAAAAACCAACAGAAATATTTAGTTAATTATTTCTCGACTGGTCAATAAGCACACCAGCTAACATACACAATGAAATTGATAAAATTTAAAAAAACATCACAATAGAAACTGTATCTCAATAATTTTTATGGTTATATAATATATATTTTTATGAAAATAATTCTGTTGATGAATTCTAATTATAAACTTAATCTTTTTAAATGATTCAGATACATTACAAAAGATTTTCTTTCCCATTTGCAAGAATTATTATTTTTTATAACCTTCAGAAGATGCTTGGCATTTGCCCACTTCATCCATGGTTTTTGAGGTCCGATAAAATGAACCACATAAACGTCTTTTAAATTAGTCTTGGGATTACAAAGCATTTGGTAACCATGCTGATCAATATATGCATCAAGGTCAGAGTAAAAAATATTATATCCGTCATCAAGATGAAGATTTTTCCGTTCCGGCCAATCGGAATAATACGCGTTAATGACATCTTGATCGCCTATCTTGTTACTCCCAAGCGCGCGAACCTCTTCTACGGCGATATGTAATGCGATAACCATTTTTTTCGGAAGTTGATCATCAGGCTTTATCACCATGAGACCTGAATTCAGCCGTGTCCAGTCTGGATGCTCGAGTCGGCCAGCGGCTACAGCAGAAAGATGTGGTTTTTCAAATAAATGATCAAGGTTTTTAATGACGATCATGTCGCTGTCAAGGTAAACAAGCTTGGAAAATTCCGTGAGTCCAAAAATATGAATTTTGTCGAAGGTATTGCCCCAATGCCCGGATTGCTCCTTGAAAGCGAGGGGGACTTCGATAGGCATGGAAAGTCTCACCACGTTCATTCCCCTGTCCCTCAGAATATCGTCAACATCTTGAGAAATAATCGATGAAACAGCAACCCAAAATGGATAAGGACTTCTGGTACGCTTGATTGAATCGTGCAGCACAATCACACCAGGCAAATAGCTCAAGGTGCTCAATAAAGTTATGTAGGCTTTCATAACTTGTATGTTGCACGTCAAATGAGAATTTTGACAAGATTAAATGCAACATTAAGCAACAAAAGAAAATATCGATTTCGCTGTCAATTACTTATCTAAGTCAAAACGACCATTTCCTGAACGTATCCAATCTTTCTTCAAGACCGAATACTTTCAGACAATTTAAAGCTGTCAAATAATTAAACAATATGTAAAATAGAGCAGTTATATTTAAAAGCTTGCAAGAACAGAAAGATTTATACCATGGCTTTTATAATCGGCACCGAATTCGTTGGACTTACGCCGATCTGAAAACACCGAAGTCGTTAGCTTTACAGCACGAATCACTTCCCACTCAAAACCCAGAACAGTTAGATCAGTGGTGTCCCGCCGATTTGTTGCTGAAAAACCAGATAAGGGACCTTTATAGTTTCTCACACCATAATCGTAACGAAACTTAACAGCTGTTTTTTCTGTAGGTTTCCATGTTGGAGCAATAAAAAATCTGTTTCCTTGGAAATAACTTATATTATTGGTTTGGTAGTTGCCCAGATCCCTTGCTACGCCCACATTAACAGTCGTCTTCCCTGTTGGCCTCCAGGCAGCATCAAGCTGGCCAACAAATCCAGAAAAATCTCTGGCACCAAGTCCGTCATGTGACCTGTCAAAATAAGAAACGCGGGACTGGATAGTCGTTTTTCCGGTGATCGGCCAGACCAGCCTAAACTCATGTTCACGGTCCTTGAAATCGCTAGCAACTGTGGAAGACAAGATACGGTTTGGATACTCACCGCGCCCCTGTTTTAGTCGATACGCAAATGAGCTGTCTGACGCAAAAACATACCTCACACCAGCCTCTACTCCACGAACGTTCGAATCACCTTCAAATGTAAAGGCCTGGCTGTTGGAACTGCTTCGCTCAAAAACACCACCCAAAACACGCCACGGCCCGTCGATTGCATACTCAGCATCTAACAACGTCAGACGGTCAGTTCTTCGGTTTAGTTGCCCTTGATTTTGAACATCAGCGGTATTATCGGTGTATTCTTGCCGATCCGTTGTTAAATTTCCATAAAACGATGGCGTGATACTCCAACGCCATGCAGCAGCGTAATTCACAGCTGTAAAGTCGAGTCTCGAGAAATCCTTGTAATTATAGCGATTGGCATTTACGTCGAGTTCAAATCTCTGCAAGCCATAGCTCTTGTCAAACTTTGCTCCAAGTGTAGTGACACCAAAATAATCTGAACGCGACGGTGAGCCTATAACCGCCTGGTTATTGATGGTGTCAGATAAACGAAATACATTGCTATCATATTGCCAAGTCTGTCCGGCCCTGAATTGAAATGTGTCTAACTCGTCAGCCCGAGCATTTATAGTAATTACGCCTGCCAAAGCCAGACTTACTAGCAGCAATTTACGAAGCACCATTTTTAGAATCCTATTTCAGGGAAGATTTGAAAGCGTAGAAAGGAAAATGCGCCTAAAGTATCACGCAGCTACAATTTTAACAATTTTAGTTGTAAATTGACCAACTTATCAATAGTTCTTTTGAATCATTGAAAAAAAATCTCAATATGCTGCGCCATCCTTAAAGACTAAACGAACGGTCTTCAATACAATGAACAGATCGAGTTGCAGTGACCAGTTCCTCAAATAGTCGAGATCGTAATCAATACGCGCCTGCATTTTGTCCAACGTATCGGTCTCTCCACGGTAGCCGTTCACCTGAGCCCAACCTGTGATTCCTGGCCTGACCTTGTGCCTCACCATATACCCTTTGATCAGGGTCCTGTACATTTCATTATGTGCGACTGCGTGGGGTCGCGGACCCACGATACTCATTCGTCCTTGCAGTACGTTGAAAAATTGTGGCAACTCATCAAGCGATGTCCTTCGTAGGAAGGACCCAATCCTTGTAATGCGTTGGTCGTTTTTTTTGGCTTGATGAATAGTCCCACCGTCCTCCACCACGGCCATTGAACGAAACTTGTAAACCAGAATCTGTTCGCCATCGAGGCCATATCGACGCTGCTTGAAGATAGCAGGCCCTGGTGAGCCAAGCTTGACCATGATGGCAATAAGAATCATGATTGGTGAAACAAGCATGAGAATTATCACAGACAGGATGATGTCGCTGGCACGTTTCAAAATTCCATTGAAACCTCTGAATGGTGTGTCGCAGACAGAAATTACGTTGACCCCGCATACTGTGTCGCTTCGCCCTTGAATCAAGTCCGTGATGAACATGTCCGGCACAAAATAAATCGAAGCAGTGGTGTCCTTCAGGTCATCAAGAATCTGCAGAACACGGGGACGTGCAATCATTGGCAAAGATAGATAGATGTATTGAATCCGATACTTTTTGACAAAGTTGGCAAGCTCATCTATTTTTCCTAGAAGTTTGTACTTTGCTTGCTCGTGCCGTCTTACTTCGCTGCGATCGTCAAAAAAGCCAAGCATCTCCATGCCTAAATAGGAAGAGTAGCCGATGTTCTCGGCTAAAGAGACTCCCTGATTGTTCATGCCGACAATAACAGCACGCTGTGCGGGACCTTGCATCTTTAATAATTTGGAAGTCGTTGCACGAAGCGTCAGATTTCCAGCGATCTGGGCTGCAGGGGCAATCCATAGCCAATTAATAATCAAAGCAATTGGAAATCTGAAAAGATAGTCTGTGGCAAAGCCAACCAGCAGCAGGAGCCCGGCAATCCAGAACCAGTGAAATAAAATATTAAAAATCATGCGCTCTACGGAAAGCCGCAAACGCGAAGCACCAGGAAATGTCAGAGAAAAGACAACCACCGAAAGAATCAGATATGGCGGTTTAATTGCCCCCTCAAAATTAAATGCTAATACCCATAACGATAAAATCAGAATGAATGGATCAAGAGCGCTTTCGATCATTCTAAAAATATAGCTCCTGCCTAAACCCGACCGGGGTTCCCGGTTATTTTTCCAGACAGCGGCCGACTTTATTCCGCGAATTTCAGCCATTAAACGTCACCCCATTAATTTTTGAAACCGCCTGGGCACGATTGAATACATTCAATTTCTGAAAAATCCTCTGCATGTGATTTTTGACAGTGAATCCGCTAATATTTAAAATGCTTCCAATTTCTGAATTGGTTTTACCCATGGCGACCCAGTCCATGATCTGAATTTCGCGATCACTCAGCCCAAAGGCTTCGTCCTGTCCGACCCGGAGGGATTTCGGAAAAGGTTTTTGCTGTTGCGGCAGTTGAGAAACCTGTCGGAGTGCGCTGTCGATCACCGGCATCAGCACCTTGATGGCGGTGCTGGTTGGCTCTGCTGGAATTTTCTGGCTGCTGAGCAGCACGTACAGACATTCGCACTGGCCCCGCTCGTCGCGCATGCCGTGAATCACGCCTGAACGCATGCTGCGCAACGCACTGCTGAACGATCCGGGAAGGCTGGCGTTGCCCAGAAGGTATTCAAAGTTGCGAAAGTCGAGGCTGCTGGGCTGACGACCTCCAAAAACCCAACTTTCGTGAAATTTTCCCAACAGAAATGGCAACCCATCAGTACCGACGGCGTAAGACCGAACGCCCGGTAGCTTGGAGACAATGTCATGCCGTATGGCGCCTTCTTGAAAGTTCCCCCACCCTGCCAGCAGAATTTCGTGAGGCATGCACTGCTGCACGTCGCCCTGCAACCATTGGAGTAGGTCGATATGCCGTCGAATGGCTGCGGCGCTTTCGATCAGCCTGAGATAGTGCCCGGAATCGCCAGACACAGGCAGCGTGTGACTCTGCATTTTTTTCTTCCCCCTGAGTATGTTTTTTTCGTCTGCGGTACCTATAGCATCGATGAAATTCGAAGCCTCAAACCGACTTTATAGCAAGCGTCGACGTAGGACATACAATAATTTACAAGTCATCAAGCTTGCCTCTTCAAGTCAGGAATTTTCTCCGTAATTGTCACCGTTGCTTGTCATCCAAAATCTGCACATGCATGAAACTGGCTTGGAACGACCTCCATATCTGGAGCATAAACTGCTTGCTCGACTGTGAAATTACTGGATTTTTAAGCGAAAACCCGCGAACGTGTCGGCAAGGCCTGCAGTAATAATGAAATCGTTTACAGCACGTTGCCGTAATCGAAAATTTTTACCCTAATAACTATTCGGAGACAGCATGAAGCTTTCAAAACTTCTCATCGGTCTGAGCCTGGGCCTTGGTTTCTTGGCTGCGGCCACTGCACAGACCACTATGCGCATCAGTATCTCGACTGCCCAGAACTCGCATCAAGGCGTGGCGATAGACACTTTTGCCAAGGAAGTTGAGAAGCGAACTGCGGGAAGATACAAGGTTCAAACCTTCTATAACGGTGCCTTGGGCGGAGAACGGGAATCGATTGAAGCCGTGCAACTGGGGACGCAGGAACTGGCCTTTTCCTCGTCCGGTCCCATCCCAAACTTCGTGCCGGAAACCAAAATCCTGGATGTACCGTTTCTGTTTCGCGACAAGGCCCATGCCCGCGCCGTGCTCGACGGACCGATTGGCCAGGACTTGCTGACGAAATTTGATGCCAAAGGCTTCAAAGCGCTCGCCTGGGCTGAAAACGGCTTTCGCCACATGACCAACAGCAAGCGCGACGTCAAGACACCCGAAGACCTCAAGGGCTTGAAAATGCGCACCATGGAAAACCCGGTGCATATCGCGGCTTACAAAGGCTTTGGCATCATCACCACGCCCATGGCTTTCCCCGAAGTGTTTACTGCGCTTCAGCAAGGCACGGTTGATGGACAGGAAAACCCGTTGTCGGTGATCATCTCTGCCAAGTTTGATCAGGTGCAAAAGCACTTGACCTTGACCGGCCACGTGTATTCGCCCTGCATCTTCGTGATGAACAAGGCGTCGTTCGACAAACTCAGCACGGCCGACAAGCAAGCCTTTCTTGAGGCAGCCAAGGAAGGCACCAAGGCCAATCGCGCCCGGGTTGACGAGGACGACACCAAGGGCGTGGCCGACCTGCGGGCCAAGGGCATGACCGTGATTGACAACGTGGACAAGACCAGATTTGTAGCAGCGCTGGCACCGGTCAACGCCGAATTTGAGAAGCAGTTCGGTAAAGTTGCGCTCGACAAAATTCGGAATTACAAATAAGCCAACACCCTTCTCGCTACTTTTTCAGTAGCTGGACACGCCCGCAGATATTGCGCTGACGGGCGTTTTCTATCAAATATCGGTGTCATTTCATGAAACAGGCCTTTTTAACCTTCGAACGCTGGACGACCGGATTTTCCATGCTGGTGGCGTGCCTGATGCTGGTCATTGCGTCATCGCTGGGCATGTTCCAGATCATCACCCGCTTTGTACTGGAACAACCCGCAGAATGGAGTGAAATCCTGATCCGGCTGAGTCTGATCTGGATGGTGTTCATGGGAATTCCGGCTGCTTTCCGCCAGGGGGCGATGGTCAGTGTTGATGTGCTGTATCGCTGGAGCCCACCCCGAATCAAGCGCGTACTCGACTGGGTGGTCTGCCTTGCGGCGCTCGCCCTGATCGGTGTCATCATCTGGTGGGGCTGGGACTATTCGCTGCGCGGCCGCGTTCAATCGATGTCCGGGCTGGAATCAATTTCTATGTTCTGGGGCTACGTGGCCATGCCGGTGGGCGGGCTTTTTTGCGTGATGGGCATCATTGGCAACCTGATCGATCCCCAACGCCAAGAACTGGAAACCGCCCAATGACCGCCGTCATGCTGACCACCATGGTGCTGTGCTTTGCATTGACCATTTCCGTCGCCGTTTCCATCGGCCTTGCGTCAGTGCTGGGCATCCAGGCGACCAATGCCAACATGCTGATTTCGGTCAAGGAAATGTTTTCTGCGATCAACAAGTTTCCACTGGCCGCCATACCCTTCTTCATCCTGGCTGGCAATCTGATGGAAACCGGCGGTATTTCACGCCGGCTGGTGGAGTTTGCTAAAAGCATCGTGGGCGGCGTGCAGGGAGGCCTGCCGATGACCTGCGTACTCACCTGCATGATTTTTGCTGCGGTTTCCGGCTCTTCGGTGGCGACTACCTTTGCCGTCGGCGCCATCTTGATTCCGGCTCTGGTCAAGCACGGTTACCCGACGACCTATGCCGCCGCACTGCAGGCAACCAGTGCCGAGCTGGGCGTCATCATCCCGCCGTCCATTCCCCTGATCCTGTATGGCGTAAGCGCCGAAGTCTCGATTGGCGAGCTCTTCATCGCCGGCATAGGGCCCGGCATCTTCATCAGCCTGGCCTTGATGGCGTTTGTCTATGTGTACTGCCGGATCAAGGGCTGGGGCAAGAACGATGGCGACGGGCGGCTAGGTTTCGCCAAGGCTACCTGGCAGGCCGGCTGGGCGTTGCTGATGCCGGTCATCATTCTGGGCGGCATTTATGGCGGTATTTTCACGCCAACCGAAGCAGCAGCCGTCGCGGTGTTCTATGCGCTTGTGGTGGGGATGGTGGTTTACCGCGAAATCAGTCTGGCCAGTTTGGCCGTGGTGCTGCGCAAGTCGGTGCTGTCCAGCGCCGTGATCATGTTCATCATTGCCAACGCCGGGCTGTTTGCCTTCCTGATCACACGTGCAGGTGTGCCCGACGCGATCGGCCGCTGGCTCGAAGTCGTGCTGCAGTCACCCGCGCTGTTTCTGCTCGGGGTAAATGTTACGCTGTTCTTCATCGGCATGTTCATTGAAACCAGCGCGGCAATCATTGTGCTGGCGCCGATCCTGGCGCCCGTGGCCATGCACTTCGGCATTGACCCGGTGCATTTCGGCATGGTCATGGTGGTCAACCTGGCGCTGGGCATGATTACCCCGCCCTTTGGCGTGAACCTGTTTGCAGCCTGCACGGTGGCCCGTGTTTCCCTAGACCGGATCATCCATCACCTGATCCCTTTCGTGCTGGTGATACTGGCTTGCCTGATGGTGATCACCTACGTGCCGCAGCTCTCGCTGGCCCTGCGCGACCTGTTGTACGCGAAATAGCAGTCAGAAAAAGCATGCCTTCGCTCAGCTACACTTGACAGCGTCAGGAGAGAGTTTTTCCAGAAAAAACCGCCGAAGGCGCATGTGCCACCCCCATTGGTGGACTGAACGCTCAGGCAAAAGGACTGGCAACCGCCCCTCGGTGCATTTGTTACCAAGGGGCGTTCCCTGCTGGAGAGAGGCCGCTTTCAAGGCGGTCCACCGAAGGAGCAACCCTGCATCGTCAGGCGAATCTCTCAGGTAAAGTGGACAGAAGGGGCAGCCCGTGGCGTTTGGCCATGGGGTCATGTTTGCCCTCTGGAGAACGTCATGTCCCACGAACCGTCTGCCGCCCCTGCCCCTTTGCTCAACACGCCGCTGCATGGTCTGCATGCAGAACTCGGCGCGCGCATGGTGCCATTTGCCGGTTATTCCATGCCGGTGCAATACCCGGCTGGCCTGATGGCCGAACACCAGCACACGCGCAGCGCCGCAGGCCTTTTCGACGTGTCGCACATGGGCCAGTTGCGGCTCGTTGGCCCGGATGCAGCCGCCGCTTTTGAAAGCCTGATGCCAGTCGATGTGATCGACCTGCCTGCGGGAAAACAACGCTACGGTCTGCTGCTCAATGACGAAGGCGGCATCATCGATGACCTGATGTTCTTCAACCGCGATGTGGCCAACGGCGGCGATATCTTCGTCATCGTCAACGGCGCCTGCAAGGCGGGCGACATCGCGTATATCCAGACCAAAATCGGCCAGCGCTGCGACGTCATTCCCATGCCCCAGATGGCGCTGCTGGCGCTGCAGGGACCGCAGGCGGTCACGGCCCTGCAGCGACTCGCGCCAGGCGTTGAAAAACTGCTTTTCATGACCGGCGGCCGCTTCACGGTTGCAGGCTGCGAGTGTTTCCTGACCCGCAGCGGCTATACCGGCGAAGACGGTTTCGAAATTTCAGTACACGCCGCGCAGGCCGACACGCTGGCACGTGCCCTGCTGGCCGAGCCTGAAGTCAAACCCGTCGGACTGGGCGCACGCAATTCGCTTCGGTTAGAGGCCGGCCTGTGCCTGTACGGCCATGACATCGACACCACGACCACGCCCATTGAAGCCAGCCTGAACTGGGCCATTCAAAAAGTCCGGCGCACCGGCGGCGCCCGGGCCGGAGGCTTTCCGGGCGCGGACAAAATCCTGGCGCAGCTGGCCGATCCGGCCAGTTTGAGCCGCAAGCGCGTGGCGCTGGTGGCCAAAGCGCGCGTTCCGGTCCGCGAACCCGCCGTGCTGGAAAACATGGACGGCCAGGTTGTCGGCCAAGTCACCAGCGGCCTGCTCAGCCCCACGCTGAACCAGCCGATTGCGCTGGCCTATGTGCACCCAGACTATGCGGTGGTCGGCACCGAACTGTTTGCCATGGTGCGTGGCAAACCCGTGCCCATGCACGTGTCGCCCACGCCCTTTGTTCCCACCCGCTACCACCGCGGCTGATTTATTTATCTATCTCTTTCGTTCACTTCCCTTTTTCATACAAACTCCCGGAGAAACCGCATGACCGTCAAGTACACCGAAGACCACGAATGGCTCAAGATTGAAGGCGACATGGCCACCGTCGGCATCACCGTGCATGCGCAGGATGCGCTGGGCGATGTGGTGTTTGTCGAACTGCCGGAAGTCGGCACGACATTTGCCCAGAAAGACACTGCCGGCGTAGTTGAGTCCGTCAAGGCGGCGGCCGATGTCTACATGCCGGTCAGCGGTGAAGTCACCGAAGTGAATGAAGCCCTGCGAGACGACCCGTCGCTGGCCAATTCGGACCCGCTGGGTGCCGGCTGGTTCTTCAAGGTCAAGCTGTCCGACCCGTCACAGCTCGACGCGCTGATGGACGAAACCAGCTACACCGCCTTTTCTGCCGCCTGAATTTTCATCAAAGACTGACACGGAATTCTGACATGCTGATGCCATCTGCCACGCCGCTGGGCGCGCTTGAAAACCCTTCCGAATTCATTGCCCGGCACATCGGCATTGACGAGGCGGATGAAGTCCACATGCTCAGCGTGGTCGGCTCCAGCTCGCGCCGGGCGTTGATCGACGGCATCGTGCCGCCCTCGATCGCCCGCAGCAGCGCCATGGCGATTCCGCCACCGGTTTCCGAAGCGGCCGCGCTCAAGCAACTCAAGGCGATGGCGGCCAAGAACAAGGTGTTCAAGAGCTTCATCGGCCAGGGCTATTACGGCACCTACACGCCGGGCGTGATCCTGCGCAATGTGCTGGAGAACCCCGCCTGGTACACCGCCTACACGCCTTACCAGGCCGAAATTTCGCAGGGTCGCATGGAAGCGCTGATCAACTTCCAGACCATGGTCTGCGACCTGACCGGCATGCCGATGGCGAATGCGTCGATGCTTGACGAAGCCACCGCCGCCGCCGAAGCCATGACGCTGGCCAAGCGCAGCGTCAAGAGTAAAAGCCATGTGTTCATCGTGGCCGGCGACTGCCACCCGCAAACCATTGAAGTCATCCAGACGCGCGCCAGGCCGCTGGGCATCGAGGTCAAGGTCAGCACCCTGTCGGCTACCCTGCCCCAGTTGATGGCAGAGGGCGACTACTTCGGTGTGCTGGCCCAGTACCCGGCCACCAGCGGCACCATTCACGACCTGCGGCCGCTGGCGGGAGTGGCGCACGCCAATGGCGCAGCCCTGTGCGTGGCCGCCGACCTGCTGGCGCTGACGCTGCTTCAGCCGCCCGGCGAATGGGATGCGGACATCGTGCTGGGCAGCACACAGCGCTTCGGCATGCCGATGGGCAATGGCGGTCCGCATGCCGCCTACCTGGCCTGCCGCGATGAATTCAAACGCTCGCTGCCAGGCCGCCTGGTGGGCGTCAGCGTCGATACGCACGGCCATCCGACCTACCGGCTGGCGCTGCAAACCCGTGAGCAGCACATCCGCCGTGAAAAGGCCACCTCCAATATCTGCACGGCGCAGGTACTGCCCGCCGTGATGGCCAGCATGTATGCGGTCTACCACGGCCCGCAGGGCTTGACGCGGATTGCCCGGCGCGTGGCCACCTACACGGCGATCTTTGTGCAGGGCTTGCGCCAGATGGGCTTCGAAATCACGAACAAGGGCGCCTTTGATTCGGTCACCGTCAAAACCGGAGATGCTACTAATTCTATAGCTGAACGCGCACGCCAGTCTTGCGCCAACCTTAGATTTCGCTTGAAAAATCATCTGGGGGTGTCGCTTGACGAGACCACCAGCCGCTCGGACATCGAACTGCTCTGGTCCTTTTTCGCCAAGCCCGGCCAGACGTTGCCGGTGGTGAGCAACTTCGAGCAAGGCATCGAGTTGCTGATTCCTGCGGAGCTGCGTCGCACCAGTGAATTTTTGACGCATCCGGTGTTCAACACCCACCATTCCGAAACCAGCATGCTGCGCTACATCCGCAAGCTCAGCGACAAGGACCTGGCGCTGGACCGCAGCATGATTCCGCTGGGCAGTTGCACCATGAAGCTCAACGCCACCAGCGAGATGATTCCCATCACCTGGCCGGAATTTGCCAACATCCACCCGTTTGCACCGCAGGACCAGCTACGGGGTTATGTCGAACTCGACCGGCAACTGCGCGACTGGCTGTGTGCGGCCACAGGCTACGCCGGCATCAGTCTGCAGCCCAATGCCGGCTCGCAGGGGGAATACGCGGGTTTGCTGGTGATCAAGGCCTACCTTGAAGCCAACGGCCAGGGCCAACGCAACATCTGCCTGATTCCCTCGTCAGCCCACGGCACCAACCCAGCCAGCGCCCAGATGGCCGGCATGACAGTGGTCGTCACCGCCTGCGACGCGCAAGGCAATGTCGACATGGCCGACCTGAAGGCCAAGTGCGAAAAGCACAGCGACAAGCTGGCCTGCGTGATGATCACCTATCCGAGCACCCACGGCGTGTTTGAGACGCATGTCAAGGAACTCTGCGAGCTGGTGCATGCACACGGCGGCCGGGTCTATGTCGATGGCGCCAACATGAATGCGCTGGTCGGCACCGCTGCGCCGGGCGAGTTTGGCGGCGACGTGAGCCACCTCAATTTGCACAAGACCTTCTGCATTCCGCACGGCGGCGGGGGACCCGGCGTCGGTCCGGTCTGTGTGGTGGCAGACCTGGTGCCCTACCTGCCCGGCCATGCCACGGCAGGCTTGCGCGGCGGGGGAGCCGGTTTCACCGCCGGGCCGCCCCAAGGTGAAACAGCCCCCCCGGGGGGCAGCGCATTGCACGCAGTGAAAAGCGTGGGGGCCATCTCAGCCGCACCCCTGGGCAATGCGGCGGTGTTGCCGATCAGCTGGATGTACTGCCGCATGATGGGCCCCGAGGGGCTGAAACAGGCGACCGAAGTGGCGATCCTGAGCGCCAACTACATCAGCGCACGGTTGAAAGACCATTACCCGACGCTGTATGCCAGTGAAAACGGCCATGTCGCGCACGAATGCATCCTGGACCTGCGCCCGCTGAAGGAAACCAGCGGCGTGACAGCCGAAGACGTGGCCAAACGGCTGATGGACTACGGCTTTCATGCGCCAACGCTCAGCTTCCCGGTGCCCGGAACGCTGATGGTCGAACCCACCGAAAGCGAAACCCTGGCCGAGCTGGACCGCTTCATTCACGCCATGATCGCCATCCGCGAAGAGATTCGTCAGGTAGAAAGCGGCCACTGGCCGCAGGACAACAACCCGCTCAAACATGCGCCGCACACGGCAGCCAGCCTGTTGGGCGCTGAGTGGGACCGGCCGTATTCACGCGAAACCGGCGCCTTCCCGCTGGTCAGCCTGAAAGCAGTGAAATACTGGCCGCCGGTCGGCCGGGTAGACAACGTCTATGGCGACCGCAATCTGTCATGCAGCTGCATCCCGGTGGCGGACTACGCTTGAGGCCAGCGATTGAAAGCTGACCGCATCCTGCGCAGTCATGCGGTCTGCATTGATTGACAATGCGCACTTCAACAATTCACACAGACATCCATGAAATCAATCCTCTCCCTGCTCGCCTTCGCCGCTTTTGCTACCGGCGCCTTGGCCGTGGCGCCGCCTGAAACCCTGCCCTCGGGCGTGAAGATCGTCCACACGGTCGATGGCACGGGCGCCCAGCCCAAGGCATCGGACACCGTCAAGGTCCACTACCGCGGCACGCTGGCCGATGGCAAGGAATTTGACAGCTCGATCAAGCGCGGCCAGCCTGCCTCGTTCCCGCTGAACCGCGTGGTGCCCTGCTGGACCGAAGGCATGCAAAAGATCAAGGTTGGCGGCAAGGCGACATTGACCTGCCCACCGGCCACGGCCTATGGGGATCGCGGTGCAGGCAATGCAGTGCCCCCGAATGCCACGCTGACGTTTGAAGTCGAATTGCTGGCGATCGAGAAATAAGCCGCTTGCTGCCTATGGGTTCACGTTGAGTAGGGCTACAAGCGCTTCGTCAAAAGCTTCTGCCCGCTCGAACTGGACCCAGTGCCCTGCCGCGTCAACCAGCGTCAAAGCCCTGAAACCGGGCGCCAGCCGCAACACCGGCGCCAAGCACTCCATCATTCCCCGGTACAGCGCGTCTTCACGGCCGTAAATGGCATGCACCGGGCATTTCAATTGCGCCAGTGACCGGGCGAGCACATTGGTACGCGACAGGCTGCGTCCTTTCATCCGGTCGCGCAGCACGTTCGCCACCTGCAGGCGCAAGGCCAGTTCGGTGATGGACTCCGGGTGAAGCAGCATCAGCGCGGCCAGGTTGCGGCGGTGCACTGCATTGCGCTGGGCGGGCTCCGCCAGGTGCCGCCAGGCATTGAGCCGGATCGCTTTTTCCGGCGCGATGCCCAAGCCCGGCGCACCGACCAGCACCAGGCGTGCCACACGCTCACAAAACTGCTCGGCGATAAAACCGGCGACCATGCCGCCAAAAGAAAATCCCACCAGATCGCAGGCCGCGTCGCCCAAAATGCATTGCAGCCCCTGCTCGACGGGACCGGGAAGCGCATCGGCGTCCGTGCCGTGCAGGGGCATGTCAGACTCGCCAAAGCCCGGCAAGTCAGGCACCAGCACCCAGCGCCCGGAATCGGCGAGCGCGCCAATGTTGCGCAGCCAGTGCGTCCAGCTGCCGCTGCCGCCATGCAGCAACACCACTGGTGCCAGGGCCGGATGGCGGGTCGCCTTGCCCCACAGATGCCAGACCATGGTGCCCGTGCCACAAGGTGTTTCCATACGCGTTGCGGTTTGCAGGAGCGCTTGTGCCTCCGGCGGCAATCGAACAGTGGATTCAAAGGTCATCGCCTGTTTATACCTTCACGCCGAAACACAGCGGCGTCAATCAAACAGGCTGTCGAAACCGCCGACAGGCTCAAAGCGCTTGTTGCCGACATGGAAATACAGCCGCGTCGGTCCGGGCATGGCCAGTGCGCGCACCGAGTGGCGCACATCGCCGGGGTAACAAATTACCCGGCCCTCTTCCATGTCAAACGGCTCGGGCTGGATCAACGGCGGCAGGCGGCTGCGGGCTTGCGCCATCACGCTGTCCACACTGACATGGCGCGCCAGGTGGGCCAGACTCATGATTTGCGGCGGCGCCAGCGCGATCTGACCTGCCCAATACTGCTGCAGCGCAGTGCGGGGACTGAGCCAGATGCTGTCGGTGGTTTCATGGTTGTCGTGAACTGCCAACTGCCCGGCGGGAACGGCGGACACAAAAAACCGGGTGTCGAAGCGCTTGTTCATGACCGATGGCGCTGTGGGCGTGATCCAGCGCGACCAGGGCACGAGGCTTCGGGTCTGCAGGCGCAGCCCCATTTGCGCCAGCACCGTGTTGAACCCATGGCCTTCGCGCAACAGTGCGGCTGCCCGGGAACAGTCAACGCCCAGGCTTGCAATGCCTTGCGCCATCAATACGCCGGACTCTTCAAAGGCTTCCCGCAAGGCAGCCACATAGAGCCCGCCCGCCGTGCGTTCGCTGATGTCGGCCTCGTTCAGTCCGGCATGCAGCACCGGCAAAGGCTGGTCCAGATGCGCGGCCATGTCCAGTTCGGCATCAGCCGCGTCGACCTTGCCACCTGGAAAGACATAGGCGCCGCCCAGCACGTCGGACAAGGCATGGCGTTTCATCAGGAAAACCTCCAGCCCTGCCGACGCATCGCGCAGCATGACCACCGTGGCAGCCGGGCGCAAGGGCGTGGTGACAATTTCCAGATTCAATTCCATCGTCTTCTTTCAGGGGAATGCCGCATGGGCCAGTCCGTGCGGCCAGGCTGCAGAGAAGCGCCGGACAGGTGCGTTTGATCCAAGGTTTCAGGCTGTGTTTTACTTGCTGTGGGAACGGATTCAACAACATTGTCATGGCGCTTGGGAAAGCCCTGCCGGTCGTCTCGCGGCAGTATCGGTTTGTTTCGTTTTATTCAACGCTTCCCGGTTTCTGGATCTGGATGCGCCCACGCTGACAGCAGCCGCCACCGCCGTTACCGGGCATCGGGATGTCGGCGCGCAGCGAGAAAAAAGTCACAACAAATCAAGCACCAGCGCTCTGTGCATGAGCGCGGGCAACTATCAGTAACACAGTGAATCAGTCCTGCTGGCAGCACTTATTCCTTGTTCACCTTGCCGCGCGATTCCTTGGTGGCAGAGCGCTGGCTTTTGCCTTCAAGCCGGCGCTGCCGGGAGCCGTAAGTGGGTTTGGTGGCGCGCCGGGCTTTGGGCGGATTGGACACGCCGTCGATGACCTGCTGCAGGCGGTCCAGCGCATCGGCCCGGTTCATCTCCTGTGTGCGGTGCTGCTGCGCCTTGAGCACCAGCACGCCTTCCCGCGTGATGCGGCTGTCGCTCAAGCACAGCAGGCGTTCCTTGATCTCGTCGGGCAGCGATGAAGCAACGATGTCATACCGGAGATGCACCGCGCTTGAGACCTTGTTGACGTTTTGCCCGCCAGCGCCCTGCGCCCGGATGGCACTCAATTCCACCTCGCGTTCATCGACTAAAAATTTCAGCATGGCTCAATACCTGTTCAAGGCCGGGGCATTGCACTTCGGGTGCCGTGTGACAGGCGCCGCCGCATGGCGTGACATGCTTGTGCCGGCGCAAAAAGGGGTAAGGACACGACGCATTGAATTGGGATCGGCCTCTGGAGGAAAACTGCAATTATCGGCGCTGGTTGGCAGTTCCTGCCGCGCCTCGACCCAAGGCGCAAGGGCACAGGAAAGCCAAAATGAAAGTCGTCCATTTGCAAGGCAGAGACTCAGAAAAAGCGGCCTTTTCAAGGCGACGGTATGAGTTGCATTCAGCTTTTTTGACTGTACGAACCAAGAAGTGATGAAAACTTGGTGAAAAAAACAGCGTCCTCAAGCCCCGACGCTGCCTGTTATCGGCAACACGATGCCGGTGATGTAGCTGGCGCACACAGGCGAGGCCAGGAACACATAGGCGGGCGACAACTCCTCCGGCTGTGCCGGACGCTTCATATCGGTGGCCGCGCCGAATTTACGGATCGACTTGGCGTCCTTGTCCGCCGGATTCAGCGGCGTCCACACCGGGCCGGGTGCCACCGCATTGACGCGAATGCCCTTGTCGATGAGGTTGCTGGCCAGCGCCTTCGTGAAGGCATGAATCGCGCCTTTGGTCGCCGAATAATCGAGCAGTTGGGAACTGCCTTCCAGCCCCGTGACGGAGCCGGTGTTGATGATGCACGACCCGCGCCGAAGGTGCGGCAGCGCGGCCTTGGCCATGTGGAAATAGCCATAGACGTTGGTGCGCAGGGTTTCGTCAAAGCGCTCTTCGGTCAGGTCTTCGAGCGAGTCGGCATGTTCCTGGAAAGCGGCGTTGTTCACCAGGATGTCGAGCTTGCCGAAGGTGCTGACGGTTTTCTCGACCACGGTGCGGCAGAAGGCGACGTCCTTCACGTCGCCAGCCATCAACAGGCAGCGCCGGCCCTCGGCCTCGACGCAGCGCTTGGTTTCCTCGGCGTCCACATGTTCGTTCAGGTAAAAGATCGCCACGTCGGCCCCTTCGCGGGCAAACAGTACGGCGACGGCGCGGCCGATTCCCGAATCGCCGCCGGTCACCAGCGCGGTCAGCCCGTCGAGCTTGCCGCTGCCCTTGTAGCCTTCGGCCATGAACCGGGGCTGCAACTGCATGTCGGCTTCAAGCCCCGGTTTTTCAAGGTGCTGCGCGGGCAGCGGCGGCGCAGGCTGCCGGGACGGGCCGGCCTGGACAGGCTGCTTTTTAGTTTCTGAACCACTGGCTTTTTTGGATTTCGCGGCGTCTTTGCCGTCCTGCTGCTGCTGGATGCTGCGCTGCTTTTCACCAACGGCCTTGGCGCCGTTTTCCGGCAATGAACGCGATGGGGTGTTTGCCATGAATTCCTTTTGAAGGATCAAAAGGTTCAATCTACGGCACTGACTTTTTCCGTGGTGTAGTCAAATTCCCCGCTTCTGCCCCAGAACTGCCAGCGTCGGTGGGAGCGTCAACCTTGTCCGCTCAAGCCCGGCTGCGCGTGATGTCCGGCGTGCCAATCTTCACATCGCCGCATTGCGCGCGCTGGCGCAGGGCGTGTTCCATGACGACCAGCGCCAGCATGGCTTCGGCAATCGGCGTGGCGCGAATGCCGACGCAGGGGTCGTGCCGGCCCTTGGTCATCACCTCGGCCGGCCGGCCGTGGATGTCGATGGACTGGCGCGGCGTGATGATGGAGCTGGTCGGCTTGATGGCAATCGACACTTCCAGGTCCTGGCCGGTGCTGATGCCCCCAAGCACGCCGCCCGCATTGTTCGACAGGAAGCCTTCAGGCGTCAGCGAATCGCCGTGGGTGGTGCCGCGCTGCGTCACCGCACCAAAACCGGCGCCGATTTCCACGCCCTTGACCGCATTGATGCCCATCATGGCAAAGGCAATGTCGGCATCCAGCTTGTCGAACAGGGGCTCGCCCAGGCCGACCGGCACGCCGCAGGCCACCACACGGATGCGCGCGCCGCACGAATCGCCGGCCTTGCGTAATGCGTCCATGTAGTTTTCAAGGTGGGACACGTCGGCGCTGGGGGCAAAAAACGGGTTGTTCGGCACATGCTCCCACGACTCGAATGGAATCACCGCCTCGCCGATCTGCGCCATGCAGCCGCGAAAGGTGGTGCCGTACTGCGCAAGCAGCCATTTCTTGGCGACGGCGCCTGCCGCCACCATGGGTGCGGTCAGACGGGCCGACGAGCGGCCGCCGCCGCGCGGGTCGCGCAGGCCGTATTTGTGCAGGTAGGTGTAGTCGGCATGGCCAGGCCGGAAGGTGTCCAGGATGTTGCCGTAGTCCTTGCTGCGCTGGTCGGTGTTTTTGATCAGCAGGCAGATGGGCGTGCCAGTGGTTATGCCCTGGTACACGCCCGACAGGATTTCGACCGCGTCGGGCTCGTTGCGCTGGGTGACGTGGCGGCTGGTGCCGGGCCGGCGCCGGTCCAGGTCGCCCTGGATATCGGCCTCGGACAGCAGCATGCCCGGCGGGCAGCCGTCGATCACGCAGCCGATGGCCGGGCCGTGGGATTCACCAAAGTTGGTGACTGCGAAGAGATTTCCAAAGGTATTGCCGCTCATGGCGGTGATTATCCCAGAGTGTTTTTCCGGGGTTCAAACCAGCCCAGAGTGTCAGTCGCGATCCGCATCGCTTTCGGCAGGCCAGTCACGGATGTAGGCCTTGAGCATCTTGTTTTCAAAATTCTGGCTGTCCACCACGGCCTTGGCCACGTCGTAGAAACTGATCACGCCCATCAGCATGCGCTGGCTCATCACCGGCATGTAGCGTGCATGGCGTTCCAGCATCATGCGGCGCACCTCGTCGATCTCGGTGTCGGGCGTGCAGGTCATCGGATGGTCGTCCATCGCCTTGCGCACCAGCGTGCGGCCAATTTCGCCGCCATTGTTCACGATGCAGACAATCACCTCGCGAAAGGTCAGCATGCCGGCCAGGTCGCCATGTTCCATGACGACAAGCGAGCCGATGTCTTTCTCGGCCATGATGTCGGCGGCCTTGGCCAGCGGCTCATCAGGCTGGACGGTGTAGAGCGTGTTGCCTTTTACCCGCAGGATGTCTGCTACCTTCATCGTTTTTCCTAGGTGGTTCTGGCAGCAGCGACTGCGCCAGCATGTGTTTCATGGTCCCCGCCGTGACGCAGTACGGCCAGTCAGGGTGGAAATCGGCTTTGAATATAGCCCACAATGCCTTCACCAAGGGTAACGATTATCTCGACGCTCTCTGCTTTTGCCCCTGCCCTTTCACCCCTTGTCCCGGAAGTGGCCGGGTGCGCTTGAAAAATCAGCTTTTTTGCACTGGAGACTTCATTCATGCCCGGTTATTCAGACCCCGGTTTCGACACCCTGGCGCTGCACGCAGGCGCCGCGCCCGACCCGGCCACCGGCGCGCGCGCCGTGCCGATCCACCTGACCACGTCCTTCGTTTTCGAGTCCAGCGACCATGCGGCCAGCCTGTTCAACCTGGAGCGCGCCGGCCATGTGTACTCGCGCATCAGCAACCCGACCAATGCGGTGCTGGAGCAGCGCATCTCGGCGCTGGAGGGCGGCATCGGCGCGATTGCTACAGCCAGCGGCCAGGCCGCGTTGCACCTGAGCATTGCCACGCTGATGGGCGCCGGCTCGCACATCGTCGCCAGCACCGCCCTGTACGGCGGCAGCCAGAACTTGCTGCACTACACGCTGCGCCGCTTTGGCATCGACACCACCTTTGTCAAGCCCGGGGACATCGACGGCTGGCGCGCGGCGGTGCGGCCCCACACCAAGCTCTTTTTTGGTGAAACCGTCGGCAATCCGGGCCTTGAAGTGCTGGACATCGCAACGGTGGCGGCCGTGGCACATGAAGCGCAGGTGCCGCTGCTGGTCGATTCGACGCTGACCTCGCCCTGGCTGATCAAGCCGTTCGAGCACGGCGCCGACCTGGTCTACCACTCGGCGACCAAGTTCCTGAGCGGCCACGGCACGGTGATTGGCGGGCTGGTCGTCGACGGCGGCAGCTTCGACTGGGACCAGTCCGGCAAGTTCGCCGAACTGACCGAGGCCTACGACGGCTTTCACAACATGGTGTTCAGCGAGGAAAGCACCGTCGGCGCCTTTTTGCTGCGCGCGCGCCGCGAGGGCCTGCGCGACTTTGGCGCCTGCATGAGCCCGCACACCGCCTGGCTGATATTGCAGGGCATCGAAACCCTGCCGCTGCGCATGGCGCGCCACATGAGCAACAGCGAAAAGGTGGTGGACTTCCTGGCAAACCATCCGTTCGTGTCGCGCGTCGGCCATCCGCTGCTCGCATCGCACGCCAGCCATGCGCTGGCCAAAAAACTGTTGCCGCGCGGCGCTGGCTCGGTGTTCAGCTTTGACCTCAAAGGCAGCCGGGAACAGGGCAAGGCGTTTGTCGAGGGGCTCAAGGTCTTCAGCCACCTGGCCAATGTCGGCGACTGCCGCAGCCTGGTGATCCACCCGGCCAGCACCACACATTTCCGCATGAGCAATGAGGCGCTGGCGGGCGCCGGCATCACGCAGGGAACGATCCGCCTGTCCATCGGCCTGGAAGACCCGGACGACCTGATCGACGACCTCAAGCGCGCCTTGAAAGTGGCCGAGAAAGCGGGGGCTTGACCATGGAACATCTCGTCAATGGCGCCAAGACCTATGGGTACACCGGCGGCAAGCCGTTCGATGCAAAGCAGCCCACGGTTGTTTTCATCCACGGCGTGCTCAATGACCACAGCGTCTGGAGCCTGCAAAGCCGCTACCTGGCGCACCACGGCTGGAACGTGCTGGCCGTCGATTTGCCCGGCCACTGCCGCAGCGCAGGCGAAGCGCCCTCTTCCGTCGAGGAAGCGGCTGGTTTCGTTGCCGCACTGCTTGAAGCGGCCGGCGTGGAACGCGCCGCGCTGGTGGGTCACAGCTGGGGCTCGCTGATTGCGCTAGAAGCCGCGTCAAGGCTGAAAGACCGCATCAGCCACCTGGTGCTGGTCGGCACCGCCTTTCCGATGAAGGTGTCGCCTGCGCTGCTGGAGGCGTCGCTAAATGAGCCATTGAAGGCTTTAAAACTGGTCAATGTGTTCTCGCGCAGCACGCTGGCACCACCGCCCTCCGGCATGGGTCCGGGCACCTGGGTCTATGGCGCTGGCATGGCGCTGGGCCGCCGTGTGCTGGCCAGCAACCTCCAGGTCAACGTGTTCCACCGGGGCTTCAAGGCCTGCGACAGCTATGCCAACGGCGAGGCCGCGATTCAGGCCATCACCTGCCCGGTGCTGTTTGTACTGGGCGCGCAAGACCAGATGACGCAACCCAAAGCCGCGCAAGGACTGATTGCCGCTGCACGCAATGCAGGCAAGGACGTTCAACTGGTCAGCCTGCCCGTCGGTCATCACCAGATGACCGAAGCGCCCGATCAGACCCTGTTTGCGATCCGGGATTTTTTAAAACCATGAACCCGTTGCTGGCCCATGGCACACCGCCCGACGCCGCCGACATTTCCCGCATCATTGAAATGGCCTGGGAAGACCGCACGCCCTTCGAGTCCATCGCCGTGCAGTTTGGCCTGAACGAGTCGGCAGTCATTGCGTTGATGCGGCGCCAGCTCAAGCGCTCGTCGTTCAAAATGTGGCGCGAACGAATGGCTGGCCGGACCACCAAGCATGCGGCCCTGCGCAGTGCCGAAGTGACGCGCCACCGGGCGCGCCATACGCGCCAGGCATGACTGCCTGCCAGGCCAGCCCCTTGCGGATAAAAAACCGACGCACCGACATTATTTTGCTACTGATTCAATAGCTTCACATGCAATTCTTCCTTGCGCGGAGGGCCTGTTTTTATAAAATTCCCTGGTGCGTTTATAGGGCGATGACGGGCAGGATCATGGTAGCGGGTGCGCTGGATAGCATGCACAACCGCCTCCCGGAACAGCCAAAAACTGCCAGCAAACGATGGCATGGCCAGCCGGCAAACGGCCCGGGCAGGCAAGAAAGGCTATGCCATCCTGCCCAGAATGGCGTTCATTTCCTCTTTTGAAAACGCCCGCAGCATCTCGGTCCGGATGTTGCCGGCAGCACCTATGCTCAGGCCGAACGCGTTGGCAGACTCCTCGTCGTCGGCTTCGATGACCGCCACGAGGTCATACGGGCCCGATGTCCAGTAGAGCTGGCTCATGCTGGCGCCGAATTTTTTTGCCAACTCTCTGACGGCATCGGCGCGTTTCGTGGTGTCCTTCACACTGCGCATTCCCTGGTCGGTGAAATGGCAAAGGGCAATATAGGTTTTCATGGTTTTTCTTCCTGTCAGCGAGACCTTCGGCATCCACAGGCCAGCGGCGGTCCCGAAACGCCGACCCGGGTACCAACCCACAAGAATCATCAGGATGCGCCGGGCGCCTGCAAGCGCCAGGGTTGCGCTCAGGCGGGCCGGATGTTCTGGTTGGTGCTGAACAAATTGGCCGGGTCGTAGCGGCGCTTGACCTGTGCCACCCGCTCATAGTTCTGGCCATAGGCGGCCTTCACCCGGTCGCCCTCGTCGTCGGTCAGGAAATTGACATACACGCCGCCGCTGGCAAAGGGCGCCGAGGCCTTGAAGAAGTCGCGCGCCCAGGCCATGCAGCGCGCGTCATCGGCAGCGTCATCCCAGCGGCCGTGAACGTTCATGACGAAGCGCGCGTCCCGGTGGGCGTAAGCGGTGGCGCCCGGCGCGGGCCGCATGGTGGCGCCGCCAAGGGCGCCAAAAAATATCTCGCACTGCGGCGATGGCAGCGTCCCGATGGCGGCGATGACAGCATCGAACAGCCCATCCGGGAGTTCCGAAAAATTGTGCGATTTCCAGTAGTTGCGGGCTCCAGGCGTCAGCAGCGGGTCGAAGGCTTTTTGCCAGTCTGCATAGGGCATGGCGCCGACATGCGCGCCGAGCAGCGTGCCGAATGCGTGCAGCGGCTTGACGAGCGATTCGCCCTGTGCCGGGTCGCCGGTGTACAGCAGCGCCAGCACAATTACCTCCTGCCCGTGGACGCTTGGCGGCAGGAAAGGCAGCGGCGGCGCCTTGCGCATTACCGTCCACACCGACAGCTCGTCGGGCGCCTGCGCGGCAAATTCGCGGTACTGCCGCAGCACCGCTTTCGCCTCGGCAAACGCAAAGACGATCAGGCCGGCCAGCACCTGGGGGCCGACCGGATGCAGGTGAAAGTCAAACTGCGTCACGACGCCAAAATTGCCGCTGCCGCCGCGCAGCGCCCAGAACAGGTCGGGCTGCTCGGTGGCGCTGGCGTGCAGCACCTCGCCGGTGGCCGTGACCACGTCGGCCGACGCCAGGCTGTCGATCGTCATGCCGTACTTCCGGCTGAGCCAACCGAAGCCGCCACCCAGCGTCAGGCCGGCCACGCCGGTGGTCGAGTTGATGCCGAGCGGCGTCGCCAGGCCGTGCGCCTGGGCGGCGGCGTCGAAATCGGCCAGCGTGGCGCCGCCTTCGACGCGGGCGCGCCGCGCGGGGGCATCAACCTGCACAGCCTTCATCTGGGACAGGTCGATGACGATGCCGTCATCGCACACCGCGCTGCCGGCAATGTTGTGTCCGCCGCCGCGAAGGGCCAGCGGCAGCCCCTGGTCTCGGGCGAAATTCACCGCATGGACCACGTCGGCTGTGCCGGCGCAGCGGACGATGGCGGCGGGGTGCCTGTCGATCATCGCGTTCCAGACCTGGCGGGCGCTGTCGTAGGCCGGGTCGCCGGCAGGAATGACCGTTCCCTGAACGCCGTTTTTGAGCGCATCGATTTGCGCGGATGGCAGGTTTTTCATGGCTGTATCATTCCTTGTGTTCCGGCGGAATGCACGCATCGCACAACAGCAAGGGGCAAAACCGACCGGCTTCCGGGGTCAGTTGCGTGAGCAGATTCGCCGCTTACGCGGTTTAGCACTGCCCGCGGCCCGGTGCAAGGCCTGCTGCCAATCGGACATCGCCCTTACCTGGATTTACATGTCTGAAGCGTTGATCCAGAGTTCAGGCGCTGCTTGCAGCGCATCGAGCAATTGCCGTGTCGCCAGCGCCAGGGGGGCCGCTCGCAGGCTGGCGCTTTGGAGTGAATCAAGCAGCCGCGCCAGCGTGTTGGCCTGCGGCGTCAAGGGACCAAAAAACTGCGTGCCCTGCGCATCGGCCATCAGCACCGTCGGGAAGGTTTCCACGTCGATGTCGCCCACCAGGCCGGACTGGTCTTCAATATCCAGCCAGGCAAACCTGAAGGCCGGGTAGCGCGCGGCCATCTGGGTAAAAAGGGTTTCGTAATCACGGCACAGGCCGCACCAGTCCGCGCACAGGCAGACGATCCAGGTCACGTCGGTGGCTGGCAAAGACTGGGCGGCAGATGGATCGGAATCGTTCATGCGTTAAACCGGGTTGAAATAAGGCTGCAAGCCAGGAATCGGTTTGCTCATGTTTTCATAGCGCATCGTGCAGTTGCAGCGTGCGCCAACCGGCTTTTTCCCATAAATTATGGACCGAAGGCGCGCGGTCGAGCAGCAATTGCTGCATCAGCGGCGCCAGCGGCGTGCTGCCAGGCTCCACCAGCAGGAGGTAGCGCGACGCGGCGTTTCCCTCGGCATCGTTGAGCTGGCCGATCCAGTCGAGTTCAACCAGCGTTTCCAGCACCGGCTCCAGCTGGAGTCCGTCGACTTCGAGCCATTCGCCGAGTTCGGCAATGTTCAGACCCATGCGCGCCGTGCCACGAGCCTGGTGCAAATGCTGCAACACTTCGATGGCCAGCTGGAACTGCCAGCCATGTGCGCTGCCGCGCCGCGAGACACCGGCCATCAGGCTGGGCAGGTAGGCGGTGATGACCGCGCCCATCAGCACAATCACCCAGGAGACATAAATCCACACCAGCAGGATCGGCAAGGCCGCAAAAGCGCCATAGACCAGTGAATAGGTCGGCACCGCCGTCAGGTAGGCGCCAAGGACTTTCTTGCCGATCTCCAGCCCCGCCGCCACGAACAGGCCGCCGGCAAAGGCATGGCCCCATTTGACATAGGTGTTGGGCACATAGCGGTACAGCGCGGCCATGGCGCCGGCTACCAGGAAAAACTGCGCCACATCGAGCACGAAGCGCACGCTGACCGGCAAGGCGCCGACCAGGCCGCTGGAGGCCGACACCACATACGATGTCACCGCCAGGCTGGCGCCCAGCACCAGCGGCCCGAGCGTGACAGCCGCCCAGTAGATCAGCACCCGCTGCGCCAGCGGCCGGGGCTTGCGAACACGCCAGATGCTGTTCAGCGTGCGGTCGATGGTCAGGATCAGCGCAATCGCCGTGACCAGCAACACCGCCAGGCCGGCGCCGCCCAGCTTGTTGGCTTCGCCGCTGAACTGCGTCAGGTAGCCCAGCACCTGACGCGAAATGTTGTCGGGAATCAGGCTTCTGACCAGCCAGGCCTGCAGCGCCGCCTGCAGTGTGGAAAACATCGGGAACGCGGTGAAAACGGCCAGTGCCACGGTGAAAAAAGGCACCAGCGCAATCGAGGTGGTGAAGGTCAGGCTGCTGGCGGTCAGCCCCATGCGGTCTTCACGGAAGCGGTTGCGCAGGGTGATGGCGGTGTCACGCCACGGAAAATGCGACAGGTCAACGAGCAAGGCCTCAAGCGCGGGCGGAAATTTCATCCCCGGTATCATGCCATTGCCCTTAAAGACCAAGATGAACAAAGCAAACCAAATTGAAATGACACGCCTGCTGGCCCTGGGCAGCCTGGCCGGACTGATTGTGCTGGGCCTGGCCTGGGAAATGTGGCTCGCCCCAATACGCCCCGGCGGCTCGCTGCTGGCGCTCAAAGTGCTGCCGCTGGTCATCCCGCTGGCCGGGATCTGGAAGAACCGCATGTACACCTACCGCTGGGTCAGCCTGATGGTCTGGCTGTACTTCACCGAAGGCGTGGTGCGCGCCTGGAGCGACCGCGCGCCAGGCAACTACCTGGCCATGGTGGAAGTGCTGCTGTGCCTTCTGCTGTTCATCGCCTGCGCGCAGCATGTGCGCTTGCGCTTCAAAAACCTGCCCTCTGCTGCCCTTGCTGGCGACATTGCACCATGACGACACAACCCGAGCTTCTCGACACCCTGCGCCAGATCACCGGGGCGACCCATGTGCTGTGTGATGGCGACCTGAGCGCCTACACCCAGGACTGGCGCAAGCGGTCGCAGGGCAAGGCGCTGGCCGTGGTGCGACCGGCCAGCGTGCAAGAGGTGGCGGCCATCGTCAAGGCCTGTGCCACCGCCGGCACCAGCCTGGTGCCGCAGGGCGGCAACACCGGCCTGGTGGTCGGTTCGGTGCCTGACGAATCCGGCACGCAGGTGGTGCTGAGCCTGCAGCGCATGAACGCGGTGCGCGCCATCGACGCGGCCAACCTGACCGTCACCGTCGAGGCCGGCTGCATCCTGCAAACCCTGCAGCAGACGGCTGAAAAAGCCGGCTTCCTGTTTCCGCTGAGCCTGGCCGCCGAAGGCAGTTGCACCATTGGCGGCAACCTGGCCAGCAATGCCGGCGGCACGCAGGTGCTGCGCTACGGCAATGCGCGCGACCTGTGCCTGGGGCTCGAAGTAGTCAATGCGCAGGGCGAGATCTGGCACGGCCTGTCGGGCTTGCGCAAGGACAACACCGGCTATGACCTGCGCGATCTGTTCGTCGGCAGCGAAGGCACGCTGGGCATCATCACCGCCGCCACGCTCAAGCTGTACCCGCAGCCGGCCGCGCGGCTGACCGCGTGGGCTGCCCTGCCGTCGATGGACGCGGCCGTGACGCTGCTCGGCCTGGCGCACCAGCACCTCGGCGCGAGCCTGACCGGTTTCGAAGTGATGGGCCAGTTCGCCCTGAGCCTGGTGGACAAACACTTCCCCCAACTGCGCGTGCCCTTTTTTGACGCGTCAGCCGCCAGCGCCGGGCCGCCCCAAGCCAGGCCAGCCCCCTCGGGGGAGAGCGATCCACACGCAGTGGGGAGCGTGGGGGCTCCGGCCGCCAGCGCCGGGCCGCCCCAAGCCAGGCCAGCCCCCTCGGGGGGCAGCGAACCACACGCAGTGGGGAGCGTGGGGGCTCCCTATTTTGTGCTGCTGGAAAACTCCGACAGCGAATCCGAAGCGCATGCGCGCGCACGCTTTGAGCAATTGCTGGAAACGGCCTTTGACCAAGGCTGCGTGCTGGACGCCGTGGTGGCCGAAAACCTGTCGCAGGCCAAGGGCCTGTGGCACATCCGCGAAAGCATTCCGCTGGCGCAGGCCGAGGAAGGCCTGAACATCAAGCACGACATTTCGATTGCCGTCTCGCGCATACCTGCGTTCGTGGCGGCGACCGACGCCTTGCTGCGTCAGCACATCGACGGCGTGCGGCTGGTGAACTTCGGCCACCTGGGCGACGGCAACCTGCACTACAACGTGCAGGCACCCGAAGGCGGCGATGCCCATGCCTTCCTGCGAAACCACGAAGATGAAGTCAACACGCTGGTGTACGACTCGGTGGCGCGGTTTGACGGCTCGATTTCCGCCGAGCACGGCGTTGGCAGCCTGAAAACCGACATGCTTCCGGCCTACAAGTCGCCTGTGGCCCTGTCGATGATGCACGCCATCAAGCGCGCAATGGACCCGCAGAACATCATGAATCCGGGACGGATCGTGAAACTGTAAAAACGGCAGGCGGCGGGCATAATCGAGGTTTTTTTCCTTGGTTTTCCCCATGACCCGCCATATTCGCTCCCAATACGAAGATCTCATGCGCCTTGTGGACAGGCAAGGCGCCCTCAAGGCCGACCGCACCGGCACCGGAACGAAAAGCGTGTTTGGCCACCAGATGCGCTTTGACCTGAACGAAGGCTTTCCGCTGGTCACGACCAAGAAGGTTCACGTCAAGTCCATCATCCAGGAACTGCTGTGGTTCCTGACGGGTTCGAGCAGCAACCACTGGCTGACCGAGCGCGGCGTGACGATCTGGAACGAATGGGCGCGCCCGGACGGCGACCTCGGTCCGGTCTATGGCGTGCAGTGGCGCAGCTGGCCCACGCCGGATGGCGGACACGTTGACCAGATTGCCGAAGTCATCAAGACCCTCAAGAACAACCCGGACTCGCGCCGCATCATCGTCAGTGCCTGGAACGTCGCCGAACTTAGCAAGATGGCGCTGATGCCCTGCCACGCGCTGTTCCAGTTCTATGTGGCGCCCGCCACGCAAGCTGGCGGCAAGGGCCGGCTCAGCTGCCAGCTGTACCAGCGCAGCGCCGACATCTTCCTGGGCGTGCCGTTCAACATCGCCAGCTACGCTCTGCTCACGCACATGGTCGCGCAGCAGTGCGGCCTGGACGTGGGGGACTTCATCTGGACCGGCGGCGACTGCCATATCTACAGCAACCATCAAGAACAGGTGGCGCTGCAACTGGGTCGTGAACCTCTGCCCTACCCGACGCTCCACCTCAAACGCAAGCCCGATTCGATCTTCGACTACCAGTTCGAGGACTTCGAATTCCTCGACTACCGGCACCACCCGGCCATCAAGGCGCCGGTAGCCGTCTGATGGACAAGGCCCGCATGCCCCGCATCAACCTGATCTACGCCCGCGCAGCGAATGGCGTGATCGGCAAGGAAAACGCTATGCCCTGGCACCTGCCCGAAGACCTGGCGCACTTCAAGCGCCTGACGCAGGGCTGGCCGGTCCTCATGGGCCGCAAGACCTGGGATTCGCTGCCCGCGCGCTTTCGCCCCCTGCCCGGCCGCACGAATGTGGTCATCACCCGGCAGCCGGACTGGCGAGAAGCCGGCGCGCAACCCGCCAGCAGCCTGGCCGACGCGCTGGTGCAGTGCAGCGCCTGCGAAGAAGTCTGGGTCATTGGCGGCGCGCAAATCTATGCGCAGGCCGAGCCACTGGCCGCGCGCATCGAGGTCACCGAGATTGCCCGTGACTTTGACGGCGATGCGTTTGCGCCGCAGCTCGGTGCCTCATGGATTGAAGCGGCGCGGGAGAAGCATGTTGCCGCCAGCGGGCTGGAATTCAGCTTTGTCACCTATCAAAAAGAAGCGAAAAGATAAGCATGTCAGGACAAGGATTTCACGTACACGGCCCGCACGACCATGAACTGGAGCATGCCGCGCAGGGCGGACATGACGGCCACGACAAAGGCGGCGGCTTGATTGCGCAGATTGCCGTCGTCACCGCCATCATCGCCACGGTGGGCGCCCTGTTTTCCTACCAGGGCGGCGCCACGCAGGCCAATGCCGGCCTTTACAAAAACACGGCCGCCATCAAAAAAACTGAAGCAGCCAACCAATGGAGCTTTTTTCAGGCCAAAAGCACCAAGCAGTCACTGACCGAATTTGCCCGCGACCTGGCGCCTGACGACAAGAAGGTGGCCTACCAGAGCAGGATTGACCGCTACGAAACGGAAAAGAACGCGATCAAGCTCAGCGCTGAAAAGCTCGAAGCCGAAGCCATCGCCTGGGACCACTCGTCTGACGAGCAGTTGCACCAGCACCACCGCTGGGCACAAGCCACTACCGTGCTGCAGGTCTCGATTGCGCTGGCGGCAATTGCACTGCTCACGCGCAAGAAGTGGCTGGAGTACGGCATGTTTGCCCTGGCAGGCGTGGGCCTGTTGCTCGGCGGCCTGGCTGCGCTACATATTTAATAGCGCCTTGCGCCCGTGATTATTGCGCCAGGGCATTAAAAACCTCTGTAATTTTCCCCGGACATCAGCATCAACTGCGATCCGCCGCTGGCCGGTCCTTGCCCAGCATCCGCCCCAGCAAATCCATCGGCAGCGGAAACACGATGGTCGATGCGCGGTCGCCAGCCACTTGGGTCATGGTTTGCAGGTAGCGCAGCTGCATGGCCTCGGGCTGCTGCGCCAGCATTTTTGCGGCTTCCAGCAGCGCAAATGCTGCCTGCTTTTCCCCTTCGGCATGGATGACCTTGGCGCGGCGTTCGCGTTCGGCTTCGGCCTGGCGCGCAATGGCCCGCACCATCGATTCGTTCAGGTCGATGTGCTTGATCTCGACATTTGTGACCTTGATGCCCCACGCATCGGTTTGGGCATCGAGGATTTTCTGCACGTCCAGGTTGAGCCGTTCGCGTTCGGCCAGCATCTCGTCCAGTTCGTGCTTGCCAAGCACCACGCGCAAGGTGGTCTGCGCCAGCTGGCTGGTGGCCATCAGGAAATTCTCCACCTGGATGATGGCCTTTTGTGGATCGACAACGCGAAAGAACACCACCGCGTTCACCTTGACCGAGACGTTGTCGCGCGAGATCACGTCCTGTGGCGGCACATCCATCGTCACCACCCGCAAATCCACACGGACCATCTGCTGGATGCCCGGAATGACCAGCACCAGCCCCGGGCCCTTGACACGCCAGAAACGGCCCAGCTGGAACACCACACCGCGCTGGTATTCGCGCAGCACGCGCACCGAACTGAACAGCAGGATCAGCAGCAGCGGCAGGAGCACGGCGCCCAGGCCCCAGTTGAGGTTGAAGATCATGACCAGAATCCTTTCACGGTGAAGCCAAGGGAGAATCGGCAAGGGCGCGCACTTCCAGTGTCAGCCCGCGTAGCGCAACCACGCGCACCTGCTGACCCGACGCCAGCGGGTCGGAACTGGTGACCTTCCAGCGCTCGCCATGCACCAGCGCCCAGACGGTGCCATCGTTTTCCACGGCCAGCACTTTTCCCGGCGCGCCGATCATTTCCTCATGCCCGGTAACCACCGGGCGTCGCCGTGCCGTCAGCGCCATGCGCCCGCCGACCAAAAAAAAGGCAGCCGAGGCAGCGGCCAGACCAATGATCAGCGCAAGCGGCACGCCGGCACCGGGAAGGTCGCGGTCGAACAGCAACAGGCCGCCGGAGACGAATGCCACGGCGCCGCCGATGCCGAGCACGCCGAAGGCCGGCGTCAGCATTTCGGCGGCGAACAGCGCCATGCCGAGCAGCACCAGGCCCAGCCCGGCGTAGTTGACAGGCAGCATCTGCAGCGCAAACAGCCCCAGCAACAGGCAGATGGCGCCGGTCACGCCCGACACGCCGAAGCCAGGCGACATGAACTCGAAGATCAGTCCGTAGATGCCGATCATCATCAGGATCAGGGCGAAGCTCGGGTTGGCAATCACCGCCAGCAAGCGCTGTCGCCAGTCGGGCCGGACGGTCTCGAAATCCAGTCCACGCGTGGCCAGCGTCACCTCGACGCCCTGCACACGCACCGTGCGGCCGTCGATCTGCGCCAGCAAATCGGGCACGTCGCGGGCGATCACGTCGATCACTTTTTCGCGCAGCGCCTCGCTGGCTGTCAGGCTGACCGACTCGCGCACCGCGCGTTCAGCCCATTCGGCATTGCGCCCGCGCTGCTGCGCCAGGCCGCGAATGAAAGCGGCCGCATCGTTGACCTGCTTGGCGGTCATGGCGTCGGCGGCCGGCACCTGCGCAGGCGCACCGGCTTTCTGATTGCCATTTTTGGCGTCATCCGGCGGAGTTTCGCGACGCCGGTTGCCGGGCGGGCTGCCAAAACCTGGCAGGCCAATGGCCACCGGCGTGGCTGCGCCCAGCGTGGTGGCCGGCGTCATGGCGGCCATGTGCGCGGCATACAAAATATAGGTTCCCGCGCTGGCGGCCCGCGCACCTTCGGGACTGACGAACACCGCCACCGGCACCGGTGAAGACAGCATCGCTTGGATGATTTGACGCATCGAGGTGTCCAGTCCGCCCGGCGTGTCGAGCGAGATCACGACCAGCGGCGCATTGGCCGTTTTGGCCCTGGACAGGCCGCGAATCAGGTAGTCGGCGCTGGCCGGGCCGATGGCATCGTGGACTTCAAGCACAAGCACCGGTGCACCGTGGCTGGTGCCTGCGACCAGCACCAGCAAGATGGCGGCAATGAGGCTTCTCATCCAGCCAGTCGACTGCCACGGCAAGCACCCGTGCCCGACGCTTCCGGACAGCGCAGCCCATGCACTTGCCTGCGCAAGGCCGGCGCCGCACTGTGCCGGCAAAGCCATGTCAGCGCAAACGTCGTCTATCGGACAAGCAGCAATGTTCATGGGCAGACCTTTTGAACTTCAACCGGGCCGGCTGAGCTGCACGGTGCATGCCATGATGAAAAACAATAAAACCCGGCCTGATGGAATGGTAATCAACCAACGCACTGGCTTGCAAGCCTTGCGCAAGCGAAGGTCGTCGCAAGGTGTAAGCAGTACATGCCGCTAGGCACTGCTGCCCTGCCCACCAGAAAATACCGGCCGGCCGCAAGCCACACGAATAATGCGAAACTTGCCCCCTTGATCAAAACCTTGTTCCACTTCACCGCCGCACCAAGGCTTCTATTCCGATGAAAATTGCCACCTGGAACATCAACTCACTGACGGTACGGCTGCCGCAGGTGCTCGACTGGCTCGCGGCCCATCCGGTCGATGTGCTGTGCCTGCAGGAACTCAAGCTCAGCGACGACAAGTTCCCCATGGCTGCACTTGAAGCCGCTGGCTACCACAGTGCGGTGTTCGGCCAAAAAACCTACAACGGCGTCGCCATCCTGAGCCGCACGCCGGCTCGCAACGTTGTAAAGAACATCGTCGGCTTCACCGACGAACAATCGCGCGTCATTGCCGCCACGGTGGACATGCCCACCGGTGAAATCCGGGTCGTCAACGGCTACTTCGTCAATGGCCAGTCGCCGGGCAGCGAGAAGTTCGACTACAAGATGAAGTGGCTGGAGAGCCTGCGCCACTGGCTGCGGGACGAACTGGCCCAGCATCCGAATCTGGTGCTGCTGGGCGACTTCAACATCACTGCCGACGACCGCGACAGCTTTGACCCCGAAGGCCTGCGCGAAACCATCCACCACACCAGCGAAGAACGGCTGCATTTCCAGGCCTTGGTCAAGCTCGGCCTGACGGACGCCTTCCGCATGTTCGACCAGCCGGAGAAAAGCTATTCCTGGTGGGATTACCGGGAGTTTGCCTTCCGGCGAAACAGGGGCTTGCGGATCGACCACATCCTGGTCAGCGATCCGCTCAAGCCACTGGTCCGCAGTTGCGTGATTGACAAGCTGCCACGCAAGAACGAGCGGCCCAGCGACCATGTGCCGGTGGTGGTGGAACTCGCTTGACTATAAAAAAAATAGCAGATAGCACCCATAGACCGTGCGCCAGAGGCTATTCTGACAATAATTTCAGCGCGCATCGTCAGGCCGCCAGCCCCCGGCTCGCCATATACGCAGCCAACACGAACAGCAGGCAGGCAAACGCGCGCTTGAGCTGCCTGACATTGAGGGTGTGAGCCGCCCGGGCACCCAAAGGCGCAAAAATGACACTGGTCACTGCAATCAGCACCAGCGCAGGCAGGTAAAGGTAGCCAAAGCTGCCTTGAGGCACGCCGTGCAGGTTCCAGCCTGCAATGAGGTAGCCGATGGTGCCGGCCAGCGCAATCGGAAATCCCAATGCCGACGAAGTCGCCACGGCCGTGTGAATGGCCACATTGCACCAGGCCATGAACGGCACCGAGATAAAACCGCCACCTGCACCGACCAGCGACGACAGCGTACCGATCAGCGTACCGGCGCCGAACATGCCAGCGCCTTGCGGCAATTGCCGTGATGGCTTGGGCTTTTTGTCGATGAACATCTGCACTGCCGAATAGGTGACAAAAACAGCAAAAACAAGGGCCAGTGTTTTGCTGGAGAGCAGCCTGGCAATCTGCGCGCCCAGCAGCGAACCGGCCACAATGCCCGGCGCAAGCAGCTTGACGACATCCCAGCGAACGGCGCCGCGCTTGTGGTGGGCACGCACGGAGGCCAGCGATGTGAACAAAATGGTTGCCAGCGAAGTGGCGACCGCCATCTTCACGACATAGCCCGCCGGAAAACCTTGCGCGGTGGCAAGGTAAGTCAGCGCCGGCACCAGCAGCATGCCGCCGCCGATGCCCAGCAGGCCGGCCAGGAAGCCGGAAATGCAGCCCAGCACCAGCAACTCCGCGACAAGGATCAGGTCGATGCCCATGACTTCAAAACGCCACGGCCTGGCCGTCCTTGCGGGGGTCGGAGCCGGCAATATAGCCATCCCCCTGCCTGAATACCAGCTGCGCGCCACCGAATGCGAACACGCCATTGCCGCGCTCGACGGTGACTTCATGCCCGCGCGCAACCAGCCCACTGACCACGGCGGCATCAAAGCCCGGCTCGACCGCCACCTGACGACCCCCCGTCACACGCCAGCGGGGGGCATCGGCTGCCGCCTGCGGATTCTGCCCATAGTGCAGCACACGCAAGGCCATTTGCACATGGCCCTGGGACTGCATCGGTCCGCCCATCACGCCAAACGCCATTTGCGGCGTGCCGTCGGCATGCATGGCGAACGCCGGAATAATGGTGTGGGAAGGACGCTTGGACGGACCGACCTGATTGGCATGTCCCTGCGCCAGGGAAAAACCATGGCCACGGTTTTGCAGGCTGATGCCGGTTCCGGGCACGACGATGCCCGAGCCAAAACCCATGTAGTTGGACTGGATGAAAGACACCATCATCCCGGAAGCATCCGCCGCCGCCACATACACGGTGCCGCCTGGCTTGGGCGTGCCATGACCGGGGTCGCCGGCCTGGTTGCGGTCAATCAGTCTGGCGCGCTCGGCCAGATAGGCCGGTTCCAGCAGCGCACTGGGCGGTATCTGCATCGCGTCAATGTCGGCGTTGTACTGGTACAGGTCTGCCAGTGCGAGCTTCATCGCCTCAATCGACAGGTGCACCGTGTCCACATGATCAACCGGCTGTTGACCAATACCCAGGGATTGCATCATGCCCAGCGCCATCAGCGTGGCAATGCCCTGCCCGTTCGGCGGCAACTCGTGCACCACGGAACCGGCGAAAGGCTGCGCCAGCGTGCCGCACCAGTCGGCGCTGTGCTTCGCCAGATCGTCCTCGGTCAGCACCCCGCCATGTTCCCGCGCATGCGCAGCAATACGTTGGGCCAGCGCACCCCGGTAAAACGACTCGCCATGGCTTTCGGCAATGGCTTCGAGCGTGCTGGCATGGGCTTCGCTTCGAAACACCTCGCCAGCATGAGGGGCGCGGCCACCGGGCAGAAAGCATTCGGCAAAACCTGGCTGGTCGCCCAGCCGCGCGCCGCCCATTGCCCACAGATGCGAAATGATCGGCGACACCGCAAAGCCGTTGCGCGCGCAGTCAATGGCAGGTTGGGCCAGATCGGCGAACGGCAGGCGACCGAACCGGCGCGAAAGTGCGCTCCAGGCGGAAACCGCACCGGGCACGGTGACGGCGTCCCAGCCCTTGTCGGGCATGGCGCCCTGGCCGGCAAATCGGTCGGCGGACCAGGCCGCTGGCGAGCGGCCCGAGGCGTTCAGGCCGTGCAGTTCCTTGCCGTCCCAGACGATGGCAAAACCATCGCTGCCCAGGCCGCAGCCGGTCGGCTCGACGACGGTCAGCGCCATGGCAGTGGCGATGGCGGCATCAACGGCATTGCCGCCGGCCAGCAGCATGCGCAGGCCGGCCTGTGCAGCGAGCGGCTGCGAGGTGCTGACCACATTGCGCCCCAGCACCGCAGAGCGGGCCGAAGGATAAGGATTGGTGAAGTCGAGCTTGGATGAAGTCTTCATGATGTGTTGTTTATTCAAGGTTGATTTTGCGGTCGCGAATGATGCGCGCCCAGCGCTGGCTGTCGGCAGACACCATGGCGGCGAACTGTGCGGGCGCACCCAATGGCGCAGGTTCCACGCCAAGTTTGGCCAGGCTTTCCACCACGTCAGGTGCGTGGGCGGCTTTTTCGAATGCGTCGTGCACACGCGCCACCAACTCAGGCTTCAGATTGCGCGGTGCATACAGCCCGAACCAAGTGACGGATGAGAAACCCGGCAGGCCTGCCTCGGCCACAGTCGGCAGTTCGGGCGCCAGGGTCGAGCGCTTGTCGCCGGTGACGGCCAGGGCACGCAGACGCCCGCTCCTGACATGCGGCATGCCTGAGGGAATGGCATCGATCAGCACCTGCACCGAGCCGGCAATCACATCGGGAATGGCCAGAGCCGTGCCCTTGTAGGGAACGTGGGTGATGAACACGCCCGCCTGGGCCTTGAAGGCCTCGGTCGTCAAGTGCACGATGGTGCCGTTGCCGCTGCTGGCGTAGTTGAGCTGGCCGGGATGCTTTTTGGCATAGTCGATCAGTTCGGCCACCGTTTTGACCGGGAGCGACGGCGTCACAAGCACCACGCTCGCCGCATCGGCCAGATGCGCGATGGGTGTGAAATCCTTGAGGGCGTCGTAGGGCAACCGTGGCATGAGGTGGGGCGAGATGGCGTGCGTGCTGCTGGTCGTCAACAGCAGGGTGTAGCCATCCGCCACTGCCTTGGCAGCCTCTGCCGCCCCGATGGTGCCGCCCGCGCCGGCCTTGTTGTCCACAATGACCTGCTGGCCCATGTCCCTGGACACTCGCTGCGCGATGACCCGTGCCACGAGGTCGGTTGCGCCGCCTGCGGGAAATGGCACCACAAGCCGCACAGGCCGCTCGGGCCAGGCTTGCGCCTGCGTGGTCGCTGATGCGGCGATGAGACAGACCCCCCCCAGCAAACGATAAAAGTTGGAGAAAAAACGCATATGAATGGTTCCTGGACAGGTAAGTAAAAGAGGCAGGTGAAGCCGCCCGAAAAGATGGTTGAAACAGCATCGCAGGAATACTCCTGCCTTGTCAAAACAGGATAATTTGCAATGTTTCATTTCCAAAAAAATAAATGTCGATATTCAAAAATCTGCAGCAGCTTGTGACGGTCGGGCAGGACACTTGAGGCACCGGAGCCCGGAGCCTGCAGGCACCCGGCAGGAAAACTTCACCCACATTCGGCGCGAATCCCCAAGGGAAAAAGGCCTTTTCTAACAGCGCAAAGGTGCGGGCTATGGGGCCGCTGCTGCCAGTTTTTGCGGGAAAACTCCGGATATTCAGTCTTGAAGCACGCCACCCGAGGTATTGCGTCCCTGCAACGCCTCGCCATCAGGGCGAATGACAAATGCATCGCTCCCAATTCCATTGCCAACGGCTTGAGTGATGATCGTTGCGACAGCTGTGCCCATCTCCCCATCCATGGCATTGTTTCCCTGCGCAAAATCAACCGCCCAGCTTGTGCTGCCGGGAGTGCCACAAACCCCTGATGTATGCAAAAAGTCGAGCTTTTAACTTGAGGCAAGGATTTATGGGGTCGAGATGCATTTGCACGGGGCATGCGTGATTCTTTTCAGTCCAGCGCTACCTTTAGTTCAGTCGCAATACGCTTCCATTTGGCTGAATCAGCAACGACCATTTGCGTGAACTGTTGTGGTGTACCCCCGGCCGGGTCAATTCCGAGTCGGGTGAATTGCGCCTTTACCTCTGCATCGTCAAGTGCCTGGTTGGCAGCTGCGTTGATCCGCTGAACAATGTCTTCCGGCATGCCTTTGGGCCCATACAGTCCATACCACACAAGTGACTCAAAGCCCGGCACCGTTTCGGAAATTGCCGGAAATTCGGGAGCCAGTGGGGTGCGTTTGGGAGAGGTCACACCCAACGCTCGAAGCTGACCTTCGCGAACACGCGGCAAGGCCACCGAGATTGATTCAAACATGAAGTCAATGCTTCCCCCAATCATGTCGGGAATCACAGCCGCTGTTCCCTTATAGGGAATGTGCGTCATCAAGGTGTTCGTCTTGGCTTGAAATATCGCGGCCACCAGATGCGAATACGAGCCCTTTCCGCTGGATCCATAGTTAAGGCGCCCCGGATTCTTGCGTGCGATGTCGACCAGATTTTGCACAGACTTGGCTGGCGAATTATTCGGCACCAGCAAGATGGCGGCGGCGCTGCCCAGCTGCGTGATGGGTGTGAAGTCCCGTGCCACGTCGTAGGGCAGACGTGAGTTGATGGCCGGGGCGATGGCATGGGTCGATGAAGTCGCCAGCAAAAGGTTGTAGCCATCCGGCGCCGCCTTGGCGATCGCGTCCGAACCAATAGCCCCGGTCGCGCCCGCGCGGTTTTCAACGATGATGGTCTGGCCCAGTGTCTTACCCATTTTTTGGGACACCACCCGCGCAAGTGTGTCCGTCGCGCCGCCGGGTGGAAACGGGATGATGATGCGTACAGGTCTGTCCGGGTAGCTCTGAGCATGTACCAATGACCCGGCCAAGACAGCATATGCAAACAGCAACACTGCAGGGAAAAATTTCATCTGTGTATCCTTTGGAACAAGCCATGTGACGTAGTGGATACAGATAATTATCGAATCCTCAACAAAAAAATCAATCGAGTTATTTTCGCTTTATGATAAAGAAAAACTTTATTCAGAATTTGTCTTTGCCCCCTCTGAAAACGCCATTCAATGAGCAGTATTCGCACACTCAAAACATTCGTTTCCGTAGCAACCGAGGGCTCCTTCGCGGCTGCAGCACTCAAGGTCGCCCTGACGCAGGCCGCCGTAGGTTTGCAGATGCGGGTGTTGGAAGGAGAGATGCGTCGGCCGCTGTTCGAACGGCAGGGCAAGGTGATAACGCTCAACGGAACGGGGCGGGAGTTGCTTCCAAAGATCAAGCATCTCATCGCCCAGTATGAAAAGCTGTTGAGTGCCGCAGGCACGGAAACCTTGTCAGGAACCGTCAATCTTGGCGCTGTTGTCTCAACGGTCCGGTCATTGGTGCGTGCCTGCCTGGCGGTGAGAGCACGTCATCCATCGCTGGATCTGCACATCAGTGCCGCCAAATCCATTGAGTTGCTGTCCAAGGTCGGTTCGGGAGAACTGGATGCCGCTGTGGTGGTTCGTGATCCCGGACAAAGCGGGTCGGGTTTGGCCTGGACAGCCTTGTACTCGGAGCCCATGGTGCTGGTCTGCCCCCGAAAGGCGAGCGAAAAAACGGTGCAATCCGGATTGAAGTCTCATCCCTTCCTGCGTTTCGACCGCACGGAGCTCACCGGGCAGATCGTTGAACGTACGTTGCGAAAGCTGCGAATCAAACCTAACGAATTTCTGGAACTCAATTCAATCGAAACGATTGTGGAGCTCATCCGGTCAGACCTGGGTGTGTCGATTCTTCCTCTCCTCAACGGCAGCCGGTGGCTGGCGGATCCAAAGCTGCAGATCATCGAAATTGCACAGGTATCAGAGCAGAGGCATATTGTCCTGGTGCAATCGGCAGTCAACCAGAACGCGGGGTTGACAGATGTTTTGGCCCAAGAGTTTCTCTCAACCCTCAAGAGCTTATAGACAAAATCAGTGACTCCAAAAGCTCGCGGGCGATGCGGGCAACCTGCGGGAGCATGCGATGGCAAAGGGATCGCAAGTGGGCGAAGGTGTCGGCTGGCAGTTATCGACCTGGATCGCTTTTGCAGTGGCACGACTAAACTTCAACCCGATGTTTACACAGCCATCCTGAACACGCGCTGACTGCTCGACACCGAGTTGAAAAACTGTGCCTTTGTTCCGGACCCTGAAGACCAAGCTCAACGGCGGCAGCAACTCGTTGGGCTGGGCCATGCAGAAAACGGCCTGTTTGCAAAGTACCTGAAGCGGCGCAAGCCAGGTCAAGGAGCACGTCACGGCGGCATGGGAACCGCAACGCAAGACATGACTTCTCTATGAACTTGATCAGTTCGCGGAAAAATGTAACTTGCTATCAAGAAAATAGCTACTAGCGCATACGGGGCATGCGCAAAACCACTTATTCATTCAAGATTAAGTTCCTGTATCTTGCGTGTGATGGTGTTGCGTCCGATGCCGAGCTTGTGCGCCGCCTCGATGCGCCGGCCGTTCGTGTTGGACAGCGCGGTCCGGATCAGGCGGGATTCAAACCGGCGCGTCAGCACATCCCAGACATCGCTGCGGCCCGACACCAGCAAGGCCAGCGCCTCGGCCTCCAGGCCGGTTTCCCATGCCGATGGCAGTGCGCCGTTCTCGGTAACGGTTGCGTGCACCGCCTGCGCTGGCAGCGCGGGGAATTCGGACGGATACGCGACGACGGTCGGCCTGAAGGTATCGCTGGTAGGTTCCTGCCGCGACAAGTCGGTTTTTTCAGCCAGCTGCGCGCTGGATTTCCACTCCGGCGTCGAGCCGAGCACTTCGGGTGGCAGGTCCTTGGGTTCGATCACCTGGGCCGGCGCCATGACGGTCAGCCAATGGCAGATATTCTCTAACTGGCGCACATTGCCGGGAAAACCGAACAGGCTCAGCTGCTGCAGAGCCGCCTCTGAAATGCGCTTGGGCTCGACGCCGAGTTGTTTGGCGCTTTGCTGCAGGAAGTGCCGCGTCAGCATGAATACATCCTCGCGCCGCTCGCGCAGCGCCGGCAGGCGCAGGCGAATCACGTTCAGGCGGTGAAACAGGTCTTCGCGAAAGCCGCCTTCCTTGACGCGCTGCTCCAGGTCCTGGTGCGTGGCGGCAATCACCCGCACATTGGTCTTGACGGCGTTGTGCCCGCCCACGCGGTAGAAATTGCCATCGCTGAGCACACGCAACAGCCGGGTCTGCAGGTCGAACGGCATGTCGCCGATTTCATCAAGGAACAGCGTTCCCCCGTCCGCCTGCTCGAAGCGGCCACGGCGCAGCGTCTGCGCGCCGGTGAAGGCGCCGCGCTCATGGCCGAACAACTCGCTTTCCAGCAAATCCTTCGGGATGGCGGCGGTGTTGATGGCGATGAACGGTCCGTTGGCGCGTGGCGAATGCTTGTGCAGCGCACGTGCCACCAGTTCCTTGCCCGAGCCCGATTCGCCGGTGATCATCACCGTGACCATGCTCTGGCTCAGCCGGCCAATGGCGCGAAACACGTCCTGCATTGCCGGCGCCTGGCCCAGCATCTCGGGCGCGGCGGCCATGCGTTCCTCGGCCACTTCCTCGCGCTGGCTTTCCTCCACGGCGCGGCGGATCAGCTCGACCGCCTTGTGAAGATCGAAAGGCTTGGGCAGGTATTCGAACGCCCCGCCCTGAAAGGCCGACACGGCGCTGTCCAGGTCGGAAAAGGCCGTCATGATGATGACCGGCAGGCCAGGCAGCCTGGCCTTGACCTTTTCAAGAAGGTCCAAACCCGAGCCACCGGGCATGCGGATGTCGCTGACCAGGATTTGCGGTCCGTCGCCTTCGGTGGCAACCTCGAGCGCCGCCAGGACTTCGCGCGGATTGGTGAAGCTGCGCGTGGGCAGACCTTCGCGCAGCAGCGCTTTTTCCAGAACAAACCGGATGGACTGGTCATCGTCAACAATCCAGATCGGTTTCATGCTTTGGGGTCCCTTTGCTTCGAGCGTGGTTATCTTTGATGAAAGACAGCAGACTTCAGGGCAGCGGTATCAGCAGCTTGAAGTCTGTATGGCCGGGCCGGCTTTCGCACTCGATCAAACCGTGGTGTTGCTGGACAAAGGTTTGCGCCAGTGTCAGCCCCAGCCCCGAACCGCCTTCACGCCCTGAAATCAGGGGATAGAAAATACGGTCTTTGATGGAGTCCGGAACACCCGGCCCATTGTCAATCACATGCAATTCCAGTGCCAGTCGATAGCGTTTCTTGCCAAAAGTTATCTGCCGCGCAACCCGCGTCCTGAAAGTGATGGTCGCGGCTCCTGCCGTGATGTGTTCGGCCAGTTCCTGGGCCGCATTGTGGGCAATGTTCAGCACGGCTTGAATCAGCTGCTCGCTGTCGCCGCGAAATTCGGGAATCGACGTGTCGTAGTCGCGCACCACCCGCAGCCCCTTGGGAAACTCCGCCAGGATGAGTGAACGAACCCGCTCGCAGACCTCGTGGATGTTCACGTCGCCCACCAGGTGGGGCCGGCGGTGCGGCGCCAGCAGGCGGTCCACCAGCGTCTGCAGCCGGTCGGCTTCATGAATGATCACCTGCGTGTATTCGGTCAAGTCCTTGCCGATTTCCATCTGCAACAGTTGCGCCGCGCCGCGAATGCCGCCCAGCGGGTTCTTGATTTCGTGCGCCAGGTTGCGGATCAGTTCCTTGTTGGCCTGTGCCTGGTCAATCAGGCGTTCCTCGCGGTCCTGCTTGGCCTGCTGCTCCAGCGGGAGCATTTCCACGATGGCTTCGCCAGGCGTGTCGGTCTGCGCGACCACGACATGCACCGGCATCGGCTCATGGTTCAGGCGCCGCAGCCAGGCGTCATAGCGCAGCGCGGCAAATTCATTGCTGCCCGCGCCTTCCAGCGCATGCTTGAGGATCTGCGGCTCGGTGAAGCATTCGGGCAGTTGCGAGCCCTCGATGGTCCGGCGCGAGGTGCCGAGGGCGTCTTCGAGGGCGGCATTGGCAAACACCACGCAGCCATCGGTGCGGACCACCGCAACCAGTGTGGCCAGCAGGTCAAAGGCCTGGAAACGGATGGTGCCCGAAGCCGGGAAGGAAGACACAAAGGTGGGGGCGGATGGCTTTTTCAAGCGTCCATTTTCATCCAGAAGCCGATCCACCCGGCTTAATTTGCTGCCGGCAAGCGGGAAATCTCGCGCTTCAGGCCGGCAACGTCGCTCTGGCTGCGCGCAATGCTGTCTTTCAGGTCGCTGACACGGTCAAGGTAACGCTGGTAGTTGCGACCCTCGATACCTTGCTTCTCTGGCTCGCCGTTGTTGTATTCCTTTTGCAGTTCGGCCAGCCGGGCATCGGATTTCCTGAGTTCCGACTCCAGGATGATGCGCGAATCGCTGTCGCGCGCCCGCTGGTCGGGGTTGCTGTCCGCACGCGAATTTCCCGCTGCCGGGCTGGTGGCCACGCGCGCAGGCGCTTTTGGAACCGGCGTACCCTGCACTACCGTGACATTGCCGCCGGAAACCTCTTTGCAGTTGCGCGATTGCGCATCCTTGACGTTGTTGATGTATTCAGGCGCTGCGCCACCAAGGCCGGCGCAGCGAAAAATCTGTTGCGCCCAGGCAATGGAGCCGGGGCCAAGCAACAGCAGCGACACCAGCGACAGGCTGGAAAGGGATGGCAGGGAATACGGGAATGAGATGTTGTTCATAGGAAAATGTCCAGCGTCTGGAGCCGCTTGCATGCAGTGTGCGGGATGGAGACAAGAATCGCCTGAGAGTATGCGTCAAAGCGGAAAAAATGCGAAATCTGCAGCGCATCTATTCCACACGCCCATGAAAAAAGGATGGCAGACGCCATCCTTTTTTCATACGTCGCTGGCCTTCCTGCTTGCCAGGGAAGCCAGCGGCTGGGCCGTGCTTACAGCGAGAAGTACATGTCGAATTCGACCGGCGCGACTTCAACGCGGGTGCGGTTGACTTCGCCCATCTTCAACTCGATGTAGGCATCGAGCATGCTGTCGGTGAACACGCCGCCCTTGGTCAGGAAGGCGCGGTCCTTGTCCAGTTCTTCCAGCGCCTGGTCCAGGCTGTGGCAGACGGTGGGTACCAGTTTGTCTTCTTCCGGCGGGAGATGGTACAGGTCCTTGGTGGCAGCTTCGCCGGGGTGGATCTTGTTTTCCACGCCGTCCATGCCGGCCATCAACAGGGCCGCAAAGCCCAGGTAAGGGTTCATCAGCGGATCGGGGAAGCGCGCTTCGACGCGGCGGCCCTTGGGGTTGGCCACGTAAGGAATGCGGATCGACGCCGAGCGGTTCTTGGCCGAGTAAGCCAGTTTGACCGGAGCCTCGAAGTGCGGCACCAGGCGGCGGTAACTGTTGGTGCCGGGGTTGGTGATGGCGTTCAAGGCACGGGCGTGCTTGATGATGCCGCCGATGTAGTGCAGCGCAAAATCGCTTAATCCGGCATAGCCGTCCCCAGCAAACAGGTTTTTGCCATCTTTCCACACCGACTGGTGCACATGCATGCCCGAGCCGTTGTCGCCAGCGTAAGGCTTGGGCATGAAGGTGGCGGTCTTGCCGTAGGCGTTGGCCACGTTGTGCACCACATACTTTTGCAGGATGGTCCAGTCAGCGCGCTCGACCAGGGTCGAAAAACGCGTGCCAATCTCGTTCTGGCCAGCGCCAGCGACTTCATGGTGGAACACCTCGACCGGAATGCCGAGTGATTCGAGGATCAGGGACATTTCGGCGCGCATGTCCTGCGTGCTATCAACCGGAGGCACGGGGAAATAGCCGCCCTTGACGGTCGGACGGTGGCCCCGGTTGCCGCCTTCGAGCTTGGTGCCGCTGTTCCACGGTGCTTCGTACTCTTCGATTTCGTAGAAGCTGTGGCCCGGCTCGGTGCTCCAGCGCACACCGTCGAAGATGAAGAACTCAGGTTCTGGTCCGAAGTAGGCGGTGTCGGCCAGACCGGTGGACTTCAGGTAGGCTTCTGCGCGCTTGGCGATGGAGCGCGGATCACGCTCGTAGGCCTTGCCATCCGTTGGCTCGATCACGTCGCACGTCATGATCAGCGTCGTTTCCTCAAAGAACGGATCAATATTGGCCGTGTTCGGATCGGGGATCAGTTGCATGTCCGAGGCTTCAATGCCTTTCCATCCGGCGATGGACGAACCGTCAAATGCATGACCGTCGGTGAATTTGTTTTCATCAAAGTGAGACACGGGCACCGTGGTGTGGTGCTGTTTGCCCCGGGTGTCGGTAAAACGGAAGTCAACGAACTTGACTTCGTTTTCCTTGACCATGTTCATGACGTCTGCGACGGTCTTTGCCATCAAAATCTCCTGTACTGGATGGTGGTTTAAAAATTCGGCTCAATTTTTTGAATGCACTTTTTGTGCCAAAGCCGGGTACACCGGGGTTTTGCCAAACCCGTCATTGTGCCGCTGCTATTGTCGCTACTGAATGTCGATTGACTTGTTTTGAAACAGCAGTTTTAAAAATTAAGCTTAAAATGCACTTGTATGGTGCATATATGGTCTCAATACGGCATTTTTCTTGTTATCGCACCAATTCGGGGCCAAGCTTAAGATCGAACTTGTGCAAGCCTGCCAGCAAAGCGGGATAAGCGCGGTTGACGGCATCCGCCGTCCCTTTGACGCCAAGTTCAATATGACGCCCATATTCTGGATGGTCGACGCTGGGCAGGCTGAACACCTTCACGCCGGCGTGCTCGGCTTCAATTGACAGCATCAAAGGGGTCAGCGCGGCTTCCATCGATCCCATCACGATGACGGATTTTTCAACAGCGCAAGTCGCCTGGTGCAAGTGGGCATAGCTGTTGTTTAAGACCCACTCGACCATTGGCCAGGCCATGACAGGAAAGCCGGGTACAAAATGCACCGCGCCCTGCCCGGCCTGGCAGGTAAAACCGGGAATCTTGTTGTAGGGATTGGGAATGATCTGGGCACCGACTGGAAACACGCCCATGTTCAGGCGGTGCAGGTTGTCATGGCGGTCGGGCTCGTAGGCGGCGCCCTGCTCTTTGGCCGTGTCGCGTATGCGTTCCTCGATCAGCCGCCTGGCTTCGGGATGCAGCGCCAGTTCCACGCCCAGCGCCCGGGCGGCGCACTGGCGGGTATGGTCGTCCGGCGTCGCGCCGATGCCGCCGGTGCAGAACACCACATCACCCGACGCGCGGCTGGCGGCAAAGGTGCGCGCCAGCGTCGCGGTGATACGCTCCGGGTCGTCGCCGACATACTCAGCATAGGCCAGCGCCAGACCCCTGGCTGCCAGCAGTTCGATGACTTTGGGCAAATGCTTGTCGGTGCGCTTGCCTGAAAGAATTTCATCGCCAATGATGATGAGTCCGAATGAAGGGGTCATGCAAAAGGGTCCTGGAGTTTGGTGGTGGAGTCCGGCGGGACGCCGCCTGACAGTGTGGAAAAAACCGGCGCGGGCGACTCGCCAACTATTAATTCTGTAGCAGCTTGTGCTGAGAGCGCCTGCGCTGCAGCATTGCTTCGCTTGCGAAGCTGCTCCAGCGCGGCCAGGCAGTAATGGGCAAACCAGAGCGATGAAAAGGCGAACACCAGGGTGTAGATCCAGATCGCCAGCGGTACCAGGATTGGCGCCATGGCGATGAACATGGCGCCTGAGGCCCAGAGCAGGCTGGGCGCCGCGCCAAGGTAGCCGCTCAGCACGCCGATGCCGAGCAGAGGCAGGCGGTTTTCGCGGAACAACTGCTCGCGTTCCTCGCGGCTGGCGTGGTCCGCCAAAGCATCGTAGGACATGACGCGATAAGTCAGCCAGCCCCAGATCAGCGGCGGCAGGATCAAAATCAGCGGCGGCACCAGCCAGAGCGGAACCGTCGCCACCAGCGCCACGATGGCCAGCAAGGTCGACCCCAGCGACCAGATGATGCTGGCGAGCATCGAGCCACCCTTTTTGCGCTCCAGCTGGGGGAACCGCCGGCTTGCCACCAGCACCACCATGCTGGGCGTCATGAATACCGCTACCAGCAGCAGAGTCGCGACGACGATCACCGGAATGGCCAGGAACAGCACCAACGCCGGCGCCAGCACCAGGCGCAGGCTGCCGAGCCCGATGCCGTCAAGCCAGTGCACCATGGCATTGACCAGCTCGAAGCTTTCCAGGCTGCCGCGCACTGCGACCAAGGCGTCTTCCCAGTAAAAGTAGCCCAGCGTCAGCGACAGCACGCCCATGATGATGACGGGCAGGATCGACAGCGCGATGACGCGAGGATGCAGGCAGTACATCACCGCCCGCCAGAAGGAATCAAGCATGGTGTTCATGAAAGCGTCATGCCCGACCGAACAGCCGCTTCATGCCCAGCCACTGCTGCGACCAGAAACCGCTGCCGTAGTCGCGATGCCTCTCGACCTGGTCGCGCACACCGGTCGGGTCATAGCGAAGCTCGAAATTGGCTGTGCCAAACAACATGTCCCACCACGGCAGCAGCACGCCGAAATTTTTCCCGCCGAGTTTAAAAACCCCCACGCTCCCCACTTCGTGTGGTTCGCTGCCCCCCGGGGGGGCGCTGCGCCTGCGGCCCGGCAAAGCCGGTTCCGTGGCCCCGACTGATGGAAACGCCCCCAAGCTTGTCGCTTCGCGTACTGCGATGGGGCTTGCCAGGACCGGCGTTTCGTGACCGATGCCGATGCTGTGGTGCAACCGGTGAAAGCGCGGGCTGACCCAGAGCCGCTCGCCCACCCGGCCAAACCAGAGCCGCACATTGGCATGCTGGAAGCTTTCGCTCAGTTGCGTCAGCGCGACGATGAGGATGAACTGGTCCGACGCCACGCCGATCAGCTGCGCGACGACCACGACGACACTGTCGATCAGGATGCTGTCGAGCAGGTGGCTGCGGTTGTCGCTCCACATCGTCATCTGCCGCTGTGAATGGTGCAGTGAATGCAGCCGCCACCACCACTCCAGCTGGTGCTGGCCGCGGTGCGTCCAGTAGGCGACAAAGTCGAACACCAGCAGGTAGATCAACAGGCTCACGACGGCCTGGTCGGTTACGCCGGGCCACAGCTGGTCCAGGTGAAAAGTGCCGTAGCCGGCGGTGCGCAGCGCGCCGAAGGCTGCATCAAACCAGGGATCAAGGGTAAAAAAGAGCACCAACCGGAACAGCCCGAGCCGGTGGATCAGCGTGTAGAGCACATCAATGCGGATACTTGCCCTGTCAGCGGGCGAGTCCATTGCTTCGACCGGCCGCCAGCGTTGCAACGGTCCTATCACCGCCAGCAGGATGATGACCTGCAGGACGCCGATCATGAACCAGGCCGTCGCCGCATAGGCATCCTCGAACAGGCTGCTCATGTCGAGTGCAAACAGCGCGGGTTGCACCAGCGCCTGGAACAGCCAGCCTTGAACACCTGCAAAAATTCCAGTCATCCAGTCCATCGGTTCTATTTTCCAGTCTGGGTTGTCAACACCAGCGGCTGCGCTTCGACCCAGGCCTGGTACTGCGGATGCTCGCGCAGCGTCCTGAAGCAGAAGCCTTGCGACTGCAGGCCAGTGATCAAGGGCTCCAGCACCGCTGGCGCCCACGGTTCCTGGCGTGACCAGATGCCCAGGTGCGCCACCAGCACATCACCCGCCCGGACACCCTGCAGCGCCTTGTCCAGCAGCACGGCGTTGGGGTATTTTTCGCTGGGCAACTCGTCCCCCAGAAAGCCGGCAGGCGACCAGCCCACATGCGCGTAACCGCACGACCGGGCGGCGGCCAGAAGCTGCGGCGAGGTTTTGCCACCGGGTGCGCGAAACAGCGGCAACGGCTTCTTGCCAGTGATGTCCTGCAGGCGCGCGCTGGCACGGCTGATTTCCTCGCAATATTGCTTGGCCGTCCAGGTGAACGTCTTGCCCTCGGATGGACCTGCCGAAGGACGTACGCTGAATTGCGTCGGCGCCCCCGATGCACCCGGCACGTCGGCCCGCCAATAGGTATGGTCAAAGGTGTGCGATGCAAACTCGTGGCCTTCCGCCGCCCTCGCCTTCCACCAGGGCGCCCAGTGCGTTCCCAGGCTGCCATCGCCGGTCTTGGTGCGCTCGTTGGCGGCAAAAAAGGTGACCCTGACCTGGTGCCGTTTCAGTACCTCGGCCATCAGCGGCGCCACCTCCATGTGGCCAGTGTCCAGCGTCAGGTAGACCGGCTTGCAGGACGCGCGCTCGGGCGAATTTTTGGCTTCAAACTGGCCATCCGCGCTTACTGCACATACACAGTTAGCTATCAATAAAATAGCTAACGAGGCCTGACTACCTCGGCGAGTGATCGAGCGTCCAGACGCCATGGGGACTCCTGCCAACGTTGATTTGACGCACCACCTTGCGGCTGGCCACGTCGATGAAAGTGAGCTTGCGAATCCAGCGTGACGTCACGATGATCTGGCTCAAGTCGCGGCTCACGTCCATGCAATCAGGGCCGCCGGGCGCCGGAAAGCTGTTCACCACCTGGAGCGTCTGCAGGTCGATCATGCTGATGGTGTTGGCCACCCGGTTGCTGACCAACAGGTGGCGCTTGTCGCCGAAAGCGCGAAAGGCATGGGCGCCCATCGCCGTCTTGATGAACTTGACCCGTTGGGGCTCCTTGCCGCTCACGTCATACACCTCGACGCCATCGCCGCCGGTCAGGGCGACCAGCACGAATTTGTCGCTGGCCGTGCCAATCAGGTCGGCGGGCGTCGAGCCGGTTTTGGTGCGCCACTTGATGGTCTGCGTGGCCAGATCGATGGCGATCAGTTCGTCGCTTTCCTGCATCGTCGAGTAAATCGTGCTGCTCTTGCTGTCGATCCACAAATGGCTGGGCGTCTTGCCGGTGGCAATGCGCTTGGCCAGGGTCATGTCCTTGCCATCCCAATGGAAGATGTCGATATGGTTGAGGCGGTTGGCAGCCGTCACGAACCACTTCATGTCGGGAGAAAACCGCAGGTGGTAGGGATCGATGATGCCGCGTACCGTCCGCTGCACTTCGGCAGTTTTCGGATCGATGAAGGTCAGCGAATCGGACAGCGCGTTGGCGACGATCACCGATTTCTCGTCGGGCGTGAGGTAGAGATGGTGTGGCTGCTTGCCGGTCTCGATGCGCTTGGTCTCGGTCCAGTTCGCCGGATTGATCACGCTGACGCTGTCATCCAGGGAATTAAGCACGAACACAGGCGTGGTAATGGCGGCAGTTGCCGGCGCGGCGGCCGCAATGCCAGCAGTTTGTCCAGATGCAGACAGGCACAGCAAGGCCAAAAAAGCAGCCGTGCAGAGAGCCGGAAAACGGGAATATGCATTCACAGAACGGTTCTTTCCAAGGTCAATCCGCTAGTGTAGCGGCCGGTCGTGAATGCCCCTTGGCGTGGTGTGCGGAAAGCCATATGTGCCACGCAAGGTTGTGCGCCTTTTCCTCAGGACTTATCCGGAGGGCGGCTACGTCGCGGCGGTGCCGGCGATGCTGGCCAGGTCGTGTGCCGTCAGCCAGCGCCATTCACCGGGCTTGAGGTCTGCCGGCAGCGCCAGCGAGCCGATGCACGAACGGTGCAGCCCGCCCACGTCTTCCACCCGGTTGCCCACGGCGGCGATCATGCGCTTGACCTGGTGGTATTTGCCTTCGGTCAGCGTGAGGCTCAACGTTGATTCGCCGGTCTGGTCGCAGGCGGCCGCCCGAACCGGCTTGGGGTCGTCGTCCAGCACCACGCCGGCCAGCAGCTTGCCGACCTGCTGCGCGTCCACCGGATGTTTGGCCGTGACCTGGTAGACCTTGGGCACATGGTGTTTGGGCGAACTCATGCGGTGAATGAACTTGCCGTCGTCCGACAGCAGCAGCAGGCCGGTCGTATCCTGGTCGAGCCGCCCGACCGCCTGCACGCCCGCTGCCGCACCGCCGCCACGCTGGCGAATCGGCGCGGGCAGCAACGTGTAGATGCTGGGATAGGTGCTCGGCTTTTGCGAGCACTCGTAACCGGCCGGCTTGTGCAGCATCAGGTAGGCTTTTTCGTGGTATTTCCAGGCCACGCCCTGCACCGTGAAGTGCAGGCCATCCGCTACGAAATCCATAGCTGGATCGGTACACGCAGCGGCCGCCACTGTCACAAAACCCTGCTGAACCAGCCCCGCGCAGACGCGCCGCGTACCAAACCCTTGGGAAAAAAGGATTTCCTGCAATTGCATGTGTGTTTTTGCCATGACGCTATTGTCGCCCGGCGTTCAAGCGGCCGGACTACCGGCCTGCAGGGAATCGGCTTTGGACAAAATGGCCCGCCTGTCGAATAATGCTTGAGCTTCAACCAGTGCAGACGGGCTCAGGCATTTCACCTCCATTTGACAACTTGCCATTCCACGATGATTAAAAAAAAACGCCTTGCGCTCGTGATTGCCGCCACGTTTTTTCTGACGCTGATCAGCCTGCTGGCGGTGATTAACTTCAGCAGCGGTGAAAAAGACGTCAGTCAGGAACTGCCACGCCTGTATTCGACCCACGAGCCGCAGTTTCGCCGCGCCATCGGCTCGCTGCTGGGACCGCCGCTGGTGGGCGGCAACCGGGTGCAGGAGCTGATCAATGGCGAGCAGATTTTCCCGGCCATGCTGACGGCGATCCGCAGCGCGCAGCAAAGCATCACCTTCGAGACCTATATCTACTGGTCGGGCGACATTGGCCGCGAGTTTGCCGATGCGCTGTCCGAACGTGCCAAGGCAGGAGTGAAAGTGCATGTGCTGCTGGACTGGGTCGGCAGCGCCAAGATTGACGACGGCTTTCTGGACAAAATGAAGAACGCTGGCGTACAGATCAAAAAGTTCCACAAACCGAACTGGTACAACCTGCACCGGCTCAACAACCGAACCCACCGCAAGCTGCTGGTGGTGGATGGCCAGACTGGATTCACCGGCGGCGTCGGCATTGCCCCCAAATGGACCGGCAACGGCCAGGATGCCGACCACTGGCGCGACTCCCATTTCCGCATCGAAGGCCCGGCTGTTGCCCAGATGCAAGCCGTATTCATGGAGAACTGGCTCAAGGTCACCGGCCAGGTCATGCATGGCGAGAATTACTTTCCGGCGCTGCAAGCGCTTGGCAACAGTGATGCCCAGGTTTTTTCCAGTTCACCGTCGGGCGGCAGCGAAAGCATGCAGCTGATGTACCAGTTGTCCATCACCGCCGCCAAGGATGCGATTGACCTGTCCAGCGCTTATTTTGTCCCCGATGACCTCACCACCCAGGCCCTGGTCGATGCGCTCAGGCGCGGCGTGAAAATCCGCGTCATCACCCCCGGAGAAATCATCGACACCGACACGGTGCGCGCGGCCTCTCGCGGCACCTGGGGGCCACTGCTCAAGGCCGGCGCCGAAATCTACGAATACGTTCCCAGCATGTACCACTGCAAGGTGATGATTGTGGACAAGCTTCTGGTGTCAGTCGGTTCGACCAATTTCGACAACCGGTCGTTTCGCCTGAACGACGAGGCCAACCTGAACATTTACGACACGGCTTTTGCCGAGCGACAGACGCGTGTTTTCGAAGACGATCTGAAGAAGTCCCGCCAGGTGACGTACGACCAATGGGCAGCCCGGCCGCTGAAGGAAAAATTCATGGAGCGGCTGGCCTTGCTGCTGGAATCGCAGTTGTGACGCGTTGTGGACCTCACCCACGGGAAAAAACCGTTAGCCAGGCTCCGTCCTATACCTTTCAACTACACGGGCGAGACACTGCCGGCTTGAGCGCCGCAGGCTTCCTGCCCGGCTAAGGGCGTAGCGCTTGCTACAAATACGCCGCTCAGCAACTCAGGCAGGCGCTCGACGCCCATCTTGAAGCCGCAAGCCTGCGCATGGCCGCCGCCGCCCATGCTTTCAGCCAGCGGGATGCAGTCAAAGCTGCGCTGCGAACGCAGGCCAACCTTCACGCCGCCACTCTTGCCGACATGCCACATCAGCGCGAAGGTGGTGCTTTTTTCAGACAAAAGGTTGCCGATCAGGCTGTGAAACACACCGGGCACGTTGACCATCAAGCCGCTCTGGCCGTTAAAAACGACAGGCTGGGCGGAGTCGGACATATCGGTAACGAGCTTTTTGAATTTCTCGTCCATGGCCTGGCCGCGCGCCATGAAATCAGTGGTTTGCTCCGGGCTGAACTTCGCAATCTCGGCCCAGCGGGCAAAGTCGAGTGGCTCCATGTCGAGCGCGGCCAGAAAGCCGGCGCTCTCGGGGTACTGCCAGGCCCAGATGTCGCGGTCTTCGATAAACCGCACCAGATCAGGCACGGGCTCGTCGGGATGGAAAAACTCCCAGGCCAACCGGGCACCGGACTTGTCCATGTCGAAGTGCACCACGCCGCAGCGGCAGGCAAAGCCGGTCAGCTTTTCGGCGGCGCTTTTGTGGTGGTCGAGCATGACGAGCTTGGCAGCACGTTCCTCGATACCGCGCAGGGTATCGGCCGAAAATGAAAAGTCGAGGATGTACACGGCGCGGCCTGCCAGCGCGGGCAGGTCATCGACCGACTTGATGTCGCCGTGGTCGAGCGGCAGAAATTCCGCTTTGCCAGCATAAAAAAACCAGGCCGCCAAAGCCGAACCGAAGCCGTCAGGGCATTTTCGGCCGTGGTAGATGATTAGAGGCTGTGGGTCGTTCAGGTCAGGGGCCACGAGGAGTTGCAGGGGAAGAATGGTTTTCATGATGAGCGAATTGTCGCCTCGCAGCGCACACTGCCATTCGCCATAACAACAAACCCTGTTATCCAGGACTGAGCTTGCCCCGTACTTGATCGGGGAACCCGGCATCCATCGGCGCACGTTCAAGCGGCCTTGGACACCAGCCGTTCTCAATGCCACCCGGCAGTTTATGAAACAAAGCATAGGACAGCCAGAGAGGCATGCATCAGTGCTGCGCAAGCTTGTCCGCCCTTTCTGTGGGCGAAGCTGTGGATAACAATGTTCACAAGCCGCGCAAGCCGCGCCCCTGTTGGCCTGCCGGGCGGTGCCCGGAAATTGTGCAGTTGATCCGCATGCTGGTCGCCCGTCACCTGGACCACGAGTTGCTCCCTGGCGACGCCGGGCATGTCGGCGACAAGGGTAAATCCGTGCTCGTCTTCAAAAATAACGATGCACCGCAGCATGACAATGCCGCGTCGCGACGGCTTAACCTGCGGATCTGAAGGGACAGCGGACGAAACCTCACGGCCGCCCTGCCCTTAGCCCTGGTTTTGTGGCTGCAAGTTTGCTGGCCGGCCGGCCCCGTGCAGAAGCAGCGGTCCTGACTTGCCCGAACGCCTTGCGCTTCCCTTTGCCCGGAGTGCAGTCTTTCCTGGTTCTGCTGGTTGCGCTTTATGACATATTGCATGGATCAAAAAATCTGGACCATGCGATCAGTTGGCATTGCTCTGGCGAGGCGTCGAGTCTTCGCCGCGAGGCACGGTTGCGCGCAGCATGCCGTCGCGACAGGTGGCGTTGGTGCGGTCCAGGTCGGCATCGTCAGGCAAGGTGTTCACGCGGCATAAACTGCCCTTGAATCGCTCTTGGCCTAGAAGGCAGTGTGCTCGCCCTGGGCCGTACCGTCACGCCTGCGTTCGCCCGCAATCACAAGTAGGCCTTTGTCCACGGTGATCGGAGCGCTGCCGGGTCCGCACCGGGCACCAGCGCCAGCGCCAGCGCCAGCGATTTCAATCGCATCCGGCGTGGTGCGACATTGATGACCGGGAAGGGTTGACGCGGCAACGCCCGGATACTGCCAACGCCAGCAGGCCGCAAAGCCTGCGCGTGGCTTTCGTGCAGGCAGTTGAGCTTGGAGAAAAGGTCGCCGCAAAGCGTCACTGTTCAATTCGTGAGAAGCAACTCCTTGGTTGCATTGGTGAAAACAACAGGGGACCGACAGCGCAGGTTTCGTTGCCCACTGCCGAATCAGGCAATGCAGCAGACACAACGCCCGGCCCGCGCATGCGCCAGCCAGCCAGCCAGCCAGCCAGCCAGCCAGTCCCTGACGGCATCACGATTTTGGGGCAGTGAAAAAATTCATGCGGTTGGCACAAAGCGAGGCCAAGAAATCGCACGGTGGATGCGCTTGGTTTGCTGCAGCGCAAGTAACAATTTGCCAGCGCCAGAAGCCTTTTTCTGTCAGAAGCGCAGGAATCAGGATTCAGGCAGGCGGTGGGCCGATGCTTCTTCGGCGGTTTCGTAGGCAGCGCGCGGCTGGTCGCTGTGCGACACCCGGTAGCCGTCGGCCACATAGCCGGGTCCTTTCATCACCATCACGATGACGCAGCCAATGCCGACGGTCAGGACCATGGACCAATGGAAAATGATCACACCGCCGACCACGTAATCCATCATCTGAAGCCAGCGCGCCTCAGCGGCATCAGGAACCGGTTCGCCCAGCAAGTGCAACGCCACTAGGCAGAGCAAAGGCAGCGCCGTGCCCGCCAGGGCAATCAGCGGCAGCTTGCGCCACAGCCGCCATTCCAGACCACTGGCGGCGCGGTAGTGATGCGGAATTTTTTTAAACCAGTTCATGACATGCACCTGAAAACTCTTGACCAAGGTTGCGAGGTTAAGCCTTTGTCCTTTTTACGGTTTGTCCCGTCACAAAAAACCAGCCGTGCCCGCCAATCCACACAAACGCTCGGTATCGAAGACCTTAGCGCACAAAAGTAACCCCGAAAAATCGCCTTATCAGCCGTGTGCATTGCCCCCAATTACTGTGGGCCACCCTGTGCATAACATTGTTCAAAAACCACGAAAGTCGCGCCAGCACTGGCTTGACGGGCGGTGCCTTTTAAATCACCAGACATTTCGCCGCCAGAACGTCAAAAACCCCTTGTTTGCCTATGAAAACCTGCTCTTCAATTCCCTCGCAAACAGTCGGGCTGTTGGGGCCTTTGCGCTACCGCCAACTGCAAATTGCCCGCGCATTCTGTACGCCAGCCTGTGGATAACAATGTTCACAACTCAAAAAAAACCTTATTGGTGCTGGCTTTGCGGATACTACCTGGCAATTCACCGGAACGCGGCCGTTGCCGGCTGATGCCATTTCGAACGGTTTGCGCCACAACTTTATTCTTTTGAAACGACCTGATGCGACTGTAGGATTTCGCCTCGAAGCGTCGTCGGAATGGAGGCCCAGTTTGTAGTGGATGGCTCTGGAAACAGCCATGAAAAAAGGCGCATAAAGCGCCCTTATTGTCATTCTGCCGGTACTGTTCGGCTTGGCTTCTTTACGGCCGGGCTATTGCACGCGGCGTTCGATTGTGATGTTCTCAACCTCTACCCGCCGGTTAGGCTCCAGGCACTTGATCAACGCGGGAAGCTGCCTTTCGGTGCAAGTCATGACCGGATCGGCTTCGCCCTTGCCCTGGGCCTTCAGCCGCGCAGCGCCAACGCCTTTGCTGGCCAGGTAGGTCTTGACAGCGACGGCACGGCGCTCGGACAGCTTCTGGTTGTAGGCACTGGAGCCAATGCGGTCGGTGTAGCCGGTGATGACGACGTCGTTGACCTCGGCATGGCGACCCAGCGCGCTGGCGATTTCGTCAAGCCGGGCCTGCGGCATGCGCAGCTCGGCGCTGTCGAAAGCGAACAGTTCGGTGGCCGACAAGGTGTACTTTTCAAACCGGGGCGCAGGGGGCGGCGCCGGCGGCGGAGGTGCCACGGCCACGACCTGCCGGACCGGCTCGGCGGCGGCCATGCGCGGCGCGGGTGCCTGGCTCTTTGCGCCAAAACGGTAGATCAGGCCGACCGAGAACAGGTCGATGTGTCCCCGGTTGCCAATCGCATCGTTGATGCGATAACGCTCGGCCTCGGCACGCACGGCGAGCGACTCGCTCAAGGCATATTGCAGCCCCAGGCCAAGCTTGTAGTTGGTGTCGTTCTTGCGCGGGTTGGGATTGGCCACCTGGACGGCCCCCGTGCCGCTGAAGGAATCGCGGGCCTGCGCGTAATTCAGTCCGGCCCGGCCGAACACCGAAAACTTCTCGCTCAGGGGAACGGTGCCGACCAGGTCAAGGTTCAGGCCACGCAGCTTGATGCGCCCGTCGAGCGTTCCGGCTGGCACGGTGGTGGCGGTGTAGCCGAAATTCCCGAGGTCGAAATAGCCGCCTTCAACCGCAAAGTTCCGGTTCAGCTGGTAACCGCCGAAAATCTTGTAACCGGTGGAGCGGTCGTCATCGACGAGGGTGCTGGCGCTGAAGCCGCTGCCCAACAGGCCTCGGTTGATCCGCTCGTCGTCGATGGTGGCGGCCGAGCGACCCACGTTGGCGCCGCCGTACCAGCCCGAGTCCTGGCCTTGGGCCATGGCGCCCGCGCAGGCAAGTGTCGCCAGCGCGGCCAGGCTGAGCGCACTTGTGACTTTAGTTAATTTCATGTTTTTCTCCAGACAGGATTTGAATCATTGGTCTTTTGCGTCTCACCGCTGCGCCAGGCGCACCCTGGGGCGAGAGGCCGGCGAAAACCATCGTCCCGCCGCCGGCCTTGGCACCGCAACCGGTCAAGGCAGGTTGATGCGTGTGTTCACCATGGTCACGCCGGAGATCAGGCTCAATGCACGGCCGTCAAGCACCGTGAGCTTGGCGTTCCCGGCGGTGGAGAAGGTCACGGCTTGCTGGGCAATGATGGTGCCCTTCATGAAACCGCCGCCGGCCCCATTGATGGTGGCCGAGGTGCCAACCTGCCAGAACACATTTTTCGCCTGCGCGCCGTTGGCCAGGATGACGCTGCGCGCGCCTGTCGGCCCGGCAATGCCGACCGTCAGCGAACTGCCCATCTGGAAGATGAAGACCGCATTCGGGTCGCCCTGCGCATCCAGCGTCAGGTCGCCCTGCGTCAGCTGGTAGGACGTGGCCGAGGTGTAGGTGCCGGGGGCCAGCGTCAGCAGGCCCAGTTCGCCGGCACCGGCATAAGCGCCAGGCGGCACGGCGACGAGCTGGTTATAGGCATTTTGCGAGGCGTCCAGGGCTGCGTCGGCAATCGCCTTGGTCGTGGCATTGCCGGGAGCCGGCGGATAGGTGTAGATGCTGCCGTTCACGGCACCATCGTTCAACGGCGTCACGGTGTAGACATTGCCGTTGGTGTCGTGCAGGCCTGTCACACCGGTCGATACTGCGGTGGTGCCGATGTCGCCGTTGATGACCGTGTCGATGCCTTGGTTGGTCATGCCGGCGGTGCCGCCATAACTGGCAAAGGTGCTGGCCGCGCCCAGAACGATGGCAGACGGAACGGGTGGCTGGGTGCAGTTGACGGCGGTAAACGTCCACTGGTAATTTGCAGCCATCGGGTTGGCCGGATTGGCCAGGTCCTTGACACCATTCACACCGCCCTTGACCACAGCGGTGTAAGTCACCCCGGCAGTCAGCGGTGCCAAAGGCGTCAGTGTGGCCGTGCGGCCGGTGGCGTCGTCCAGCACCACGGATGATGCGGTCACGGGGGTCAGCGCCGGGCCGGTCAGGTTAAAGCTCGCAGCACTGACGGTGGCTGGGTCCATCTCAAGACCGGAGGGCACACTGAAAGTTGCACTGACGCTGGCATTCGTGCAGACGTTGGCGGCGTTGGACCCAGGCCGGGTGGAAAGCACCGAGACATTCGCGGGCGCAGTAGGCGCTGCGGTGGTGAAGGTCCAGACATGGTTGCTTGCCGCTGGCAGTGATGCCTGGTTGCCGCCCAGCTGGTTGCGCGCCAGGTCGGTCGCGGCACGGGTGACGGTGGCGGTGTAGGTCGTGCCCGCAGTCAGCGCGACCGATGGCTTGAAAAACGCGGTTTTTCTGGCCTCTGAATAGCTCACCGTTCCTGAAGGCGATGCGCAAGGTGCGGCGCACGTCAGGGTGAAGCTGGCGGCGTTCAGGCTGCCCGGCGCCATGGCTTCGGTGAACACGGCGCTGATGGCGGTATTGGCCGGCACGCCTGTCAACGGACCCGGGTTTGTCGTGGCGGGAACCGTCAGGGAAACGCGGGGCCGCGTCGTGTCGGCGGTGATGCCGGTGGTAAAGCGCCAGACATAGGGGCTTGTCATGGCCAGGCCGCTGGCCAGGCTTTTTGCGTCGCTGATCGTGGCCGTGTAGCGTGTGGAAGATGCCAGGATTGCGGTCGGGTCGAGTTCGAGGGTAGCCTGTTGCTGGCTCGCATCAAACGTCACGCTGCCTGCGGGAGCGACACAGGGCGCAGCGCAGCTCAGGGTGAAAGCGCCACGGCCTGACAGCGACACCGGCTCGCTGAAGGCGGCGGTGATCAGGCTTTGGTTGATCGCGACACCGGTGGAATCATTCGCAGGCACCACGGCGGTGACTGAAGGTGCCACGGCGGCGGGCACCAGCGTGACGACCGCGTCGCCCGAACCCAGGATGGGGTCGCGTCCGCCGTCACCGCCGCCGCAGCCGGCCGCCAGGGCACTCAGCAGCAGCGCTGTCAGCCACGGGCGGTGGCTGGACTGGCTTGTGGGTTGTTTCATTTCTTGTTCCTGTCGGTGTGGGACGCGCAGGTCAGTTACGAAAATTCGCTACTTTTACGCGTTCTGGGCGCGATTATGGAATCGATACCAATGCAAAAGTAAATGTTAGAAAATGTCAGCGTCATGTCCTACAAATGATCAAACAATCAAATTTATCAAGAAATACAATTTGATAATTCAATCACTCACCGATGCCTGGCCGTTGTTGACTGAGAACCGCATGCAGTCGATTCAAGGCGTCAACGCACTCCAGCACATCGCTGGATAACTTAATGGCGGATGGCGCTGCCTGCAGCCAGCAGTTGACTGGCACATTGCCTCAGGCGTTCGGTCACGGCACAAAACAGAAGGTCCCAGTCTTCAGACGCAATGCCTGGTTGGCTGACCCCATGCCCGGTGCTGGCGATCAGGAGGCGGCCGGCTTCATTGGGGTGGCAGATCGAATGGTTCATGGTGCTTTGCTGGACGGTTGTTGCAGCGCCGCCCAGTGTCCCGTCAGTTCAGAAGGCACCAGATATTGAATCGCTCCTTGAAAGCACTTGTAACTATTTACAGTGAATCTGTATGTTGGTTAGCGCACATCGCCCGACAATTTTCAACGGGCCGGGGCCTTGGCCGCCGATCCCAGCAGATCGTTGTAAGTCTGCTCGCTGGTGGCGTAGCAGCTGCAAGCGGCGGCTTCCAGTCCGATGCGGTCCAGTACGGTGATTTCACCCCGGTGGTACTCGATCAGTCCGCCCCGGTGCAGAGCACTGGCTGCGGCCGTGATGCCGACGCGGCGCATGCCCGGCATGTAGGCCAGAAAATCGTGCGTCAGGTGAAAGCGGTCCGAATGGGCGCGGTCCTGGCTCATCAGCAACCAGCGCGCCAGGCGCTGGCCGATCAGGTGAAAACGCAGGCAGGCCGCAGAGCTTGCCTGCTGCACCATGAGGACATACAGGTAGCGGTTCAGGCCACGCCGAAGGGCCGTGCTGTGCGCCAGTTCTCATTTGAAAGGACCGGTGACGATGCGCCAGGCAGCGCCCGCCCCCTGGACCAGCGCATGCAAGGGCACGGTTTGTCACGCCCAGCACCAGTTGCGCGCCCAGCATGCCTTCACGGCCCACCATGCCCACTTCCACGCCCGGACTGCCGTCTACCAGTGCGACCAGCGAAATGTAGCCCTGCGTCGGGAAATAAACATGGCGGGTCGGTTTCCCGGGCTCGCACAGCACCTCGGACAGCACCAGTTCGACCGGCTCGCAAAGCGCCAGGAGGCGGCTGCGGTCAGCCACGGGAAGCAGTTCAATCAGGTGATTTTCAAAGGCATTTATGCAGGCTCTCGGGGTGTTGCAGACCCTTCCAGGAAAGGGGCAAATTCAAAGCCGCGCAGCTGACAAATGCAGTTCGATTCGGAGTGACCGAGCATGCCCTACGCCTACAAATTCTCACAAAAAACAGGCAACACAATGCTTAGATGGCAGGTGTTCAGGAGGACGCGAGGTCAAGCCGAAAGTTTGGCCGACACTTTTTCCGGAAGCAGCCGGTCGTATTCCTTTTTGACCACTGCATAGCATTCACAGGTGCGTTTTTCAAGTCCGGGCCGGTCGAGGACCAGAATACGGCCACGCGAACAGCTGATCAAACCGGCTTTTTGCAGGCGCACTGCGCCTTCGGTCACGCCTTCGCGGCGAACACCGAGCATGTTGGCAATCAGCTCCTGCGTCTTACCAGCTCATTGCCCTTCAGGCGATCCAGGCTGAGCAGGAGCCAACGACACAGTTGCTGGTCCAGTGAGTGGTGGCGGTTGCACACGGCCGTCTGGGCCATTTGGGTGATCAGGGCCTGGGTGTAGCGCAGCAGCAGGTGCAACACCGGTATGCGCTTGAATTCTTCCTTGATTGCCAGCGCCTTGAGCCGGAAGCCGCGCCCGGCACTTTGCACCACTGCCCGGCTGGGCATTGACTCGCCGCCCATGAAGAGCGAAATGCCGACGATGCCTTCATAACCCACCACGGCAATTTCAGCCGACGAGCCATTTTCCATGACGTACAGCAGCGAAACAATGGCAGTGGTCGGGAAATACACATGGCTGAGCGTGCTGACCGACTCTTACAGCACCTGGCCCAGCGGCATCTCGACAAACTCGAGCTGAGGCAGCCAGCGCAGCCATTCTGCATCCGGCAAGGCAGCAAGCAGCTGGTTTTTCTTAGGGTCGGGAGAAACAGGCATCAGGACTTCCAGGCTAAATCTGGCTCAATCTGCTACCTGCGCAGCGATCTCGCGTGAAGCCGGAGTTTAGCCAATACACGCCAACTCATATGTACGCTACCGAACAGAGTCGCCGCTTGAGAAACAGACTCATCCCACAGGTTGCGGGCCCATGCAGCCCACACCAGAAACGCCGCCAGCCCGGCGCCCCGTTTCAGCGCCGCATCAGGCGCCTGCCCAGCAGCACACCGGCAGCCGTGGCGCCCGCCAGCATGGCAATGGACGGTACAGGCATGGCACGCACCATGTTCACCGCGATATCCGCGGTACGCGGCGCCACCAGTTCGAGCCTGCGCTTCATCATCCTGGCGCCCAGATCGCCAAGTTGATCCTGCAGCAGGCGCTCGGCCTCGGGGAGGATCAGGGTTTCTTCGTCGGCCACATGGTGAATCACGTCGCGCATCAATTCCATGAACATGTCGTCATAGCGTGCGTCCTCGGGTTCCATATTGCGCAGCAGGGCAATCAACCGTTTCATCTCGGCATGTTCAGGAAGCACTTTCGTGATCGCCTCGTTGTCACTGACTTCACGAACAGCGGGATAGAAGATTTCCTCCTCCAGTTGGGCATGCACTTCCAGCGCCAGGCAGACGGTGTTGACCAATCCCCGTTTGACCAGCGGCTTGCTGGTGGTCCTGTACTGGTGAAAGGTAGCCATCGTGTGGGTATGGTCCAGCCTGATCATGTTGGTGGCATTGGGCATGAAGGCACTGGTGATGGAGTTCATGGGACGTCCTTTGTTAGCGATGTTGAATCCGTGAATTGACACGCCGCCCGTCAGCGGCAGCGCATGCGCCAGAGGCCGTCATGCGCCGCCGATTCCAACAATGACCTTGCCGCTGCCCTTGCAGGACGGACAGATCGCATCACCCACGCGGCCGGATCCGCCGCATTGGGGGCAAAGTCCTTCACCGGTCCCTGGCGTTCCTTCAGGCGCCTCGTCGCCCGGGTTCGCGCTACCCGAAGGCATGGGGACCGTGATACCTGAGCGATTGGGTGGCGAACTGCCGGACATGTCCAGCGAGGCGCCCGGGTCTTCCTCTCCCGCCACCGACTGGCTGTCGAGGTTGACATCGCAAGCGGGTTCAGCTGGAGTTTTCCGCGCTGGTCCTGAGACTTGGGTCATGCCGCCGGCGGGCGATGGAGCTTGTTTCTGTGTCATGCGTTTCCCCTGTTGTTGCTGCGAATTCAATGGAGGCTTTCATGGCAGGCATGGGCCCCGTATCTGCATGGAAACAACATAGACGTTCAGGCGGTGCAACGCAGCCCACCAGCTTCGCGCCTTCGCGTAAGACAGTTCGTACAGCCGAGACGCAGCCGTTGGGACGACGGTGCCCAAGACGCGCTGGCGCACACCCTGGCGCAGTGCCGCTAGATGCCGACAGTGCCTCTGACATCTCAGTTTTTTAACCAAAACAGCATCCTGCGCAGGCAGCACGGGCAAAGCCAGCTATGCTTTTCAGAGCAACTCATGCCGACGCCTCTCGATCCTTTGCCGTCTTGCATGAACCCGCGCCGGCAGGCCGCAGGCCGCCTAACGTGAACCGGGCTTGACGGGCCGGGGGATTTTTTTCTGCTTGATCAGCCGGCTGGTCTCGATCTTGTCTTTTTTCACCTGGCGCTCGGCATCAAGCAGTTCCCCGGCGGCTGTCCAGCGGGCAAATTCCTCGGGCGTTTCCAGCGTCACGCGTCCGAGCGTGGCAGCGCGAAACTCGTAGATCACGATCTCGGCGGCTTTTTGCAGGTTGATGCGGCCCTTGGTCAAGACCGCGCCGCGCTTGCGGCCGATTTCCTCGAGCACCTGTTCGTCGGTGCTGCCCGGCACCAGGTCGAGCCGGTAGCGCGCCGCCAGCATGTCCGGGTAGTTGGGAATCAGGTAGTCGAGCAGTTCGAGCGCCACCTCTTCTTCTTCAAACGCATTGCGACCAATCGCGCCACTGGCGGCCAGGTTGTAGCCGCTCTTGGCGACGATGATGCGCGGCCACAGCATGCCGGGCGTGTCCCACAGGTAAAAGCCGTCGCCCAGCACCAGGCGCTGCTCGACCTTGGTGATGCCCGCCTCGTCGCCGGTCTTGGTCGCGCGCTTGCCGGTCAGCGTGTTGATCAGCGTCGATTTGCCGACGTTGGGAATGCCGCAGATCAGCACGCGCATCGGCTTGACCATGCTGCCGCGCGTCGGCGCGAGCGCGTGGCAGGCGTCGATCAGCGCCTTGGCCGGCGTGCTCATGCTGGCATCCAGGCCGATGGCGCGCGTGCCGGGCTGGCGGTTGTAGTGCGCCAGCCAGAGCGCGGTGCGCACCGGGTCGGCCAGGTCCTGCTTGTTCAGCACCTTGAGCGCCGGTTTGGCGCCGGTCAGCCCGGCCAGCATCGGGTTGGCGCTGGAGCCGGGCAGGCGGGCGTCTAGCAGCTCGATCACCACATCAATTTCCTTGATGCGCTCTGCAATAGCTTTTTTGGTCAGGTGCATGTGACCGGGAAACCACTGGATGGCCATCGGGATGTTTCTTTCTTAGGTTACGGGTGCAGGCAAGGCTGCGTGATTGCAGCCAAGGCGGCGGCAGGGCATTACACCGCCAGCCGCCCGGCACCGAACAGCGAATTGTCACCTGTTCACACGCAGGGCCGGGCGGCGGCCTGACGAGGCCGGACGAATAGGGGAAAATCCGGTACATGCCCTTACCCAATGCCCCTACCCGCCGCCCCAATAATCCCAACACCCGCCAGGCTGACAAAAAGGCCAACAACGACCTGCTGATCAAAGGCGTGCTGTGCGCCCTGATCGGGCTGGGCGTGCTGGTGTCGCCCCACTACATCACCTCGCCCGGCATGCAGGGCATCGTCGCCCAGACCTCGCTGGTCGGCTGGTTTGCGCTGGTGCTGGGATGCGCCTTCCTGGGGCTGTATGCCAAGCGGCGCCTGTCGGCGCAGGGCAAGCCCTGAACGCCCTTGCCCACTCAAGTCATGCCGGAGCCTGACAACCTGCAACTGCCTTCCAGCCGTGAGGACTGGCTCAGGCAGTTCAGTGCATTGCACCAGCGCGCGCTTGACGCCGGTGTGGCCCTGCGCGCTCCGCCGCCGGAACCCACGAGCTGCTGCGGACGCGGCTGCAATGGTTGCGTTTGGGAGGGTTTTTACAGCGCAGCGGCATATTGGCGGGAAGAGGCTTTGCTTCAGTTGCAAGGCATGCAGTAATCCGGCAGCTCAGCCGTGCACTGCCTCGCGAACCCGCACCTGCAGGTGCTCGGGCGACACATACAGCTGGCGATAGTCCTCGAACAGCATGCTGTCGCCCGCCTCGATCGCCTTTTGCGCCTCGACGGATTGCTGGCTCATGCCGGTGAAGCGTGCCAGTTGCTCGTCCGTCACGGGCAGGGTTTGCAGGGCGGCCTGGGTTGTCAGCGACTGCGCCTTGATGAACTGAACGAACGAGTTGTCGAAGTCCTGCGCCATGGCGGCCAGCACTCTGGCCGACGGCAGCGTGTCGGCATCCGCCAGGCCAATGCTGGCCGCGGCCAGCGCATCGCGGTAGGGCGTGCCGCCGTGGTCGGCATCGAGCGCAGCGGCAATCGGCGCGCACCCGGCCAGGATTTCCGCGCCCCATGCCGCCAGCGCTACCTCGCCGCCCTGGCGTTTGAGCTGCGCGCCGGGTTCGCGGCCACGCGCTGCCGTCTGATGCTGGTTGTGGTTGATTTCAGCGATCTCGGCCGGCGTGTCGGGCGGGCTGTCTGACATCAGGCAGTGCAGCAGGAACACGTCGATAAAGCGCATCGTCTGCGCATTGATGCCCACCGGCTCGAACGGGTCCAGGTCCATCAGGCGCACCTCGATGTATTCAACGCCGCGCTCGCGCAGCGCGTGCAGCGGCCGCTCGCCAGCGCGGATCACGCGCTTGGGGCGAATCGTGCCGTAAAACTCGTTCTCGATCTGCAGCAGCGTGGTGGCCAGCTGGTTGTAGTCGCCGCCAGGGTTGCGGATGCCGACCTTTTCATAAGCCGGATAGGGCCGGCTCAGCGCGTCCTGCAACGACGCGGCATAGCCTTCCAGGCTGTTGTAGCTGACTGCCAGCGACGCCTGCGCATCGCTCTGGTAACCGAGCCGGCCCATGCGCAGCGAGGTGCCGTGCGGCATGAACATGGTGGTGTCGGTCAATTTCTGCAGTTCATGCTGGCGGCCGGCGACAAAAGTCGAGCACACCGCCGGCGAGGCGCCGAACAGGTAGAGCAGCAGGAAAGCATGGCGGCGGAAATTGCGGATCAGCGCAAAGTACTGCTCACTGCTCACGCCAGGCAGCGACCAGTTGTAGTGAATGCCCGAGATGGTCTGCATGCGCCGGCCGTAGCGGTGCGACAGGCCCACGCGGTACACGCTCTTGGCGCGGCCGACGTTGGACGAGCCGAAGCGGGCAATCGGAATGGTTTCATCGGTCGGCAGGCCGCAGGGCATGCTCGAGACCCAGAGCATCTCGTCGCCATTTTCCTTTAGCGCCTGGTAGGTGAACTGGTGCAGCTGCGTGAGTTCTTCCAGCGCTGCTTCGGGGCTGGCATGGGCGCTGGTGACCAGTTCGACCTGCGACTCGCTGAAGTCGGTGGTGATACTGGGATGCGTCAATGCCGATCCAAGGGCGGCAGGGTGCGGCGTCAGCGCCAGCGCGCCGCCGGGCTGGGCGCGCAGGCTTTCCTTTTCAAGACCCCGGCGCATGCCCTGGAGCTGCTGGGGAGTCATCGCTTTCAGGCGTTGTTGCAAAATTGCGTCGGCGCTGGCCTGCAATGGGGTCATACGGTGTTCTCTCGGATTCTTGGGATTGGCGTGTAAGTTATCACACGCCGGCGCTTTGCGCTGTCGCAGGCCGTTTGCCTGCACGGTCAGCGGGCGGGCGGGACGGGTTGCCGGCGGGATGCCGGAAATGACGCCAGAGCCGGCCTGGCAGCGCCTGCAAGTTAGCGCGCCGTCCAGGAAGGAGGCGCTTGGACAGGCACGGCTTGGAGGGACGAAAAAGTACAGGAGCCCGCCAGGCCTGGCGGCAAGCGCCAAGTCCAGCCACCCATACTGCTATTATTTCAATAGCCTACTATTCCCGTCCTTTGTGCGCAAACGGCATATTTGATTCATAAAACCGGCTCAGGCCAGCACGCGCAGCAGCCACTGCTGCAGGTCGGCCACTTCCTGCGGGCAGACCGAATGCTCCATCGGGTATTCATGCCATTCGACCGGATAGCCCAGCGCACTCAGCGCATCGCGTGTGGCCACGGCGCGCGGCAGCGCGACCACGCCGTCGCGCGAGCCATGAGCGAGGAAGATCGGCACGTCCTTGTTGGCGGCGCTGCCTTCAGCGGCGGTTTTTTCAGCCAGTGGCAAATAGCCCGACAGACCTGCAATGCCGGCCAGCCGTTCAGTGTGGCGCAAGCCAGCCATCAACGCCATGGCGCAGCCTTGTGAAAAACCCGCGACAACAATGCGGTTGGACGGAATACCGCGCGTTTTTTCGTTGGCAACGATGGCTTCGATGGCAGCCTGGGTCTGGCGCATGCCGGCTTCGTCCTGGCGGCTGACCAGGTCGGCGCCCAGGATGTCGTACCAGGCGGGCATGGTGTAGCCGCCGTTGATCGTCACCGGCATGTGCGGCGCGCTGGGAAACAAAAACCTCACCGGTCCGATGGCAGACAGGTCAAGCTGCTCGGCGATCGGCACGAAGTCGCGCCCGTCGGCACCCAGGCCGTGCAGGATGAGAATGGTGGCGACGGGGTCTTCGCCGCTTTGGGCTTCAATGATCTGAAGAGACATGCATTTGCCAATAAAAGGGAGGAAGAAAAACAAAAGCCAGGCAGCGCACAGCTGTCCGGACCACATCAAGGGCGGATTCTAGTGCGCCTTGAATTCCTTGAGCGCCTGGACCGCCTTCAGTCGGCTGGCCAGCGCCGCCTGCGTGTTGAGCGCGTCGTACCACAGCCGGTAACCGGCATCGCTCGGGTGCAGGCCATCGCGCGCATTGAGCTCGTCGGGCCGCTGCGCGAAGGGGTCATCGGCCCTGTCCTTGTACAGGTTCACATAAATTGCGCCGTGGTTTGCAGCGGCCTGACCCACCAGACGGTGCAGCGTCCGCGAGCGCTTCGCCATCAGCCACGACAGCGGCGCCATGAAAAACGGTGCATTGCCTACATTCCCAGGCGGCAGGATGACGACCAGCGGCGCGCGGGCTGCAGCCCGTTGTGCGACCCTGGCAATGTCCTGCGCCAGCGTTTCCTGACCGGTCATGCGAATCACATCGTTGCCACCACCCAGCACCAGAACCGCGTCAAAGCGCTCGTCGCCTTCCAGCTGGCGGGGAATGTCGGCAAACCGCGCGCCGTCCTGGGCGCGGTTGACAATGCGCAGGGCGGGGTGGTCCCGCGCAATCAGGCCGGCCACGCTGCTGGCGGCAGAAGACGCGCCGGTGCCTACCCCCGTGCTGTCACCGGCAATCAGCAGGCTGGCCGTGGCGCCGGCTGGCGCTGACTGGAGCGGCTCGCTCTGGCGCGCCAACTCGACGGATTGCTTGATGCGCCATGCTGCATGGCCTGCGGTGGCCGCAACAGCCAGCGCAGCGACCGTCCACAGCGCAAGAGGCAGACGGCGGGCACTGAAAAAACGTGAGGCCATGGCGGACGGCGCTGGAGGTTCAGCGGATTTCAGCGGTTCAGCCAGGTGATGCTCAGTTGCAGTAGCGTGGCAAACGCGACCCACAGCAGGTAAGGAATGTTCACCAGCGCCACCCAGCGCGCTGGGCCCCAGATCGCCCGCATGGCCCAGACCAGGGTGCCCAGCACCAGCACGATGTCAAGGCTGGCGAGCAGGTTGTTGCGCAGGCCGAACTGGATCGGCGTGTAAGCGGCATTGAACAGCAGGTTCAGGATGAACGGCAGCAGTACCACAAAGGGCAGCCGCCGCCTGAGCGTTTGCACCAGCACAAACCCGAAACTGATGGCAATGACGATGTACAGCATCGTCCAGACCGGGCCGAACACCCAGGCTGGCGGCGCAAAGAAGGGTTTGGCGAGTTGCGCATACCAAGCGGCGCTGCTGGTGCTGTCCATGTCGATAAATTTTGGAGTGGGAACGCTGCGTTGTAACACCGGCGCCTGGCCGGGTCACGCCCTGGCCGCCCGGTGACCGGGTAGGACGCAAGCGCGAGTTGCAGCAACTTGAATCTGTTTGCAAAGCGGCTGCGTACTTTTCATAAGGCTTGCGGCATGATGTGATGACTGCATTTGCGAGGCCTGATTGAAAAGCGTCACCATGAAAAACAGCCAAGCTTTCTCGCATCTTTTTCTGGTCCGCCTGACAGGCTGGCTGGCCGCAGCCTTCATGCTGGTGGCGCCGGTGCCATCGTGGGCGCTGACAGCGGCCGAGGAGCAAGGCGTGCGCGCCGTGGTCGAGGCGCAACTGGCAGCGCTGGCGCGGGACGACGCCGCCACCGCGTTTTCGTTTGCGGCACCCAATGTGCGCGCCTCCGTCGGCACGGCCAGCCGTTTCATGGACATGGTGCGCAAAAGCTATCCGGCCATCTACCGCCCCGCTTCCACGGCCTTTCTCCAGCCCGAAGAGCACCACGGCCAGGTGATCCAGCGGGTTCAGCTGATGGATGATGATGGCAAGGCGTGGCTTGCGCTTTACAGCGTGCAGCGGCAAAAGGACAATACCTGGCGCATCACCGGCTGCCAGGTCATTCCCAACAAGGGCCGCATGGCCTGATTCTGTTTTTAGATCAATCGGAGATGTCGTTGCTTCGTCTTGCCGTGCTGCAACTCTGTCTGCGGCTTCGCGCCTGATCTTGTATTGACCTGGAACAGAATCACAGGGCAAATCCCCAGTGCTATATTTTCAATAGCTGCTGGCGCTTATGCATCTAGCGCGAACGCTTTTTTTGGCATATAAGTTCGCCGACTCCGTTCATCCAGCCGTACCTTGATCCGCCAGCCCCAGCCGCCGCGCCAGCCGGACCAGGTTGGCCCGGTGCAGGCCCAGTTCGCGTGCGGCCGCCGCCCAGTTGTGGCCATGGCACTCCAGGCTGGCTTGTATGCACTGGCGCTGGTGCGCCGCGGTCAAGGTGCGCAAATCAACGGGCGCCGCAGCGCTGGCATTGGGCGCATCCCTGGCTACCATCGGGACTGCTGCCGTCTCGCTTTCGGGCGCCAGCGAAAAGTCAAAATGTCTGGCGCGCAGGCTCACGATGCGCGGCCGTGGCGACTGGCCGGCCAGGGCTTTCAGCGCGCTGCGACTCACCAGGTGCTCCAGCTCGCGCACATTGCCGGGCCAGTCGTGCGCCAGCAGCGCAGCACGCGCGCTGGTGTCAAGCCGCAAACGCCCCAGCCCCAGCCCCAGCCCCAGCCCCAGCCCCAGCCCCAGCCCCAGCCCCAGCCGCGAATGGTTCTGCGCCAGAAAGTTGCCCGCCAGCAGCAGCACGTCCTGGCCGCGCTCGCGCAATGGGGGAACGACCAGTGGATAAACGCTGAGCCGGTGGTAAAAATCGGCGCGAAAACGCCTGAAGCGCACCCCGGTGGCCAGGTCGCGGTTGGTGGCGACAATCACACGCACATCGACCCGGTGCTCTCGGTCCGAGCCCAGGCGCTGCAGCTGCCCGCCCTGCAGCACGCGCAGCAGCTTGGCCTGCACCGCCAGCGGCAGCTCGGCCACTTCATCGAGGAACAGCGTGCCGCCATCGGCCAGCTCGAACTTGCCGCGCCGGTCGGCCACGGCGCCTGAAAACGCACCGCGCACATGGCCGAACAGCTCGCTTTCAACCAGCGTCTCGGGCAGCGCCGCGCGCCACCAGTTCCTTTCCGACGCCGGTTTCGCATGGTGCGAGGCGCCAGCTGCCTTCACTGGAGAATTCATGCTGACCCCAGAACAACGCGCCATCGTCAAGTCCACCGTCCCCCTGCTGCAGACCGGCGGCGAGGCGCTGACCACTCTTTTCTACCGGATCATGCTGGCCGAGCATCCCGAGGCGCGGCCATTTTTCATCCAGGCGCACCAGGCCAACGGCGACCAGCCGCGCGCGCTGGTCAACGGCGTGCTGATGTATGCGCGCAACATCGACCGGCTGGACCAGCTCGGCGGGCTGGTCAACCAGATCATCCAGAAGCATGTCTCGCTGCAGATCGAGTCGGCGCATTACCCGGAGCATGCAGGCGAAGCGCAGGCACCACACGCCCTTGGCCCGCTCAGCAGCGCGCAACTGGCTGAAGGGCTGCCGGATTCGCGCGATGCAAACGCCCACTTTTTGTGGCCCCAAGCCCTTCATGCGCCATGCCAAGAAGCAGCTGCGCGAGCTGGGCGTGCCTGAATCACGAACCCGCTTCGAGTTTTTCGGCCCCGCCAGCGCGCTGGAATGAAAAAATCGGGCAGAGGCGCCAAGCACTATTTTTTTAATAGCTGCCTGCGCCCGTCCTGCTTGCTTGAAAAGCCAATTTAGCCATGAAACCGAACAGCCCGGGTCAGCCAATGACCCTTGCCGCGAGGCTCAATACGTTCCGATGTAATCCTTCTTGCCCACTTCCACGCCGTTGTGGCGCAGGATGGCATAGGCCGTGGTGGTGTGGAAAAAGAAATGCGGCAGGCCGTAGTTGAAGATGTACGACTCGCCGGTGAAGCGCTTTTCCTTGGGCGTGCCGGCCTGCGTGACGATTTCGCGCGTGGCGGCTTCGTCAAACAATGCGGCATCCAGTCCCTCGATGAACGCCAGCACGGTGGCAATACGCGCCTGCAGGTCGGCAAAGGTCTTCTCGTCATCGGCCAGTTTCGGCACGTCCACGCCGGCCAGCCGGGCCGACACGCTCTTGGCAAAGTCGCTGGCGACCTGGACCTGGCGCAGCATCGGAAACATGTCAGGGGAAAGCCGCGCCTGCAGCAAGGCATTGGCGTCGATTTTTTTCGCGGCCACATGGGCTTCGGCCTTGGCCAGGACGCCGCTGAGGCCACCCAGCATCTGTTTGAAAACGGGAATCGAGGCGGTGTAGATCGCGGGGGTCATGGGTTCTTTCATTAGGGTATGTCAACGGGCTGCAGTTTGCCCTCTGTGGCAATTGCGCAAACCCCCGGCATTCTCGCCGGCATCGGCGCCAGGGCGCTGCGCTTGGCAAAATCGCGCGATGGGGCCCCTTCAGCCCAGCCGTCAACACCAACCTGGCCGCGCGTAAAAGCGTCCTGTCAGCCGCTTGAATCAGCCGGCCAGGACTTCGCTCTCCTGCGGCAAGCCGGCCCACAGCAGGGTTTCATCGGCGCCGGGCTCGTCGCGCAGCGGGCGCAGGTCTGCATCCATCCACAGGTTGTGGGTGTTGCCGCACAGCGCCAGTCCGTAGCTGTCGGTTTCCCAGACCGGGCCGTACGCAAAAGAGCCGTCCAGGTTACGCAGGCCGCTGGCCGGTGACAGGCGCAAGCAGTGCAGGATCAATCCGGTCGACGGGCCCAGCGCGCTGCGCACGACAATGGCCAGATCGTTGTTTTTGCAGTTCATGTAAAACGTCCTTCGGTTTTTCAAATTACCACCGCTGCGAACACCCCTTGCCTGGCATGCCGAGGCGCCCATTCATTGACTTGCAATGAGTGAAGGCTCCGACAGACTGGCCGAGCGAGATTAGAGCAAACTGATGATTTTGTTAAAAACGCAACAATTAATTTAAATGCAAATTTTTAATAAATTTACAATTTATATTATCAGGTAGGACGTAACCTACAAAACACAAAGCCGTAAAGTTCTACAGTTTCATTCTTTTAGTTGAAATATCCACAATTTTCTTTGGATTTACAAACCCCTTCAAGACTGGGAAATTTCCCAGCAAACCGGTCATGTGATGAGTCTTCAGGACTGGTCAGGCAGTAATTCGAGTTACAAACGTAACACTAAATGGATGCGCGCTGATCCTTTCAGGCCTCCAACGCTTGTTGCCAGTCTAGCCACGCAGGTAGCGCTCCAGAATGGCCAGTTCGCTCGCCGTCGGAACGCCCTTGCCGGTGATGACTGCATAAATATTGCCAGCGAAACCCTCTTGCGGGTAATAGTTTTTGAACCCCCAGCCGAGCAGCATCTGGTTGAAGTAACCCGGTGCAAACGTGGCGTTGCCGCTGTCCACCAGCGCCGAGTTGACGCGCAGCGCCTGCTCTTCGGGGGCACTGGTGAAGGACAGCACCGACAGTTTGTTCGGCGCCAGCTTGTCGGGGCCGGTCAGCTCGACCTTTCGGCCTTTGGCGTCCTCCCACCGGACTATCGGTTGGCCCTTTAAAAACGCCAGTTCGCAGGCGTGGCTGGCTTCTGTCTGGGACGCCTGAAATACCAGGCCACTGCTGTCTTTCGCTGCAATGCTGATGGCGGCAACGGCAAAGTAGCTGTCTTCGATGTTGTAGGGAACGCGGTTGACGGGGTTAGGCCGCACGTCGGCCTCCGGCACCGACTTCTTGCACCAAAAGCCAAAGGTTTCCGTCTGGTGCGCCGAACTTTTCCGGCCATTGGCCACACGCAGCACCGGCAGCGCCATGCGCCCCATGGCCGGGGTTTCCGTGTTGGTCCAGTTGAGCATTTCCATGGCATTGCCGGGGTTTGAGCCGTAGCCCGAGTCGGACACGGCGCGCACCACCTGGCCGCTGGCTGCCGGTGCGCCGAGCATGTAGTCGCTGTAGCCGTCGGCCATGTCCCATTTGCAGGCGCCGTAGCGGGCAATGATCGCCATGGCCGCGTCGTCCAGACTGGTGGATGCGTGGGCCACCGGATCGCTCAGCGAGAACACCTTGCGCGGCGGCGGCACCGGCAAGGAAAGCACTCCCATGCCGGTATAGCTCAGTATGGCTACCTGGTTTTCAGCCGGCATGTAGCTGAAGGAATCGTGTCCGTTCGGACCGGCTGGAATCGTCAGTACTTCCTTGCTGAGCTTGCCCCCGCCCTTGGCAGCCACTGCAAGGCGCACGGGCCGGGCCAAGTTGCCCCGGGCATACACCGTGATGGTGACGGGCGTGCCCGCGCGCGCATGACCCGGGCCGTCGTCGAACAGCATGGCTTGCGCAATGCCAGCCGACGCTTTCATGACGCCCGACACCAGCGGTTCAAGCGTTTTGTTCTGGTGCCAGCCGGCCACATGGGTCAAGGCATTGCTGCGTATCGGCCAGTGGTTGCCGGCCATCCAGCTGTACACCTCGACGCCGTTTTGCAACGCCAAATCGACCGTGTTCCGGAAGCTTTCGGCCCAGCGCGGGTCATCGACCGGCATGCCGACTTCACCCAGCGCGAGCTTCACGTCTTTCTCTCGCGCCCAGTCCACGGCCGACCTGATCCGCTCGCGTCCAGTGGTGCGGCTTATCGGCGCGGCCTGGGCACTGCCGAATTTCCGGGGGGACGATTCGATGTCCCAGTCGAAGGCTTGGCCGGTGCTGCGCCGGTCCAGATAGGTATGCACTTCATAAATCAGCCCGTCTCCTTTCAACGGATAGCCAGGATTTTTTGTCGCCAGGGTGGCTGCGCTGCTCCACTCGTTGCCAGCGACGTAAATGGGCGTTTCCTTGTCAATGGCGCGAATGGTGTCAATGGCAGCCTGCATGAACACCGGCAGGATCATCAGGTCGTCGCGGCCTCTTTTGCTTTCCACAAGACTGCCGCGCTCGGGCATTTCATGGGGCTCGTTCATCAGGCCGTAGCCCCCCAGCCCGGGATGGCCTTTCCACAGCGTCGTGGCGCGGCGCCATACATCGGCAAACAGCGCCGGCGTGAGGGTGGCACCCTTCTCCAGCGCAAAAATCCGCCGCTTTATCTGCGACCTGTCGGTCGTGTACGGCCTGAGCAAGGGATCAGGCGCCGCCTTCAGGCCGATGACCGCGCCATCGGGCTGGTAGATGAAGTCTGTGTAGCGCGCGTAGTTGTGCAGGTCGATGATGCAGCGGGTGCCTGACGCCGCATGGGCATCCAGCAATCCCGTGATGTAGGACGCATAGCCTGCATGAAAGGCGCCGGGTTCACCGATCAGCGACCGGGCTGTGGCATTCGCGACGGTGCCCGGCAGCATCGGCTGGAGAAGTTCCCACTGGATGGGCAGCCGGTTTTTGGTGAATCCGCAGGCAGCCAGGTAGGCCACGTCCGACTTTCGCGGGACGGTGAAGTGAATGTTGGGGGCGGAGCTGAGGCCGTGGCGCAGGCCGGGTATGGCCCATTCGAGGCCCGAGAGGTTGGCGCCCAGGGCAACCGGGATGACCGGGGGTGCTTTTGCGTCGGACGGTCTGGCCGCCTGCGCAGGCTGCCGGCCCCATAGGCCCAGGGTCGCCATGGCAGCGGCAGCCTGTGAAAATTCTCGCCTGTGCATTGATGTTTTCTCCATGGAAAATGGGTGTCTGGCTCTTTTCCATCCCGGCAAGACTGCAGGGACAATTTAGCGACTGATGAGCCACACCCTGTTTTTTAAGGGAAGACCGGACCCCCGTCAACCAGCGACCGGCCTATTGACACGCCCACCCGCCAAAGTCCCAGGGAGAGCCTCATCAAGTTTCGACAGCGTCAGTACGTCACACGCATCGTCTGGACCAGCAACATTACCCGTGCCGCCGGGCAGCGGCCCTGACTGAGCCAGACCGGCCAGGTCATTGCGCCCGGCTTTGGACAAGTGGCCTGGGTCCCTCTTGTCGTTGCACCACCCCGGCCAGCCACGCATCAATCAGCACCGGGTCATTCACCGTCCTGATCTGCTGATACGCGATTTCGGCTTCAGGAAATCGACGCCGCAAGAAGTTCAGCCATTGCTTGAGCCGGCCGGCGCGCGCGCGGGCATCGAGCCGCGTGCAGACGACATGCCAGAACTCGGCCAGCAAAGGCAGCAGTTCGGGCCAGTCGATCCCCGCTGTCGTCCCGCTTGCCGGGCCATTCATCGACGCCTTGATGGCCAGCCCCAGTCCCGGGTCGGTCACCACGCCACGGCCCAGCATCAGCGATTCGCAGCCCGACGCCTGGCGGCAGAGCCGCGCATCATCAACCGTCCAGATTTCGCCGTTGGCCACCACCGGAATGCGCACGGCGGCGCGAATGTCGGCAATGCGCTCCCAGTAGGCCGGCGGGCGGTAGGCCTGCGCCTTGGTGCGGGCATGCACCACCAGTTCATCGGCGCCGCCGCCGGCAATCGCCAGCGCGCATTCCACCGCGCGCGAATCGTCGTTGAAGCCCAGCCGCATCTTGGCAGACACCGGCATGTGCGCCGGCACGGCGCGGCGCACGGCGGCGACGATGGCGGCGATGGTGTCCGGCTCGTCGAGCAGCGCCGCGCCGCCGCCATGGCGGTTGACGATTTTTGCCGGACAGCCGAAATTCAGGTCGATGCCGGCCGGCCCGAGTTCGGCCAGCCGCCCGGCGTTCTCAGCCAGGCAAACTGGGTCAGACCCCAGCAGCTGGGCGCGAACCGGAACACCGGCCAGCGTGCGCCCGCCATTCAGCAGTTCGGGAACGATGCGGGTGAACACCCGCTCGGGCAGCAACTGGTCGGTGATGCGGATGAATTCGGACACGCAGCGGTCAATGCCGCCGACCCGCGTCAAAATGTCGCGCAGCACGAAATCGAGCAGCCCTTCCATGGGCGCGAGCAGGATCATCGGGGCCGGGGCTGATGGCCTGGCAGGTCGCCCCATAGTCAAAAATTCATCGCTTTTCATAAGTCATTCCCGCGCAGGCGGGAGAGCCGGCAAGGCGCTGGTTTAAACCGCGCCCAGGCGCCAGAGCGATGTCACTTCGGCAGCGCGCGCCTTGTGCAGCGGGTTGCTGGTGTCGGCTGCCTTCGGGTGCTCGGGCTTGGCGTCGATGCGGCCCAGCACCTTCAGGCCGCTGGCCTTGATGGCAGCCAGCAATTCGGCGCGGGTGCGCAAACCCAGCTGCTCGGCAAAATTGGACAGGATCAGCCAGCCTTCGCCGCCGGGCGCCAAGTGAGCGGGAAGCCCCTTGAGGAAACCCAGCAGCATGCGGCTGCCTTCGTCGTACACCGCGCCTTCGAGCGGCGAGCCGGGGCGGGCCGGCAGCCACGGCGGGTTGCAGACGATGACCGACGCCAGCCCCTCGGGATACAAGTCGGCTTCCATGACCTTGACTGGGTTGGGCAGGCGCAGCCGGTAGATGTTTTCGCGCGCGCATTCGAGCGCACGCGGGTCGAGGTCGGTGGCGACGACCTGGTCCACTTCCGGGCGCAGCGCCAGCACGGCCGACAGCACGCCGGTGCCGGTGCCGATGTCGAAGGCCACAAATTTCGAGCCTGGACTGGCGGGCAAGGGGGCGTTGGCCACCAGGTCCACATATTCGCCGCGCACCGGCGAAAACACGCCGTAGTGCGGGTGGATGCGGTTGTTCGGCGCCTTGCCCAAGGCTGCAATTTCAACGCCCTTCTTGCGCCACTCGTGCGCGCTGATCACACCCATCAGTTCGCGCAGCGACGCCACGCTGGGCAGGGCCTCTTCGCCGGACGCACCCCAGGCTTCGGCACATGCCTGTTTGGCATCGGGTGCGCGGCGCAGGTCAACGCCATAGTCGGCGCCAAACTCGATCAGCACCATGCCCAGCACCCGCGCGCGCTGCGACTGGGACTGGCGGTGCAGGTGGAAATCCTGACCGGGCGGAACACCCGAAACAGCAGCAGCATCGGCTTTCTTCAGCGCGACCCGGGCCAGCTTGGACGCTTTCGGCGGCTTGTCAATGCGCCGGGCCAGCGCCTGCACCATCTGCCGGGCATTCTGGAAGTCACCGCGCCAGAGCAGGCCGGTTCCTTCGCAGGCCAGCCGGTAGGCAGTGTCGGCGGCCATGGTGTCGTCGGCCTCGACGATCCGCCGAGGCGGCGGCGCGCCGCGCTCGGAACGCCACAGTGCCGAATGCGCCACACCCGCTTCCTTCCATTCGATAAGGGTCAAGGCCGGGGCGGCTGATTCGGGAAGCGCGGTGGAGGTCACGGAAAAGAAGGTAGGCATGGGCAACGCAGTCAGAAAGGTCAGAAAGAAAGAGCACGTGTTTTAACAGATGGCCGGCGCTTTCCTGCCAAAAAACCCTCCCACCCACAGTTCTTGAGGAAAATAGAGCTGCAGCGCAGGCGGCACGGGCGCAGACAGCTATGAATACAGTAGCTAGGCGCCTGGGCGGCAGAAAGGACGTGCGCTGCAAAGCGGGCTCGCCGATTCATTTTCGCCATGCACGCCTTCTGCCGCCCAGGCGCCTAGCGAAACCGCCGACTGAGAAAGCGCGAACCCGCCAGACCGAATCGCCAGGGCTGGTCAACGGCTTTTGAAATGCCAATGCGCGGCCCGGCCACCACCTTCGCTTGCAGCCCCGGCGCGGCGGGGAACAGCGCAAATGGCGGTTCGCTCAGCCGCAGGCCGTTGAAACCGCGGTCAATCCCCAGCGCCTGCCCCAGCCGGCCAGGACCGGCGCAGAGCAGTCGAGTCTCGTCCAGGCCGCGCCGGGCGCGCATGCGCTCCAGTCCATCGGTGGGCTCGATGGCGCGCAGCAACACCCCGGCGCCGTGCCCGGCTTCGCGGCAGACAAGATTCATGCACCAGTGGATGCCGTAGGAGCGGTACACGTAGATGCAGGCAGGCGGGCCGAACATGGCCGCGTTGCGTTCGCTGGGGCCGCTGAAGCTGTGCGACGCCGGGTCTTCACCATCGTAGGCTTCGGTCTCGACAATGATGCCGCCCACCCCATCGACCAGCAGCCGCATGCCGATCAGCTGGCGTGCGACAGTTTCAGACGCGGCCAAAAAATCGATGCCTGCCATGAAATGGAATGGATTCAAGGCAATGGGTAAATGTTCCAAGGCAGTCCCCGACTAAAAATCCAGACAGAGCAAGAGCGCGCGATGCCAACCGGCATGGAGTGCCGGCACAACCCAAAAGCGACGGCCTAGGATTTGTCGCCCAGCTCATCGGGATTCCCAGGCACAAAGGCCAAAGTACTCCTACGCAGAGCTTGAATCCACGACTACAGTCAGACCGGACTCGCGGCATTTAAAGTTAAACCTTATCTCAAGGAGACAACAACATGCCCAGGTTCAACGCCCCGCCACCCAATGGCGACAGCCGCAAAATGCTCGAACAGCGGTCTCGCGAAGCCACACGCCCGGCGGCACCGGAACAACAAGGCAGCTGGCCATTTTCTGCCAACAAGCAGCCTTTTGCCGCCCACCAGGACGGACCGTCAGCGGCCCTTTCAGGTGGAGAGAAACCTTCGGATTGAGGCCCACAGGGTGTGGCGTTTCCGGATTCCAAAAAGTCCGCTTGCCAGCCATCGCCTGAAAGCAGGCCAAGGCTGCGCGGAACTCAATGCGCGCCCGGCTTCAAGCGCTTGAAGGCCGTGACTGCCAGCAGCACAAGGGCTCCGGCCACGATTCCCACGACAGCGTTGATGGCCAGTGGTGCCAGGGCGCCCAGCACCGCGCCAATTTCGTTGACATCGCTGGCCCACTGGGCAGCCATGTCAACGGCATGGCGCAGGAATGGGAATCCGTGGCTCAAAATGCCGCCGCCAACAAGAAACATTGCAGCAGTTCCGGCAATTGACAGGAATTTCATCAGCCATGGGGCGGCAAACAGGATGGCGCGTCCCAAGCCTTGGAGAAATCCGGTCCACGCCCCGGCGCCCGTCCGCTGGCTCAGGTACAGCCCGCCGTCATCAAGCTTGACAATGCCAGCCACCAATCCATAGACCCCGGCGGTCATGACCACGGCGATACCGCTTAAAACCACCAGCTGGGTGGTGAAAGGGCTGTCCTGCACCGTGCCGAGCGTGATGGCGATGATCTCCGCCGACAGGATGAAGTCCGTGCGGATCGCGCCCTTGATCTTGTCTTTTTCCACTTTACGCAGGTCCACCGCCGGATCGGCCAGCGCACTGACCCGCTTTTCATGCTCGGCAGCTTGCTCTGCGGGGCTATGCATGAATTTATGGGCCAGCTTTTCAAAACCTTCGTAGCAAAGGAAAGCGCCGCCGACCATCAGCAACGGCGTCACCAGCCAAGGGGCAAATGCACTGATCGCCAGCGCCGCTGGCACCAGGATCGCCTTGTTGACGAAAGAGCCCTTGGCAACCGCCCAGACCACGGGCAATTCGCGCTCCGCCTTGACGCCTGCAACCTGCTGTGCATTCAGGGCCAGGTCGTCTCCAAGCACGCCAGCAGTTTTTTTGGCCGCCACCTTGGACAGCAGGGCCACATCGTCCAATACGCTGGCAATGTCATCGATCAGGGCAAGAAGACTGGTGGCCATGGGTTTTCAGGGCGTGCGGTGGCATGCCAGGGTTGGAAAAAAAAGACCTGGGAAATGGAGAAAAAACGTTACAGGATCATCTCCGGAAAAAAACCGCCATCAGGCGGTTTTTTTCCGGGTAACCGCGCCCGGTCTTGATCAGCGCGCCGTCAGGCGGCCGAGAATGAATCCCAGCGCCAGTGCCATTCCAACGGCTTCGAGCGGCTTGTCCTGGATCCAGGATTTTGAAGACTCCACCGCACGCCCTGAAGCCTCGGAAACCCGCGTGGCATTTTCTGAAACACGGTCAGCCACATGGGTTGCACCGCTGGAAAGCCGATTGACCGCGTCATGCGCCACGCTGGTCACGCGTCCCACTGCGTCCAGGGCCGGGTCCACCATCTTGTCGATGGAACTGTGCAACGCCGAGCCTGCCGTTTCCACGCCGCGCTTGAGCGCACCGTTGTCAGTGGAGCCAGAGTTTTGATCACCAGGATATGAAGTCGAGTTTTCCATCTTGTTTCCTTTAAAAATTCAGCAGATTTTGACGCAGGCCGGCAGTCGATGCCGTACAGAAATTAAGCAATAAATGTTTCTAAGTTAATTTTAAGGGTCCCGGCGTTTCACCGCATGTACGGCGCCGCAGGAGGCCCTTGTAGGACAGGAAAGACAAACTCTGCCCGGCCGAAACTGAGCCTGGTTTGGGCCAATAATCCACAGATGACGCGTGGCACCACCGTGCCAGGTTGCGTTGATCACCGGAGAAACCAACATGCAACATTTTTCCAATGCCGCCTTTCTGCGCCATCCCGCAGGCGCTGCCCGCCACACCCTGCACCGCATGGGGCCGGGCGAGGAGGCCGAAGAAGACGAAGAAGGCCTGGAACTGCCGGTAAATCCCGACCAGGGAGCGCCGCTGATTCCGGACGAAGAAGGCGAGGTCACGGTACCGACCTGACGTGCGAACGGACGCGGAGGCTTTGCGTAGCATTGCCCCTTGCATGAAAGCGCCAGATTAAAAATAAGCGCTGATGAGCATCGTTGCCCCCGCATGGAAACGATGCTCTTACGATAAAAAGACGAGGTCCCTGATCACACGGATGAAGCTGACCTGGGGAAGATGATCTGCCAGTTCAGCCCGCAGCCTGCACAAGTCGGCGCTATTTGCATACCGTCCCCGCTACCGCCACCGCCAAAGACGCGGTGAGGTCTGCCGCTGATCATTCCCGCGTGACCGCAGCACCTGCGACGCAAGGCGAGTTGTATGCATCAGTGGCGGCAAGTGCCATGGCGCAAACCGTTGACCCGTTTTGTGCATTTGCCGGGCTGGGAACGGTGATTCGTGCCTGGATTGAACGCCAGGCGCTGTACGAAGCCACGGGACGTCACGCCGACCACCAGATACTGCAGTCGCAAACCGTCGGCCGACCTGCAGCAGCTCTGGCAACTCCAGCGGCTGGCGTCAGTCCACGGCCCGCTTGAGGCGCAACTCTTCGAGTTTCACACTGCCGAAATCAACCGTCTTCAGCGACGTCATTTCGCGTTTGAAACCGGCGGCATGTTCGCAAAACTCAAGCGCGCGCTCGTTGCCCAGCAGCACCCACAGGGTGACTTGCGTGCAGCCTTCATCCTTCAAGCCATCGCGGGCGCCGTCCCACAACTGCAGGCCCACGCCCTTTCTCCAGTGCTCGGGCGCCACATAAAGAGCCCAGATCTCGCCCACGGTGGAGCGAGTCTTCGGATCGCGAGAACGGTCGAAGCCGACGAAGCCGACGATCTGTTCGCCTTCCGTGGCCACCAGCACCTGCGGCTCGCTGTACTCGATCGCTTCGCGCCAGTAGGCCTGGCGCTTGTCCACCGTCATCTTGGCCAGGTAGTCCTCGGGCATCAAATCCTTGTAGGCGGCTTGCCAGGTAGCAACATGAATTTCGGCAATGGCTTTGGCATCACGGGCAACGGCAGGACGGACGGAATAGCTGGACATAGAAAAAATCGCTTGTGAAAGTCAGGGGAAGGCTGCGGGAGGCCGGATTGTCGCGCAATTCGAATCGGTGCCCAAAGGGATTGGGTTAAATTCAGCTTTTTGCCTTGCACCGCAATCTGTTCGTCCCAACACGCCATGCCAGAACGCAAACCGACTGCAATAGCACCGGCCGGCCCAGCCAGCCCGGTCTTCAGTGCGCGTGTCGCAGGCGACGGCACAGGGTTTGAAGCGCCTGCGGCGCTGCCGCTGCTGCTCGCCGCCGAACAGGCCGGCGTGTGGCTGCGAGACAGTTCATGCCGCAACGGGACCTGCCGCACCTGCCTGTGCCGGCTGGTCAGCGGCCAGGTGGTGTACCGCATCGACTGGCCGGGCCTGAGCCGGGATGAAAAACGCGACGGCTTCATCCTGCCCTGCGTGGCGTATCCGGCATCCGATGTGGTGATTGAATCGATTTTCTAATCTTCAAGCACCTTCAGGCTAAGGCATGATTCCCCCATGAAGACGACCCGACTGCAATCCCTGGCGCGGCGACTTGCCGCGCCCCTCCTGTTAGGCTGCGGCTTGCTGGCCACCGGCGCCCGTGCGGCCGCTGCCGCCCCGCCTTTTGAAGACACCATGGCCCAGCGCACGCTGGCCTGCACCGCCTGCCACGGCCCGCAAGGCCGCGCCGCACCCGACGGCTACTACCCGCGACTGGCCGGCAAGCCGGCAGGCTACCTGTACAACCAGCTGCTCAATTTCCGTGAAGGACGTCGCCATTACGGCCTGATGACCGGGCTGATCGATCCGCTAAGCGACGTCTACCTGCTGGAGATGGCGCAGTATTTCGCCAGCCTGGACGTGCCCTACCCTGCGCCGCTGCCACCCCAGGCGCCAGCGGCCGTGCTGCGCCGGGGCCAGCAGTTGGTGATGCAGGGCGACAGCGACCGCAGGCTGCCCGCGTGCATCCAGTGCCACGGCCAGGCCATGACCGGCGTGGTGCCTGCGGTGCCGGGCCTGCTCGGGCTGCCGCGCGACTACCTCAATGCGCAGCTGGGCGCCTGGAAGGCCGGCCAGCGCCGAGCCCATGCGCCCGACTGCATGCGGGACATCGTGTCCCGCCTGAGTCTGGAAGACATCAATGCGGTGGCCAGCTGGGTCGCTGCCCAGCCGCTGCCGGCCGATACCCATCCGGCCAGCGCACCGCCGGCCGCAGCGCCCGGCAACGACCCCTTGCGCTGTGGCAGTGCGCCGCTGCCGGTCGCCGACATGCCTGAAAAGAAAGCACAGAAATGAAGACCACCGCCCGATGGACACTGGGAATTGCGGTACTGGCCCTGGGCGCTGCCGCCGCCATCTGGGCGCTCAATGTGCAGGGCGAGTCCGATGTCAGGGCCACGGCGGCTTTTGCGCCCACCGACAGCCTGATCGCGCGCGGCGCCTACCTGGCGCGCGCAGGCAACTGCATGGCCTGCCACACGGCGCGTGGCGGCGCCAGCTACGCCGGCGGGCTGGGCATCCCGACGCCCTTCGGCACGGTGTTCACCTCCAACCTCACGCCCGATGCCAATACCGGCATCGGCAGCTGGTCGCCGGCGCATTTCTGGCGCGCCCTGCACAACGGCCGCTCCAAAAGCGGCCGCCTGCTGTACCCGGCCTTTCCGTACACCAGCTACACCCAGGTGACGCGCGAGGATTCGGACGCGATCTTTGCCTACCTGCGCAGCCAGCCAGCGGTGAACCAGCCGAACCGGCCGCACACGCTTGGCTTTCCCTTCAGCTCGCAGGCCGCGCTGGCGGTCTGGCGCGCGCTGTACTTCAAGCCGGGCGTGTACCAGCCAGACGCTAGCCGCAATGCCGAATGGAACCGGGGCGCCTACCTGGCCAATGGCCTGAGCCACTGCAGCGCCTGCCATTCGCCGCGCAATGCACTGGGCGGGAGCCGCCAGAACCTGGCACTGGCCGGCGGGCTGATCCCGATGCAGAACTGGTACGCGCCGTCGCTGACCTCTGCGCACGAAGCCGGCGTTGGCGACTGGGACAAGGAGCGCGTCGTGCAACTGCTCCAGACCGGCGTGGCGCCGGGCGCCTCGGTCAGCGGACCGATGGCTGAGGTGGTGCTGCGCAGCACCCAGCACTTGACAGAGCAGGACCTGGGCGCCATGGCCACCTACCTCAAGGCGCTTCCCGGCGCTAGCCCGTTGCCTGAAAAAACCGCCCCGCCCCGCCCTGCCACGCCGTTCTTGGGCACCGAAAAATTTTCCAAACTTTATGCGCAGCATTGCGCACAGTGCCACGGCGATAAGGGCGAGGGCATTGCCAAGGCCTATCCGCCGCTGGCCGGCAACCGCGCGGTGACGATGGACGCCACCGACAACCTAGTGCAGATGGTGCTCAATGGCGGCTTTGCGCCAGCCACCAAAGGCAATCCGCGACCCTTTGGCATGCCGCCCTTCGTGCTGGTGCTCGACGACAGCGAAGTGGCCGGCCTGATCAGCCATATCCGCTCCTCGTGGGGCAACCAGGCAGGCGCTGTCACGCCGCTGGCAGTCAACCGGGTCCGGGCCAATCAGGCGCACTGAATGCGCCGGCAGCGCCGCCAGCCATGTCTATGGCAGCGCCGGCGGATCGGTCATGCGGTCGCGGTTGGCGAGCGCTGGAAAGCCCTTGAGCCAGACCACGGCCACCAGCAGCGTCCCGATACCGCCCGCGACCACCGATCCGACCGGCCCGAGCAGCGCCGCCGTGGCGCCGGATTCGAATTCGCCAAGCTGGTTAGACGCGCCAATGAACACCGAGTTGACCGCGCTGACCCGGCCGCGCATGTCGTTGGGTGTCTCGATCTGCACCAGCGTCTGGCGCACCACCACGCTGACCATGTCGGCGCCGCCGGACACCGCCAGCGCCACCAGCGACAGCACGAAATGGGTTGACAGGCCGAACACCAGCATGCACACGCCATACACCGCCACTGCCATCAGCATGGTGCGGCCGACGCGGCGCTCCAGCGGCCAGCGCGTCAGCGCCAGCGACAGCACCAATGCGCCCGCCGCCGGCGCCCCGCGCAGCAAGCCCAGTCCCCAGGGGCCAACATGCAGGATGTCCTTGGCAAACATCGGCAGCAAGGCCGTGGCGCCGCCCAGCAGCACCGCGAACAGGTCCAGTGACACCGCACCCAGCAGCGCCTTGCGCTGCCAGACAAACTCGGCCCCGGCCAACAGCGTGCGCAGCGACACCGGCTCGCGCGGCGACGGCACATGGTCGTAGCGCACCAGCGCGACCAGTGCGCAACCTGTGGCAAACAGCAACGCGCTGGTCGCATACACCGCCGTGGCGCCGGCGACAAAAATCACGCCACCCAGCGCCGGTCCGCTGATCACGGCGGCCTGCATCCCGGCCGAGCTGAAAGCCATGGCGCGCGGCAGCATCACTGCCGGCACCAGCATCGGCGTCAGGGCCTGCTGGGCCGGCATCTGGAAGGCCCGGGCCACACCCAGCATCACCGACACGCCGAGCAGCAACTCGCGCGATACCCACCCCGCCGGAACGCCCCAGCCCTGCGTCGCTGACACCAGCAGCAGCGCCACGCCGCCCTGCATCAGCAGGCAGGCCGCCACGATATGCGCCCGGTTCAGCCGGTCGGCCACATGCCCGGCCACCAGCGTCAGCAGCAGCGCAGGCGAAAACTGGTACAGGCCGACCAGCCCCAGGTCCCAGGCGCTGCCGGTCAGCTCGTACATCTGCCAGCCGACCGCCACCATCAGCATCTGGTTGCCGGTGGTGCCGAACAGTCGGGAAAACCACATCCGCATGAAGGCCCGCTGGCGCGTGAGTTCGGCGAAGCTGTGGATGGGCATGGGGCGGGAGCTTACCAGCCGGCTCGCCCCCAAACCCGTTCAAGTCAGCATTCACGGCCACCTTTTGCTTTGTATTCAGTAGCTGTTCATGTTGGCTATGCTTGCGAAAAAGCCATTTCTTTTTTTAAATATCAACCCAGTCCATCTTCAGCCGGGCTTGGCGGAACGTCAAAAACCACGCAGATCGCCCTGTCCGAAATGATTGACCGGACGCACCGGCCACGGATAAAGTTGCACTGATAATTCAAGCATCAATTTAATGGAGAAACGACATGGCCAAAGGTCAGCAGAACAACGACAAGATGGTGAAAAAGCCCAAGAAGGACAGCTCGCCGCCCAAGCTGGTGTCGCCCGACGCGGTTCGCCCGACCGTGGTGACGCAGGTGCCGGTGCGCGGCAAGTTGAAGAACAAATAAGCCCCGCATGGTGCTGCCCGCAGGTCCGTCCACAGCCCTTGCGCCAGAATCAGCCACGGCTGGCGGCCAGCCGGGCAATCCGCTGCACGGCGTCAAGCTGGAGACCATCGTCACCGCGCTGGCCGCCCACTACGGCTGGGAAGGCCTGGGCCAGCGCATCAACATCCGCTGTTTCACCAGCGAGCCCAGCGTGGCGTCCAGCCTGAAATTCCTGCGCAAGACGCCTTGGGCGCGCGAGAAGATCGAAAGCCTCTACCTTTTCATGCTGCGCGAGATCCGGCGCACCAGCCCGCCGGTTCACAACTTCCCCCCGCCCCGGCCTTGAATCCTGTCAAAGAAACCGCGTGCCCCGATAGGCTGGCACACACGCCTTTGCAAATCCTCCATGCCGACGACAGCCTGCTGGTGCTGAGCAAGCCCTCCGGCCTGCTCAGCGTGCCCGGGCGCGGCGAGGACAAGCAGGACTGCCTGAGCCGCAGGGTGCAATCCCTTTACCCTGACGCGCTGGTCGTTCACCGGTTGGACATGGCCACCTCGGGCCTGATGCTGATGGCGCGCGGCGCCGCCATGCAGCGTGCCATGAGTCAGCTGTTCGAGCGCCGCGAGGTTCACAAGCGCTATGTGGCGCTGGTCGATGGCTGGCTGGCGCCCGCACCGACCGCTGACGGCTGGGGCCTGATCGACCAGCCGATCGCGCTGGACTGGCCGCGCCGCCCGCTGCGCATCATCGACGCTGCCGGCAAGCCCAGCCAGACGCGCTGGCGCAGCCTGGCGTGTGATGACGCGGCCAGCCGCACGCGTGTCGAGCTGGAGCCCATCACCGGCCGCTCGCACCAGTTGCGGGTACACCTGCTGGCGCTGGGCCATCCAATCCTGGGCGATGCGCTGTATGCACCCGACGCGGTACGGATCCGGTCGCCGCGCCTGTTGCTGCATGCGACCGCGCTGGGCCTGGTTCATCCGGCAACCGGCGCCCTGCTGTCGTTTGAAAGCCCGCCCGATTTTTAACCGTTCCGGCATTCGTGCCTGCGTGCCGGAACACCTGGCGCTACCATGCGCTTCATGACGATTTCACACCTTTTCATCCTGACCGGCGCATCGCGCGGCATGGGCCTGTCGATGGCACGACAGTTGCTCGTGCCGGGCCATACGCTGCTGTGCATCTCGCGCAGCGAATCGACTGCGCTTGTGCAGCCTGCCCAACAGGCCGGCGCCACGCTGCTGCAGTGGTGCCACGACCTGGCCGAAAGCAGCGCGCTTGGCCCACGGCTTGAAGTCTGGCTGCGCGAACAAGGCAGCACGTCCTGGCGCAGCGCATCCTTGATCAACAACGCCGGCGTCATTGCCCGCGTTGGTCCGTTGAGCCAGGCCGATCCAGACAATCTGGCGCATGCACTGCGCGTCGGGTTGGAGGCGCCCATGGTGCTGACCTCTGCCTTCCTGCGCGCCACCGACGGCTGGAAGGCCGAACGCAGGGTGCTCAACATCTCGTCGGGCCTGGGCCGCAGGCCGATGGCGTCGCAGGCCGCCTATTGCGCGGCCAAGGCCGGCATGGACCATTTCAGCCGATGCCTGGCGCTGGAAGAAGCGCTCAAGGAAAATGGCGCAAGAATCTGCTCCCTCGCGCCCGGCGTCATCGACACCGAGATGCAGCTTGAGCTGCGCAGTGCCGATAAGGCCGCCTTTCCCGACCGGGACAGTTTTGCACGGCTCAAGACCAGCGGCCAGCTGACCTCGCCTGACGAAGCTGCCCGACGCGTGCTTGCCTGCCTGGCGCGGCCCGACTTTGGCGCGCAGCCGGTCGCCGACGTACGGGGCTGAAGACCGCTCAATACACCTCGGGCACGACGATGTCCTGCGGCACCGCCTGGCGCACGTAGTCGTCATGGCGAACCCGCTCGGGCAGCACCACGGGCGCATGCTCGGTTTCCAGGTAGGGCATTTGCGCCAGCAGATGGTGGATGCAGTTCAGCCGGGCCTTTTTTTTGTCATCGGCCTGCACTACCCACCACGGTGCTTCGGCAATGTTCGTGCGCTCCAGCATGACTTCCTTGGCCTTGGTGTACGCCTCCCAGCGGCGGCGCGACTCAAGGTCCATGGGGCTGAGTTTCCACTGCTTGAGCGGGTCGTGGATGCGGCCCAGGAAGCGCAGGTTCTGCTCGTCGTCGGAAATCGAAAACCAGTACTTGATGATCTGCACGCCCGAGCGCACCAGCATCTTTTCAAACTCCGGCACGGTGCGGAAAAACTCCTCGTACTGCGAATCGGTGCAAAAGCCCATCACCCGCTCGACGCCGGCGCGGTTGTACCAACTGCGGTCAAACAGCACCAATTCACCAGCGGCAGGCAGATGCGCCACGTAGCGCTGAAAGTACCACTGGCTTCGCTCGCGGTCATTGGGCGCGGGCAGCGCGGCGACCCGGCAAACCCTTGGATTGAGGCGCTGGGTGATGCGCTTGATGACGCCGCCCTTGCCGGCGGCATCGCGCCCTTCAAACAAGATGACCACCTTATGGCCGCTGGCAATCACCCAGTCCTGCAGCTTGACCAGCTCGCCCTGCAGGCGAAACAGCTCGCGAAAATAATTGCGTCGGCGCTCCTTGTCCTGCGCGCCTGCACTGACGTCTTCTTCGCCAGTCAGTTGCGCCACCGTCTGGTCCTCCAGTTCCATTTCCAGCTCTTCGTCATAGCTGTCGATCAGGTCGTGGCGGATTCGCCGCATCACATCTTCGTCAATTGAATTCATGGCGCACTCCGGAACACTGCAAGTTGATTGAACTTGCCAGCGTAGCAATGTGATGTTTCAGTTTGATGAAAAGGTTAATACGCTTGCGCAAAAAGAGAACGCGGAGTGAACGAAAGGGAATTTTGCTACTTTTTATATAGCGTTAAATTTATATGCATCATGCGCAAAACGCTGTTTTCATACCTAAACAGTAGCCGTGGATGTGTCAGTCGGCTTTCAGGATCTGGTAAATCTCGTCCTTGCGTTCGAGCCGTTTTTTCTTCAGCACTTCCAGCACATCATCAGCTATGGGCGTCTTGCCCTGCTCATACTGGGTGATCGCTAGGTTATCGGCATCGTAATGTTCGCAAAGGCTTGAAAAATGCGCGTCGAGGGCCTTGAGCTGCTTCATTTTTTCAAGGTATTCGGGAAACTCATGCGCCAGATCGTGGTTCAACAATTCCATGACAGCTCCTTTAGGAACAAGATTTCAGGTGCCTTCATCGCGCACCACCAGCACGGGCAGGTGGGCATGTGACAACACTTGGGCCGTGACACTGCCAAGCACCAGTTTTTCCAGGCCCCGGCGGCCGTGCGAACCCATCACCAGCAGGTCGGCGTCCAGGGTTTCGGCAGCCTCCAGGATGGTCTGGTAAACCGAATGGCCTTCGACGACCGAGCCATTGACAAGCATTCCCTGGGCTTCAAAAACCTCTCGCGCTGAGACGATGGCTTCATTCGCTTCCAACGTGGCAACACGCAGGTAGTCCGATTGGCCGGAGTAAATATCAGCGCCCATGCCGGTGAACGCATAACAGTCGATGACGTGGATCAGCGTTACTGAACTCCTGAACGCACACGCAATGGCCCGTGCCTTGTGGACCGCGTGATGGGCGGCGGCGGAGCCGTCGACGGGAACAAGAATGTGCTTGAACATAGGGCCGATTCCTTGACTTGCAAAAAAATTCAGTGGCCTGGTCTGGTGCCCTGGAACACCCACTGCACCCGCTCAGGGTTCAATTCGAACGCCTTTCCAGAAAGCGACATGCCCCCGGATATTGTCGGCCCCGGGCTTTGGATCGGGGTAATACCAGGCGGCATCGGTGTTCATTTCGCCGTTGACCAGCAGCGAGTAATAGCTGGCCTGCCCTTTCCAGGAGCACATGGTGTGGTGGTTGCTGAACGTCACATGGTCGCGGTTGAGCGAGTCTTCGGGGAAATAATGGTTGCCTTCAAGCACCACGGTGTTGTCGCTTTGGGCAATGACAGCGTCATTCCAGATGGCCTTCATATCTAACCTTCCTGATTTTGAATTAATGGTTGCCGAAGGCTGGCGGAATTGTTTTTGCGTGTTTCCAGCATCGACTTTGCCAACCATGTGCTTGCTTGTAACAGCAAGGCAGCTGGCGCGGCGTAGGATAAGGTGAAATTTGCAAACAATCATTTCTTGCCTGTCAAAACATCATTTCCTGATGGCGCATCCACTTTGACACAGGCGGCGCTGACTGCAAGACAGGTTCCGGTTTGCGACAAAATCATCTTACCCTTTCATGCCTGGACTTCCCATGACTTCTCCCTTGCCCGATATTGAACTGTCCGAAGAACTGATCTGCAGGTTCGACACGCTCGGTCCACGCTACACCTCCTACCCGACCGCTGACCGATTCCACGCCGGATTCGACGAGCAGTCGTACCAGGGCCATTTTGCGCAGCGCGCCGGCAAGCCTGGCAACCCGCCGCTGTCGATCTATGTGCACCTGCCGTTTTGCGAATCGCTGTGCTACTTTTGCGCCTGCAACAAGATCATCACCAAGGAGCATGGCCGGGTCGCCGAATACCTGCGCTACCTCGACAAGGAAATGGCGCTGGTCGTCGCGCAGATCGGCCCCGACCACAAGGCGGTGCAGCTGCACCTGGGCGGCGGCACACCGACTTTTTTCAGCGCTGACGAACTCGGCCAGCTGATGGCCATGCTGCGCCGGCATTTCGACTTCACGCCCGATGCCGAACTGGGCGTTGAAATTGACCCGCGCACCGTCGGCGAAGGCACGCTGGCGATGCTGGCCGGGCTGGGGTTCAACCGCAACAGCTTTGGCGTGCAGGACTTTGACCCGGCGGTGCAGCAGGCCGTGAACCGCATCCAGCCGCTGGAAATGGTGGAAAAAGCCGTCGCGGAAAGCCGCAAGGCCAACTTCCAGTCGATCAATGCCGACCTGATCTACGGCCTGCCCAAGCAGACGCTGGCGAGCTTCGGCCACACGCTCGACAGCCTGATCCGCATCGCGCCCGACCGCATTGCGCTGTACAACTACGCACACCTGCCCCAGCGCTTCAAGGCCCAGCGGCTGATCAACGACAGCGACCTGCCGTCGGCCGAGGAGCGGCTGCAGATTTTCCTGATGTCGATGCAGCGCCTGCTGGACGCCGGCTACGTGTACATCGGGCTCGACCATTTCTCCAAGCCCGACGACGAACTGAACAAGGCGCGGCTGGACAAAAGCCTGCACCGCAATTTCCAGGGCTACACCACCCGGGCCGAATGCGACCTGATCGGCTTTGGCGTGTCGGCCATCAGCAAGGTTGGCAACTCCTACAGCCAGTCGGTGCGCACTGTTAATGCCTACTACGAGCGGCTCGACCAAAACCGCCTGCCGCTTGAGAAGGGCTTTGAGTTGAGCGCGGACGACGTGCTCAGGCGCGCGGTCATCATGACGCTGATGTGCAGCGCGCCGGTGGAATTCGAGGCCATCAACAGCGGCCACGGCATTGACTTCAAGCACTACTTTGCGCACGAGCTGACGCTCCTCAAGCCGTATGAAGAGGCGGGGCTGATCACGATCGACCCTGACGCCATCCGCGTCACCCCGAAAGGCCGGCTGTTTGTTCGCGCCAGTGGCATGGTGTTCGACAGCTACCTGACCCAGCCGACCACTGCGGCCTATTCCAAGCTGATCTGATCGGTCCGGGGCCGGCCAAAAGGCTGTTCCAATAGGCGGTTTAACGCAAAAACTCCCGGATGCCTGTCAGGCGTGTCGGGAATTGCCACCCGAGAACGATTCCCATGGCCATCAAAGCCACCATTCACAAAGCCCAACTGCAGATCGCCGACATGGACCGCGGCATTTATGGCGACCACAACGTCATCATTGCCCGCCATCCGTCCGAAACCGACGAACGCATGATGATTCGCCTGCTGGCTTTCGCGCTGAACGTGCAGGGCGACGACAAGCGCGGCAACCTCGAATTCGCCAAGGACCTGTGGGATGTGGACGAGCCGGCGCTCTGGCACAAGGACTACACCGACGCGGTGCTGCACTGGATCGATGTAGGCCAGCCGGACGACAAGCGCCTGATGCGCGCCGCCGGCCGGGCCGAACGGGTCACGGTGATCAGCTTTTCCAGCAGCACGCCGGTCTGGTGGAAAGGCATTGAAAGCAAGCTGACCCGCGCGGCCAACCTGATCGTCTGGCAAATTGAAGCCACACAAAGCCAGGCGCTGGCCAAGCTGGCCGAACGCGGCATGCAGTTGCAGATCACGATTCAGGACGGCACGGTCTGGATGAGCACCGGCAGCGAGTCGGTGGAAATCACGCCGCGCCGCCTGACCGCCGGCGGCTAGGGCCGTTTCACGGGTTAACGGGGCTACCGGGACTGGTGCGGCCGTTCTGCCTGCGGCCCGCCGTTGGTCCCCTGTTCATCGGCCTTGTAGGCCGGCAGCCGGGCGCCGCAATGAAAGCAGCAATTGGCATCGGCCGCATGGCCCTCGGTCAGGCATTCGTGGCAGGTGCGGGTGGTGACCTGCATCCAGTCAAGCCGCCGGTGGGCCGCCATTTCTGCCGTCACGATGCCGGTCGGCACGGCCAGCGTGCCCCAGCCGAGCAGCATCATGAAGGACGCAATCAGCCGGCCCAGGTCGGTCTTGGGCGTGATGTCGCCAAAGCCGACGGTCGTCACGGTGCTGATGGCCCAGTACACCGAGGTGGGAATGCTGGAGAAGCCGTTCTCCGGGCCCTCGACCACATACATGACCGTGCCCATGATCAACACCAGCATCATCACCGCCGACAAAAAGACCATGATCTTGCGCCGGCTCGAACTCAGCGCCCGGGCCAGCGACTGGTATTCGGCCACATAGGCGGTCAGCTTGAAGATCCGGAACACGCGCAGCAGCCGCAGCACCCGCACATCGATCAGCGCATGCAGGCCGGGAACAAACAGCGCGAGGTAGGTCGGCAGCAAGGCGATCAGGTCGATCACGCCGTAAAAGCTGGTGGCGTATTGCATCGGCTTGCGCACGCACAGCAGCCGCGCCAGGTATTCGGCGGTGAACAGCGCGGTGAAGAGCCACTCCATGCGCTGCAACATCAGCGCATGCTCCTGATGGATGGATTGCACGCTGTCGGCCATGACCACGCCGATGCTGAGCAGGATGATGAAGATCAGGGCCTGGTCAAAGAGGCGGCCGGCGCGGGTGTCGGCCTCGAAAATGATGGTGTACCAGCGCAGGCGCCAGCCTTCCAGGGGTTTTTCAAGCGCGCGAACAGGGCGCGTGGTGGCGGAAGGCTTCATGCGGTCAGGCGTCTTTTTTAGCTCAGGAGGCTGGCAGGATAACCCAACCAAGGCTTTGCGGCGATCCTGAAAGCTAGCCAGGGCCGCTTCCACCCCCATCGATGAACGCTCTTTTATTCATAGCTTCTTGCGCTTGCCTGCATTGCGCAAAATCCTTTTTTCATTGAACTTTTGAGGCCTTTCAGGGCTGACCGCCTTCGGCTTCCTGCAGCGCGCGCCACATCACCTTGCCCGAACCACTTTTGGGCAGCACATCGACGAACTGGACGACACGCGGGTACTTGTACGCGGCCATGTGGTCCTTGCACCAGTGGATGATCTCGACTTCGCTGACCTGGCCCCTGAATTTTTCACGCAGCACCACGACGGCCTTGACCGACTCGCCCCGATAAGCGTCGCGGGTGGAAATGATGCAGGCCTCCTGAATCGCCGGGTGCCTGAACATCAACGCTTCCACCTCGGCCGGCCAGACCTTGAAACCCGACGCATTGATCATGCGCTTGAGCCGGTCGGTGATGAAGAAGTAGCCCTCCGCGTCCACATGCCCCAGGTCGCCGGAGCGAAAGAAGCGCTTGCCGTCGATTTCAACGAAGGCTGCCGCCGTGGCCCCGGGCTGCTTCCAGTAGCCCGAAAAGTTCTGCGGCCCGCTCATGATGATTTCGCCCTGCTCGCCCTGCGGCATTTCCTGCAGGCTCAAGGGATCGATGACGCGCGATTCGGTGCTCATGAAGGGAATGCCCAGGCATTGCTGCTTGGTGGCGTCGGGCGGGTTGCTGTGCGAAGGCGCGGCGGTTTCAGTCAGGCCGTAGCCTTCGGCAAAGCGCAGGCCGTACTGCTCCCACAGCCGCTGCGCCACGGCCTGCGGCATCGCCGCGCCGCCGCCGCCGATGTACACCAGGCTGCTCAGGTCAAAAGCGGCAAAGTTCGGACTCGCCAGCAGGTCGATCACCATGGTCGGGATATTGGTCCAGTGCGTCACGCGCCAGGTTGAAATCAGCCGGCCGGCCAGTTCGCGGTCCCAGCGCGGCATGATGACCAGTGTGGCGCCGCCATAAATCGACGCATGCATCACCGACACCATGCCGGTGATGTGGAACATCGGAATCACCGACAGCACGACGTTCTCGGACGTGCTGTTGCCCCACAGAGCGCTGGCGACGGCGTTGTGCATCAGGCTGCCATGGGTGTGCATGCAGCCTTTGGGCAGGCCGGTGGTGCCACTGGTGTAGGGCAGCACGGCCAGGTCCTGCGGCGTGCTGGTGTGGTCGGGCAGGTAGCTGATGTCGCTGGCGGCCAGCGCATCGGCCCAGGCCAGCACCGATCCGCCTTGCAGCGCAGGCAGTTCGTGCCGGGTCCCCAGCCAGTCGCACCAGGATTGCGGCATCGCGTCGTCGCCGGTGGTGGCCGTTTTTCCTTCAAAGGCGTCGCTGTAATGCGTCACGATCAGGTGCGCCAGCCGAGCGGCCGGCGGCAGCTCGCCGCTGGCTTTGGCCAGCTCGGGCGCCAGGTCGGCGGCGGTGATGGCGACGTTGACCTCCGGGTCGGTGATGTAGTGCTTGAGTTCCTCTGCGCGGTTCATCGGATTGACCGGCACCACCACCGCATCGACCCGCAGGATGGCGAAATGCGCCACCACCCACTGCGGACAGTTTTGCAGGTTGAGCAGCACGCGGTCGCCTTTCCTGACACCGAGCCGATGCAGCGTGGCGGCCAGGCGCTCGGCCTGCTGCATCACGGCGGCATAGCTCAGTGCCTGGTCGAAAAACACCAGTGCCGGTTTGTCCGGAAAACGCAGCGCGCTGACCGCCAGGTTGTGCCACAGCGAGGTTTGCGGCGGCGTGATGCTGCGCGGCAGGCGCTTGGGCCAGAATGGGTAGTGCAGGTCGTGGCGCGGCGGCGCGCCGGCTACCGGCTGATCGGCGGTGGAAGAACGGGTCAAGGCAGTGCTCCAGGCTGAATAAAGTCCGTACAGGCTAACCCGAGTCCGGGCGATCCGCATTCGGGTAGCTGCTGATGACCCGGCGTTTTTTGTCGCCTGCGTGACGCTGGCTTGGCACCATCGATGACGGCGTGCAGGCGGCCGGACTGGGCCGAGCGCCGCCATGATCCGCCAAGCCCTGCCGGAATCAGGCTTTTCTGGCGTGCAGTGTCGGGCAGTCCTGCGCCGTAAAACCGCGCCTGAACAGGCGTTTTCAGCATGGGGAACCGGCCTTGAGTTTGCTACTTTATTTATAGCTAACAATACCCGTGGATATTGCGCAAAATGCATATTTTTACGTAAATTTCATCCGGAACTGCAGGTCTGTGTCGCATGCTATGGTTCGGCCCATGCCAAAAACCCTACGCTACACCCTGCTGTCACTGCGCGACCTGGTGATTTCTGCCGGTCCGTTTCTTGTACTGGCCGTGGCGCTGCTGGTGCTGGCCTACAGCTGGCTGGACCCGAACCCGCCCAAGCGCGTCACGCTGGCCACCGGCCCGGCGCAAAGCGCCTATGAGGCCTTTGGCAAGCGCTATGCGGAGGCGCTGAAAAAGGAAGGCATCGACGTCGTGCTGCTGCCCTCCGAAGGATCGGCTGCCAACCTGCAGCTGCTGCGCCAGGGCAAGGCTGATTTGGGCTTTGTACAGGGCGGCAGCAGCGAAGCCGGCAACCCACAGGACAAAGAACTTGAATCGCTGGGCAGCCTGTTCCTGGAGCCGGTCTGGCTGTTCTACCGCGAAGACGCGGCGCGCCGGGTCAACCCCCAAGCCACACTGACCGCCCTGACCGAACTCAAGGGGCTGCGCGTCAACGTCGGCACGGCAGGCAGCGGCCTGCCCAGCCTGATGGCCAAATTACTGGAGAGCAACCGCATCGACAGCAGCACGCTGATGGTGTCCGAGCTGGAGCAGACGCCGGCCACTGTGGCCTTTCTGGGCGGCGAACTCGACGCCATCGTGTTCGCCTCGGCGCCCGAGTCGCTGATGGTGCAGATGCTGCTGCAGACGCCTGGCGTCAAGCTGATGGATTTTGCGCAAAGCGAAGCCTATTCGCGGCGTTTTGCGTTTTTAAGCCCGGCGGTGCTGCCGCGCGGCGTGGTCGATCTGGCAGCCCACATTCCGCCACAGGACGTTCGCCTGCTGGCGCCGACCACGACCTTGCTGACCCGCACCGGCACGCATCCGGCGTTGCTGCAGCTGTTCGCGCTGGCGGGCAACGACATCCACGGCAGCGCAGGCTGGTTCAAGCAGGCCCGCGAATACCCCAAACTGGCGCAGAACGAAGTCCCGATTTCAGCCGAGGCCGAGCGCAGCATCCGCAACGACAAGCCGTTTTTACAGCGCTACCTGCCGTTCTGGGTGGCCAACCTGGTCGAGCGCATGTGGCTGGTGATGGGTTTGATCATCGCCATCATGCTGCCGCTGTCGCGCATCGTGCCGCCGCTGTACGAGTTCCGGGTGCGCTCGCGCGTCTTCCGCTGGTATGGCCAGTTGCGGGACATTGAAAACCGCATCGATAACGTGGATGCCACGGACGGGCTGCTTGAAGCGCTGGACAGCCTGGAACGCCGCGCCGAAAAGATCAGCGTGCCGCTGTCGTATGCCAACGAGCTGTATGCGCTGCGCAACAACATCGGGCTGGTGCGCCGGAAACTGCAAAACCGGCCAGTCGTTCAAAAGGAACCGTAGGCGCTTTCCAGCAGCCCGACCGCCATCAGCCAAAGCACGGGCCGATCGCGCAGCGCCAGCGCCAACCAGGCGAGTCGTCGCCTGGGTGAAAGCGCACTTGATTTAACGCAAGGCATCAGGCATTGAGCGACGCCAGGTCCCCGACGCCGTTTGACTTGGCCGCGTTGTGCGCTAGGCTGGCAAATTTGAACGGTCTGCGCATGACTTCAACGACTCCTGCACCCGCCAGCGAGGTGCTATCGAAGAACACGCCGGCACCGTGCTGGCACGCCCTGCCGGTCCAGCAGGTGCTGGCCCGGCTGGCCTGTGACCCGGCGACGGGCCTGAGCGCTGCAGAAGCTGACCGCAGGCGCGCGCAGGACGGCGCCAACACGCTGCCCGAACCGCCGCGCCGTTCCACGCTGGCGATTGTTGTCCGCCAGTTCAAGAGCCCGCTGATCTACATCCTGTTCGTCGCGTCGGTACTGGCGATCGCGCTGTCGCACCATGGCGACGCAGTGGTTATCCTGCTGGTGGTGCTGGCCAACGCATTGATCGGCGCGTTCCAGGAGGGACGCGCCGAACGCTCGATGACTTCGCTGCGCAAACTCTCGGCGCTGCATGTGCGGGCGCTGCGCGGCGGCCACGAAACCTTGATCGAGGCCCGCGACCTGGTGGCTGGCGATGTGCTGCTGCTGGCGGCGGGCGATGCGGTGGGGGCCGATGCACGGCTGATCGAATCGGCCCAGCTGCAGGTGGCCGAAGCCGCGCTGACCGGCGAATCGGTGCCGGTCAGCAAGGCGGCCGCGGCCCTTTGCGAAGACACCGGCTTGGCCGACCGCCACAACATGGTGTTTTCCGGCACCTACGCCACCGCCGGGCGCGGGCGTGCGGTGGTCGTGGCGATTGGCGCCCAGACGGAAGTCGGCCGTATTGCCGGCATGACTGAAAACGCGACCGAGCCCAAGACGCCGCTGGAGCAGCGTATCGATCAGTTCGGCCGTTGGCTGGTGGCGGCGGCGCTGGGGCTGTTCATCGCAGTCGTCGCACTCGGCCTGTACCGCGAACTGCCGCTGGCCGATGTGCTGATGGTGGCGATCAGCCAGATGGTGTCGATGGTGCCCGAGGGCCTGCCGGTGGCCATGACGATCGCGCTGGCCGTGGGCATGCAGCGCATGGCGGGGCGCGGCGCCATCATCCGCCGCCTGTCGGCGGTGGAAACGCTGGGTTCGACCACGGTGATCTGCACCGACAAGACCGGCACCCTGACGCGCAATGAAATGACCGTCAGCCGGCTCTGGCTGCCCGACGGCCTGGAGGTGTCCGTCAGCGGCGTTGGCTACGCACCCGAGGGCGAATTGAGCGCTGAAGATGCCGCTACCCTGCCACTGCTACAGGCCGCCGCGCTGTGCAATGATGCGCAACTGCTGCCGCCCCACGCGTCGCACGCTGGATGGACGGTGCTGGGCGACCCGACCGAAGGCGCGCTGATCGTGCTGGCGGTCAAGGCCGGCATGGACCTGGAAAAACTGGCGCGCGACGCGCCACGTGAAGCCGAACTGCCGTTTGATTCCGACACCAAGATGATGGCCACGCGCCACCGCTGCGCGGATGCCCCGCACCGGGTGTTCATCAAGGGCGCGCCCGAAGCGGTGCTGGGCCTGTGCAGCGCCGGCGATCGCGCATTGACCCAGGCGGCGCACGCCGCCGCCGAAGCCATGGCCGGGCGCGCGCTGCGCGTGCTGGCCTTTGCCGTGGTCGATGACGACCGGCTGGATGCAGGCTTTGGCGCGCTGGCCGGGCGCGCCCGCCTGCTCGGCCTGGTCGGACAGATTGATCCGCCGCGCGAGGAGGTCAAGGCCGCCGTCACCGAATGCCGCACGGCTGGAATCCGGCCCGTGATGGTGACGGGCGACCACAAGCTCACCGGGCTGGCGATTGCCCGCGAGCTGGGGATTGCCCGTGATGGTGACCGTGCGGTCGATGGCGGCGAGCTGGAGCGCATGAGCGAGGCCGATCTGCGCAGCGACCTGTCTTGCATCGCCGTTTTTGCGCGCGTGCATCCGGCGCAAAAGCTGCGCATCGTCGAAGCCCTGCAGGCGCGCGGGGAAGTGGTCGCCATGACCGGCGACGGTGTCAACGACGCACCGGCGCTGGCGCGCGCCGATGTCGGCGTGGCCATGGGCATCACTGGCACCGAAGTCGCCAAGAGCGCTGCCAAGATCATCATCACTGACGATAACTTCTTTACCATCGTGGGCGCGGTCGAACAGGGGCGCGTGGTCTATGGCAACCTGAAAAAGGTCATCCTTTATTTGTTCGCCACCTCGATCGACGAGGTCTCTCTGTTGCTGCTGGCATTGCTGGGCGGCTACCCGTTGCCGCTTGCAGCGGTGCAGATCCTGTGGATCAACATCGTTACCGAGGGCACGCTAACCGTCAACCTGGTGATGGACCCACCCAATGGCGACGAGATGAAGCGCGTGCCGGTGCCGCGCAACGACAGGCTGGTAGACCGGACGATGCTCGGGCGGGTACTGTTGATGTCCACAGCCGCCGTGCTGGTCACCTTCGGCTGGTTCGTGTATCGACTTCATCAGGAAGTGCCCATTGAACTGGTGCGCACCGAAACCTTCACGTTGCTGGCCATGTGCCAATGGTTTAACGTTTTGAACTGCCAGTCTGCCACCCGATCGGCGCTGGCGCTGGGATTGCTGAAAAACCCGTGGCTGCTCGGCGGGCTGTCGCTGAGCATGGGGCTGCAGGCACTGGTGCTGTATGCGCCACCCCTGAACACGCTGTTTTACACCGTGCCGCTGGCGCCCGCCTCGCTGCTGCCGCTGGCCGCACTGGCCAGTTGCGTGCTCTGGGCTGAAGAGCTGCGTAAGCTCATCACCGGGCAACTGTCGATCCAGCACTCATAGACGCCGGTGGTGGCCAGGAACTCGGCAAAGAACTTCAGTTGTGCGTTTGGGGAAGCACTGGCCGTGTGGTCCCACTGCACATGGATTCGGCCGCCCGGTGTGTCCAACGCCATAACTTTGCCCCTGGATTCCGTAGTCCATTACCGAGATCATGAAACGGCTTGCTTAGCCTGAGCCGACGGCCCACAACGAAGGGTACCCGCCCCGGTGCTCCTGCACCAGATGCACAGCGTGAACTGCCCCGGGAATTGAGGAGGCTCCAGCCTTTGAGAAGATGGAGCCATGGGCAAAAAGTCAAACCGTTTTCCCCCAGACGTACGCGAACGCGCTGTAGGGACTACGCCAACGGTTACAAGGACCACACCGTCCTGACGCGCATGGGCAAAGTCACCTTCGAGGCACCGCTGGCTATTGCCAGTCAGCGTTATCCCGCGCCAGGACCCTGGGCGGCAGAAAGTGTACGTGGCGAAAAGTGGCCCCACCGAGGACTGTTTTGCCAAATTCGCAGGCCAATAGCCTGCCATTGAACAGAAGGCAGTGAAAAATCGACCGGCACGGCCGCTTTGCGGCGCACGTCCTTTCTGCTGCCCAGGCTCCTAATCAGCCCGCAGCGCCGCTTTCAGGTCACGCCCAATCTCGGGCCGCTCAGCAAACGGATCTGTCGGATGGGTCTGCTGCATGATGCATTCCATGCGGTTTTGCACATTTCCCAACGCCTTGGGATGGCTGAAGATATAGAACTGGTCGGCGGCCATGGCTTCAAACACTTTTTGCGCAACTTCAGCCGCGGTCACCTTGCCTGAGCCCACCGCCTTGCCGGTCATGGCCTGTCCAATCAACTGGCTTCGCGTCGGCTTTTCAGCGTCAAGATCAGCCGGTCGGTTGCGGTGGCTCTGGCTGATGCCAGTCGGCACGAAATACGGACACAGCACGCTGGCGCCGACCTGGTCGCTGACCAGGCGCAAGTCCTGGTAAAGCGTTTCACTCAAGGAGACAACGGCATGCTTGCTGACGTTGTAAACACCCATGTTGGGTGGATTGAGCAGCCCGGCCATGCTGGCGGTGTTGACGATGTGGCCCTGCCATGACGGGTCTTTGGCGGCAGCCTCCAACATCATCGGGGTGAACAGCCGAACGCCGTGAATCACGCCCCACAGATTGACGCCCAGAACCCATTCCCAGTCCTTCACGGTATTTTCCCAGACCAGCCCGCCCGATCCCACGCCGGCATTGTTAAAGACAAAATGCGGCGCACCAAATCGCTCGAACACGGCCTGGCTCATGGCTTCCATCTGCTGTGCACTGGCTACGTCGAGCCTGAAGGGCAGCACCTCGGCACCAGCCGCTGCCATCTCGGCGCTGGCCTGGTCAAGTGCGTCCTGCTGCACATCAACCAGCACCAGGTTCATGCCCAGTTTGGCGCCAATTCGCGCACATTCGAGGCCAAATCCCGACCCCGCGCCCGTCAACACGGCTGTCTTGCCCTTGAAATTCGTGATCATCTGGAACTCCTTAAAAAATTAAATGCTGCGCAACATTTCGATATGGGCAATGCCGTCTTCGAGGTAAACCGGTCCAGCCTTGTCAAAGCCATGCTGGCGATAAAAAGCCTCCAGATGGGCCTGCCCGCCTATCCTGATCGCTTGAGCACCCCAGGCCTGCAACAGGCAGGCAATGGCTTGGCGCATCAAGGCATGCCCTGCCCCGGTGCCCCGAACGGCAGCCCGGGTCGCCACGCGGCCAATGCTCGCTTCGGCAAACTTGTGTCCCGCCGCAAGACAGCGGGCATACGCCACCAGGCTGCCTTGCAAACTGCCCAGCAAATGCATGGCCTGCGCGTCAGCACCGTCCATGTCCTGAAAGATGCAGGTCTGCTCGACCACAAAAACTTCGCTGCGCAACTGAAGCACGGCATAAAGCTGGGCAGCGCTGAGCTGATCGAACGCCAGGTAATGCCATTCAATGCCGTTCATGCCAACTCGACGGCCTTTAGCGAATAGCCGATGCGCGGGAAATGCACATGCACCAGGCCGGCCCGTTCGTCGGTTCGGCGCAGCGTGTAATGCATCCGGGTGGCAGCCACCAGTTCGCCCTGGGTCGGCTCCTGGCCGAAGGTCTCGGCGCAGACCCGCACCTCGCGCCCCAGCGCAATGCCATGCTCGTCCTGAAAAACATCGTCGTGCAGGGCTGAGGGTGTGGAGGCGGCGGCAACCGCGATGGCGTCCTGCGCACTCGACTTTTCCATGGCGCCATGGCCAATCGCAGCCATGCGGTCCATCCAATCCAGCACCGCCGGCGTGGCGTCGAGCAGTCCGGCGAGCACCGAAGTGCGCACCCGTGTGAACCACAGCGGGTGGTACATCGCAAAGTCGGTGATGCACGGCATGTCGCCCAGCAAAAAAGGCCGGTCGTCGAGCATGTCGGACAGGCGGCGCAAATACGACCGGTACGCCGCGGCAGCATCCTGCGGGCGCTGGCGGGCGATGCCGGCGCTCATCGCCTTGCGGTCTTGGGCAAATGCCTGGGCTGATTCAGGCGGGGCGTGCTCGAACAGCTGGGCGATTCCCCTGGGCTGCAGGTTGTACGCCATCGAAGTCCAGAACAGCGTGGTGTCTGCCCATTGCGCCAGGGTGCGCGCCATGCCCTTGCTGGGTTCGGGGTACAGCGCGGGCAGTGGCGCGATGTGCTCCAGCACGTCGGCAATCAGCGCCGTATCGCAGTAGATGTCGGCGCCAATCTGCAGCACCGGCGTCTTGCGGTAACCGCCAGTCAGGGCGATCAGCTCGGGCTTGGGACTCGCCATCGGGATGACCACCGATTTCCAGGGAATGGTCTTGTAGCCCAGCATCAGACGGACTTTTTCCGAAAAAGGCGAGGACGGGTAGTGGTGAAGGATCAAGGTCGGCGGCGTGGTCATGCGGGGCTCCTGAAAATTGGGATTATTGAACGACTCAAGCTTGTCGGGGCATGGCCCGGTCAATGATGCGGTCGAAATCGGTGCGGGAAGCCAGTGTGCCGAAGGTCTGGCCCCAGTCGCCTGCCAGGCGCGAGTCGCAAAAGGCGTCCGCCACCGCGCGTGAAGCCCCCCGACAGAGCAGCCTGCAGTGCCAACGCTGCCACGGCATCGGGCTTGCGCAGGGCGCGCGACAGGTCCGGCACCATGCTGTTGCCCGCACCTTCCCAGATCGATTTGACCGGCATTTCGCGGTAAATGCGCGCCATGATGCCTTTGTCGCCCTCTTGTACATACCCATTAGCGCCCAGGCATTCCATGGCTTCCTGGGCAAACGCACTACCGCGCTTGCAAATCGAGAACTTGGCGACCGGCGTGAGCAAGCGCGTCAAGGCTTCCTCATGCGCATCTTCTTGATGATAAAAACACCTTGCAAGCGTTATGGATGTACCGCAAGCAGCTTCACTTTCAATAGCAAACTCTGCCAGCATATTGCGCATCAGCGGCTGCTGGAGCAGCGGCTTGCCAAAAGCCTGGCGCTGAGCGGTAGGGTTCAGCGCCAAGCTGAGCGACTGGTGGTGCATCAACCCGCTGATGCCCAAGCCGCAGTCGAGCCGCGTCATGGTGCCCATGGCGAGGATTTGCGCCACACCCCGGCCTTCTTTCCCGACCCGCCAGGCTGGGGCACTGCTGAACCCGATGTCGGATTCAGCGCATCGCGCAAGCCCCGGTTGCCCTCGAACAGGTTGTAGTTGCTCAGCGGCTCGGGCGGGTTGAAGACTTCATGGGGGGTGTCCATGGCGGCCTCCTGGCTGGCAATAAAACTAGATCAACTTCACCAGTTGCTTGCCGAAGTTCTTGCCTTTAAGCAGGCCAAGGAAGGCGTCAGGCGCGGCCTCCAGCCCTTCGGCAATCGATTCACGGGGGTGCAGCTTGCCGGTGGCGACCAGTGTGGCGAGTTCCTTCAGCGCTTGCGGCCAGATGTCCATGTGCTCGCTGACGATGAAGCCCTGCACCTTGAGGCGATTCGTCAGGATCAGCGCGGGGTAGGTCAGCGGCAGCGGCTTGCCGTCATAGCCGGCAATCATGCCGCACACGGCAATGCGGCCAAAGGCATTCATGCGCAGCAGCACTGCATCGAGCACCATGCCACCGACGTTTTCAAAGTAGCCGTCGATGCCGTTGGGGCAGGCTTCTTTCAGTGCTTTGGACAGCGATGCCGCATCTTGGTGCAGCTTGTAGTCGATGCAGGCGTCGAACCCAAGCTCCTCGACGGCGTAACGGCATTTGTCCGGGCCGCCGGCAATGCCGACGGTGCGGCAGCCGCGCGCCTTGGACAAGGCTGCAAACGCACTCCCGACAGCACCGGTGGCGGCGCTGACCACCATGGTTTCACCAGCTTTGGGCTCGATGACCTTGACCAGGCCATACCAGGCGGTGACGCCCGGCATGCCGACCGCGCCCAAATAATAGGACAGCGGCACCTGCGTGGTGTCGACCTTGCGCAGCGCGCCCAGTTCGTCAGCGTTGACCACGCTAAAAAGCTGCCAGCCGCCCATACCGACCACCTTGTCGCCGGGCGAAAACTTCGGCGAACGGCTTTCGACCACTTCACCGACGGTGCCGCCACCCATTACCTGCCCCAGTGGCTGCGGCGCTGTGTAGCTCTTGGAATCGTTCATGCGGCCGCGCATGTAGGGGTCCAGGCTCAGGAAGTGGTGGCGCACCAGCACCTGGCCCTCCTGCAGGGCGGGAGTTTCAGCACTGGCCAGTTTGAAGTTGCTGGCGCTGGCTTCGCCGACAGGCCGGTTGTCGAGCAGAATGTGTTGATTGGCGGGCATGGGGTTCTCCTTAAAAAATGAGTGTGCTATTGAATAAATAGCTATAAACGCAAGCAGGACATGCGAAAAAGCATGATTTGACTCATAAAACTGAATTTCAGTCGGTTGAAATCGAACCGCCGGACGAACCGGGCACCTGCGCATCCCCCGCAGCGCCGGCCTGCCGTCTGACGTATTTGAAGGTGCCGGTCGAGTGGGCGCAGGCCTGTCCTTTTGCATCGTAGATCGTGGCCTCGACGAAGGCCAGTGTCGCCGTGCGATGCATCAGGCGCCCCTTGCCCGTGAGCGGCGTGCCGTCGCCCGGCGCAGGCCGCATGAAGCTGGTCTTCATCTCGATGGTGACCACGCCCATGTCCTTTTGCACGCTGCGCGCAGCCACGGCCATCGTCACGTCCAGCAGCGTCATGCAGGCGCCGCCGTGGGTGACAGCGAAGGAATTCAGGTGCTCGGGCAGGGGCGTATAGCCCAGCGTTGACTCGCCGCCCTCGAACAGTTCAAGCGTGAATCCCAGCAATGTAACAAAAGGAATTTCTGCACCAAAGTTCATGGCATGTCCAAAAGCGTGGGTGTGCCAACTTCAAACCAGCAAGGGCCGCGGAACCGGCTTTGCCGGGCCGCAGGCGCAGCGGCCCCCTCGGGGGGCAGCGCAGTACGCGAAGCGACAAGCGTGGGGGCCATATTCAACCTCCGGAAATGACCGACACGCCGCCATCGACCGCCAGCCACTGGCCCGTGATGTGCTTGCCGGCATCCGATGCGTACAGCACGCACAGGCCCTTGAGGTCTTCGTCGTCGCCCAGACGGCCCAGCGGCGCGTGGGCGGCGAGCTTTTCCTCGCCCATGGCCTTGAGCGTGCCGACCGTCATCCGGCTGGGAAAAAAGCCCGGGCAAATCGCATTCACGGTGATGTGGTTCACGCCCCATTCGCACGCCAGCGCGCGGGTGAAATTGATGACCGCGCCTTTGGACGTGTTGTAAGCGAGGGTGTTCATGCCGCGCGGGTTGCCGCCCAGCCCCGCAATCGATGCCACGTTGATGATGCGGCCCGACTGGCGCGGAATCATGCTGTGCTTGGCGATGTGCTGCGACAAGATGAAGTAGCCGCGCACATTGAGGTTCATCACCTTGTCCCAGGCCTCAACCGGATGGTCTTCGGCCGGTGCGCCCCAGGCGGCGCCGGCGTTGTTGACCAGAATGTCCACGTGGCCGAAGCGCTGGATGGTTTCATCGGCCAAGGCGCGGATGTCGGCTTCTTTCGAGCAGTCGGCGGCAATCCAGTCCACGTCGATGCCGGCGGCCTTCAGCACGCCAGCGGACTCGATCAGGTCTTCGGCCTTGCGTGAACTGAGCATGACCCGGGCGCCCGCTTCACCGAGTGCCTGCGCCAGTTGCAGGCCCAGGCCGCGCGAGCCACCGGTGATGAGTGCGGTTTTACCCTTGAGGTCGAAAAGTTGCTGGATGGTGCGGGTCATGGATCAGTCTCCTTGCAGGGTTTGTTAAATTGCTTAGTCGGACAGGGTTAAAACAGATTTCAGTCTTTTATTCTCGAACGGAGGTAAATCAGAAAAAAGCCGATGGCGGCCGCCAGCGCGCCGCCGACCATCATCAGCCAGCCGGTGTCCTCGTTCCTGGGCGCGACCCAGATGCCCAAAACCAGGGTCAACAGGCCTGCATAGATCAATATCCAGGTCAGTGCTCCCAGGCGTGCCAAGGATTTATTGGCACCGGTGCCAGGCGATTTCTTGAAATAACTCATCAAAAAGACGCTTCAGGAAAGTCGGCGCAGGTGCGGTCGCGGTTGCAAACCACCCGAAGCCAGGCCGTTGTTTTTGGCAGCTCATAATGGTAAAAGTAACGCATCGCGCCCATTCTGCCTGCATTTTCAGCTATTGATTGTGTAGCACCTGACGCTTGTACGGCAAGCGCCACGTCCAGCCATATCCAGGCCAGCACGGTATGGCCGAAGGCCTGCAGGTAAGGCACGGCATTGGCCAGCGCATCGCCGGGCTCGCCGGTGGCCCAGGCGGCCCGGGTGGCTTCGCTGACTTGCGCCAGCGCATCGGCCAGCGCATCGGCATGGGTGGCGAGATCGGGAAGGTGGCTGGCACGGGCTGCGGTGGCCGTGATGCGCGCGGCCAGCAAATCAAACCCCCTGCCGCCCTCCATCAGCACCTTGCGGCCCAGCAAATCCATGGCCTGGATGCCATGGGTGCCTTCGTGGATCATGTTCAGGCGGTTGTCGCGCCAGTACTGCTCGACCGGAAAATCGCGCGTGTAGCCATAGCCCCCAAGCACCTGGATGGCCAGCGAATTGGCTTCGAGGCACCATTCGCTGGGCCAGCTCTTGGCGATGGGTGTCAGCACTTCAAGCAGCAGCCGCGCCTCGTCAGCCGCTTGGGGCGCGCCGGTATGCTGATCATCGACCAGCCGCGCGCAGTACAGCTCCAGCGCCAGCGCGCCCTCGCAGTAAGACTTTTGCGCCAGCAGCATGCGCTTGACATCGGCATGCTCGATGATGCGGCTTTGCGGCGCTGACGCGTCCTTGCCCGCGCCGGTCATGGGCCGGCCCTGCGGACGGTTTTTGGCGTAATCGAGCGAAGCGTGATAGCCGGCCATGCCGAGCATGGTGGCGGCCATGCCGATGGCAATACGCGCCTCGTTCATCATGTGGAACATGCAGCGCAGGCCTTGGTGCGGCTTGCCGACCAGGTAGCCGACAGCGCCAGCCTCGCCGCTCACCGGATACTTGCCTTCGCCAAAATTGAGCAGCGTATTGGTCGTGCCGCGCCAGCCGAGCTTGTGGTTCAACCCGGCCAGCGCCACGTCGTTGCGAACCCCGGTCAGTTGGCCATTGACATCGACCATCTTCTTGGGAACGATGAACAGGGAAATGCCTTTGGTGCCCGGAATGAGCTTGCCGTCGGGCCCGGGAATCTTGGCCAGCACCAGGTGGATGATGTTGTCGGTCAGCTCGTGCTCGCCGGCTGAAATCCACATCTTGTTGCCCTTGAGGCGATAGCGCGGGCCCAGCGGGTCGGCTTCAAAATCAGCGCCGTCGGGCATGGCCCGTGTGGTGATGTCGCTGAGCGAGGAACCCGCTTGCGGCTCCGACAGGCACATGGTTCCCGAAAATCGGCCTGAAAATTCGTTGTTGGCGAACACGTCTTTTTGCGCCTGAGTGCCATGCACCATCAGCAAATTGGCATTGCCCGTTGTCAGCATGCTGGAGCCCATGCTGACCGAAGCCATCGCAAAAAATGCATTGGCGGCCGCTTCCACCGCGTAGGGCAGTTGCATTCCGCCGATGTCATAGTCCTGCGCGGCGCTGAGCATTCCTGATGCTGCATAGGCTTTCTGGGCGTCGTGCGTGGCTTGCGGCAGGATGACTTTTTCGCCGTCGAAATGCGGCTCCTGTGTATCGACCAAGCGGTTGAACGGCGCGTATTTCTCGCGGGCAATGCGCTCGCAGGTGTCAAACACCGCGTCAAAGGTTTCGCGGCTGTGGTCGGCAAAACGCTCGCGCTGGTTGAGCGATTCGGTGGCCAGCCAGGGGTAGAGCAGGAAATCAAGCGTGGAACGAAGGCTCATGGGGAATCCTCAATGCAAGGGCTGAAGCGCAAACCGGACACCGAAAATACGAGGCTTCGCAAAAACGCACAAAAAATCCAGAAGGCAGGCCTTGCAACTTATTCGGCGCGCCAGCCAGGTTTGTTGTCCAACGGGTTTTACAGCACTTCGAAAATGCCGGCGGCACCCATGCCGCCGCCAATGCACATGGTCACGCAGACGCGCTTGGCGCCGCGCCGCTTGCCTTCAATCAGCGCATGGCCGGTCAGGCGCTGGCCGGTCACGCCATAAGGATGGCCCACGGCAATCGCGCCACCGTTGACGTTGAGCCGGTCCATGGGAATGCCCAGTTTGTCAGCGCAGTACAGCACCTGAACAGCAAAGGCTTCGTTCAGTTCCCACAGGTCGATATCGCCGACGCTCAGGCCCAGCTTGGCCAGCACCTTGGGAATGGCAAACACCGGGCCAATGCCCATTTCGTCGGGTTCGCAGCCGGCCACCGCAAACCCGAGGAAGCGGCCCAGCGGCGTCAAGCCCTTGCGCTCGGCGACGGTTTCATCCATCACCACGACCGCGCCGCCGCCATCCGAAAACTGGCTGGCATTGCCGGCTGAAATCAGGCCGCCGGGAATGGCCGAGCGCAGGCCCGTGATGCCTTCCTTGGTCGTGCCGGCGCGGATGCCTTCGTCATTGCTGATGGTCACCTGTTTCGTCATCAAGCCCATCACTTTGTCGGCAATGCCAGCGGTCACGGTGATCGGCGCAATTTCGGCCTCGAACAGGCCGGCAGCCAGCGCGGCCGTGGCTTTTTGCTGGCTGGCCGCGCCGTATTCATCCATGCGGTCGCGGCTGATTTCGTAACGCTTGGCGACTTGCTCGGCGGTCTGCAGCATGTTCCAGTAAATCTCTGGCTTGTTCTTGGCCAGCCAGTCTTCGCGCAGCATGTGGGTGTTCATTTCCTGCTGGACGCAGGAAATGCTTTCAACGCCGCCAGCGACGTAAATATCGGCTTCGCCGGCAATCACGCGTTGCGATGCCAGCGCAATGGCCTGCAGGCCGGAGGAGCAAAAGCGGTTCACCGTCATGCCCGAGACGGTGACGGGACAGCCGGCGCGCAAGGCAATCTGCCGCGCGATGTTGGCGCCGGTCGCACCTTCAGGCGTCGCGCAGCCGATGATGACGTCGTCAACTTCGGCGGCGTCAATGCCGGCGCGGGCAATGGCGTGCTGGACGGCGTGGCCGCCCAGGGTGGCGCCGTGCGTCATGTTGAAAGCGCCCTTCCAGCTCTTGGCCAGAGGGGTGCGGGCGGTGGAAACAATTAGGGCTGAGGTCATGAAAATCTCCAGAATTTAGGGGCTTGGCTGGGTTGGCGCTGAGCGGTCAATTGAAGGTCTTGCCTTCAGCGGCCAGCCGGGCCAGCAGCGGGGCGGGCTGCCAGAAACTGGCGTCGTCAAGCGGATTCTTGGCAAAGCGGTTCATTGCCTGCACCACGTTAAACAGGCCCACCTGGTCGGCATACAGCATCGGGCCGCCCCGGTAGATCGGGAAGCCGTAGCCCATCAGGTACACCATGTCGATATCGCTGGCCTTGCTGGCAATGCCATCTTCCAGGATATGCGCACCCTCATTCACCAGCGAATACACCAGCCGCTGAACAATTTCCTCGTCGGAAATCTTGCGCGGCGTGATGCCCAGGGAAGCGCGGTGATCCTCGATCATCTTGACAACTTCCGCGTTCGCAATAGCATCCCGCTTGCCGGCCACATAGTCGTACCAGCCGGCGCCGGTTTTTTGGCCAAAGCGGCCCTTCTCGCACAGCAGGTCAGCAGTCTTGCTGTACTTCATGTCCGGCTTTTCCTGGTAGCGGCGCTTGCGAATCGCCCAGCCAATGTCGTTGCCGGCCAGGTCGCCCATGCGGAACGGCCCCATGGCAAAGCCGAATTTCTCAATCGCCTTGTCCACCTGCGCAGGCGTGCAGCCCTCGTCCAGCAAAAAGCCGCCCTGGCGGCCGTACTGTTCAATCATGCGGTTGCCGATGAAGCCGTCGCACACGCCGGAAACAACAGCCGTCTTGCGGATTTTCTTGGCGACCGCCATGACCGTGGCCATGACGTCCTTGGCGGTTTTCTCGCCGCGCACCACTTCCAGCAACTTCATGATGTTGGCCGGGCTGAAAAAGTGCAGGCCGACCACGTCTTCAGGACGCTTGGTGAACGAGGCGATCTGGTTCAGGTCCAGTGTCGAGGTGTTGGAGGCCAAAATCGCACCGGGCTTCATGACGCGATCGAGTTCGGTGAATACCTTTTCCTTGACGCCCATTTCCTCGAACACCGCTTCAATCACCATGTCGGCATCGCTCAGGTCGTCGTAGCTGAGCGTGGTGCTGAGCAGGCCCATGCGCTGCTCGTACTTGTCCTGTGTCAGCTTGCCCTTCTTGACCTGCGATTCGTAGTTCTTGCGAATGGTGGCCAGGCCGCGGTCCAGCGCGTCCTGCTTCATCTCCAGCATCTTGACGGGAATACCGGCGTTCAGGAAATTCATCGCAATGCCGCCACCCATGGTGCCGGCGCCGATGACCGCTATTGAGTTAATAGCACGCTGTGCAGTATCTGCAGGCACATCCGGTATTTTTGATGCCGCACGCTCGGCCATGAAGATGTGGCGCAGCGCGCGGCTTTCAGGCGTGAACATCAGGTTGGTGAACAACTCACGTTCAATGCGCAGGCCTTCGTCGAATTTTTGCTTCGTGGCCGCCTCGACCGCATCAACGCACTTGAGCGGCGCGGGGAAGTTTTTCGCCATGCCTTTGACCATGTTGCGTGCGAATTGAAAATAGGCATCGCCGTTGCGGTGCTTGCACGGCAGATCGCGCACCAGCGGCAGGGGGCGGGTGTCGGCAATCGCCTGCGCAAAGGCAAATGCTTCGTCGGCCAGCGTCTCAAGCGACGAAGCCATCTTGTCGAACAGTTTTTGACCCGGGATTTGCGCCAGCATTTCGCTCTTGACCGGCTCGCCGCTGACGATCATGTTCAGCGCCGGCTCCACGCCCAAGGCACGCGGCAAACGCTGGGTGCCGCCCGCGCCTGGCAGCAGGCCGAGCTTGACTTCAGGCAACGCCACGCTGCAGCCGGGCGCGGCGATGCGGTAGTGGCAACCCAGCGCCAGTTCCAGCCCGCCGCCCATGCAGACCGAATGAATCGCAGCCACCACGGGCTTGGACGAGTTTTCAACCGCCAGAATGACGCTGAGCAGGTTGGGTTCCTGAAGCGCCTTGGGCGAACCGAATTCCTTGATGTCGGCGCCGCCCGAGAACGCCTTGCCGGCGCCGGTGATGACGATGGACTTGACGGCAGCGTCGTCGTTGGCCTTTTGCAGGTTGTCCGTGATGCTCAGCCGGGTGGCATGGCCCAGACCGTTGACCGGCGGATTGCTCAGGGTGATCAGCGCCACCGAGCCGTGAACTTCGTAGAGGGTTGTCATGGGTTGGTTCTTTCCTTGATTGAAGTTTCAGTGTTGACGTTTCAAAGAGCGCTGGCCCGGTATGAGCGCCCGGCCATTGAGAAAAATAGTACGACCGTTCTTTTCTCATTGTAGGGAGGCTTGCAGGGGTTACAAAGCGAGAAGGATGCAGGTTCACCCGGTTTTTGTCCCGGCCGTGACAAAGCCGCCAGCTTGTTACACCTCCAGCCACTCCTTTCGGATGTAGGCATCGGCGCGCAGACTGTCGGGCGTGCCGTCAAAAACAATGCTGCCGTGGCCCATCACCAGCGCCCGGTCGGAAATGGCCATGGCGATCGTCAGCTTTTGCTCGATCAACAGGACCGAGATGCCTTTGGCCTTGAGCGTTTGCAAATACTGGCCCACCAGTTCGACGATCTTGGGCGCGAGGCCTTCGGTCGGCTCGTCGATGATGATCAGGTCCGGGTCGCCCATCAGCGTGCGGCACAGCGTGAGCATCTGCTGCTCGCCACCCGACAGCACACCGGCTTCGGTGTGCTGTCGCTCGCGCAGCCGGGGGAACAGGCCATACATGTCGTCGAACGACCAGCGCGAGCCCTGGCCCGATCCTTTCTGGCCAAGCAACAGGTTCTGGTGCACCGTGAGCTTGGGGAAAATATCGCGGTTTTCCGGCACGTAGCCCAAGCCCAAATGGGCAATTTGGTAGGCTTTTTTCCCGACAATTTCAGCGTTTTTCCAGAGGATGGAGCCCTGGCAATCGACCAAACCCATGATGGCCTTGGCGGTGGTCGAGCGGCCCGAACCATTGCGGCCGAGCAAGGCGACGATTTCACCTGGCCGGACGTCGAAAGAAACGCCGTGTAGCACATGGCTCTTGCCGTAATAAGCATGCAGGTCGGTGAGTTTGAGCACGGAAGAAGCGGAACCATCCTTGATGTCATGTTGCATGTCAGTGTCCCTGCCCTTGCGCGTCTGCCACCGATGAGCCGAGGTAAGCCTCCTGCACACGCTGGTCGGCGCGCACCGCTTCGGGCACGTCGAAGGCAATGATTTCTCCATACACCACCACGGCGATCTTGTCGGCCAGTCCGAACACCACGCCCATGTCGTGCTCGACCGTGAGCAGCGTCTTGCCGACGGTGACTTCCTTGATCAGGCTGATGAAGCGGCTGGTCTCGGAGCGGCTCATGCCCGCCGTCGGCTCGTCCAGCAGGATCACATCGGCGCCGCCCGCAATCGTGATGCCGATTTCCAGCGCACGCTGTTCGGCGTAGGTCAGGTTGATTGCGAGCACATCGCGCTTCTTTTCAAGCTTGATCATGGCCATCAACTCGTCGGCCCTGCCATTGGCATCGTCCAGGTTGGCAAGGAATTTCAAAAAGGTGTACTTGTAGCCCAGACTCCACAGCACCCCGCAGCGCAGGTTTTCAAATACGCTGAGTTTGGGAAAGATGTTGGTGATCTGGAAGCTGCGCGACAGCCCCAGCCGATTGATTTCAAACGGCTTTTTTCCATGAATGGCCTGGCCATTAAGAAGCACCTGTCCGCTCGTTGGCGCAAACCGCCCGCTGATCAGGTTGAATAGCGTCGATTTGCCAGCGCCGTTGGGGCCAATGATGGCGATGCGCTGGCCGGACTCAACCGCCAGATCGATGCCGCGGATGATTTCGGTTTTGCCAAAATTCTTGCGCAGGTCTTTGAGTTCGAGCGCATGGTGCCGCCCAGCGTTGGATAGTGCTGCGCTCACAGGGCCTCCCGCCGTTTGATTTCCAGTTCTATCGATTCCTGCGTGTCACCCCATTTCACCGCGAAACGGCGGCGGGCCCATTCGAAAACCCCCAGGCCCACCAGGGTGACGGCAGCGGTGGCGCCCCAGGTGGCTGGGGCTGCCGCGTTAAGCTGCAGGCCCATGAAGTGAAGCTGCGAGCCCAGGGCCGCATCGAGTTGCAGGTGGTAAAGCATTTCAATCATGGCGGCGGCCCCGGCAAAAGCGATCAGCCCGGTCACCAGCAGCGCGGCATAGTGGCCCAGCAGCGGTTTGAGTCTGCCGAACGCGGCCACGCGCACATTCATCATGACCAAACTGGCAAAGCCCCCTGGCGCAAACATGACCATGAACAAAAACACCAGGCCCAGGTACAACAGCCAGGCTTTGGTGAACTCGCTGAGCAGCACAAAGGCAAGCACCATGAGCACCGCGCCAATGATGGGGCCAAAAAAGAAGGTGGCCCCGCCCAGAAACGTGAACAGCAGGTAGGCGCCGGAGCGGTAGCCGCTGACAACTTCCGACGTCACGATCTCGAAATTCAACGCGGCCAGCCCCCCCGAGATGCCGGCAAAAAAGGCCGCGATCACAAAAGACAGGTAACGCACTTTCTGGGTGTCATAGCCGACAAATTCGACCCGTTCGGGGTTGTCGCGTACTGCGTTGAGCATGCGGCCCAGCGGCGTGCGGGTGAAGGCAAACATCAGGCCGGTGCAGACAAAGGTGTACAGCGCTATCAGGTAGTACAACTGGATCTGCGGACCAAACGTGATGCCCAGGGGCTTGGGACCGGTCACGCGGTTGCCCGAAATGCCGCCTTCGCCGCCGAAAAACTCGGGGAACATCAGCGACATGGCCCATACCAGTTCGCCAATGCCCAGCGTGATCATGGCAAACGTGGTGGCGGATTTCTTGGTGGTGACCCAGCCCAGTATCAACGCCGTCACCAGACCGGCCAGGCCGCCGGCCAGAGGAATCAGGCTGACCGGCAAGGACAGGCTGCCCTTGGTGACCGCATTGAGGGCGTGCATCGCGATGAACGCACCCAGTCCGGAATAGACGGCATGGCCGAAACTGAGCATTCCGCCCTGCCCCAACAGCATGTTGTAGCTCAGGCAAACAATGATGGCGACGCCCATTTGCGACAAAATGGTATGGCTCAGGCTGCTGGTAAAGACCAGTGGCGCCACGGCAATCACCAAGGCAAACAAGCTCCAGACCAACACACGCCCACGGCTTGGGAAACTGGAACGGCGCTGAACCGACGAAGAATGAAGAATGGCCGACATGACTGTTATCCCTCCCGGGTACCTAAAAGACCCTTGGGCCGGAAAATCAGCATCAACACCAGAAACAGGTATGGCAAGATGGGTGCGATCTGGCTGATCTTGAGCTTGAGCACTGCGTAGCCAAAGGTTTCGGGCGTCACCGCAACACCCAAAACAGACACTGCACTCATCAGCGAGCTGTCCACCGCGACCGCAAAGGTCTGCAGCACGCCAATCAGCACCGAAGCCAGAAAAGCCCCGGCCAGCGACCCCATGCCGCCCACCACCACAACCACGAAAATGATCGAGCCCACGGCCGCCGCCATGCTTGGCTCTGTCACGAAAGCGTTGCCGCCGATGACGCCCGCCAGCCCGGCCAGCGCCGCACCCCCGCCAAACACCAGCATGAAGACACGCGGCACGTTGTGCCCTAGGGCTTCCACTGTCTCGGGATGGGTCAGGGCCGCCTGAATCACCAGGCCGGTACGGGTCTTTTTGAGCAGCAGCCAGACCGCCACCAGCATGAACAGGGCAACGGCCATCATGAAGCCCCGGTACATCGGAAACTGCGTTCCGTAGATGGTGAACAACGGCCCTTTCAACGCTTCGGGTACACGGTAGTCCACCGCAATGCGGCCCCATACCAGTTGCACGAGTTCAACCAAAATGTAGCTCAGGCCAAAGGTGATGAGCAACTCCGGTACGTGGCCAAACTTGTGCACCCGGCGCAAACAGAATTTCTCGAACGCGGCACCCAGCACGCCGACCAGCAGCGGCGCAATGACCAGGGCGGGCCAGAAACCCACCAGGCTGGTGACACTGTAGGCAAAGTAGGCACCCAGCATGTAAAACGACGCATGGGCAAAGTTGAGCACGCCCATCATGCTGAATATCAGGGTCAGACCCGAGCTCAGCATGAACAGCAGCAAACCATAGCTCAACCCGTTCAGCAGGGAAATTGTAAAAAATTCCATGAATGTCCGTCAATCAGCAGCCGGGTGGAAATACGTGGCTTTGTCTGGATCAAAAAAGAGCGCCAGGTGAGCTTTGCCACCCGGCGCAAAACGGAAAAAGCTGTCGAATAGCTTAGGGGCGTTTCATGTCGCAACTGGTCGGCGTGCTGGCAATGTAGCCGTCGATGTACTTGACGGGCGCAAAGGTGTAGCCCGTGTTTTCGACGCTGTAGCTGTTTTTGGCGTCCACTTTCTGCCATTTTGAGATGAACAGACCCTGCTGCAACTGGTGGTCTGACTTGCGCATTTGCGTGTCGCCGTTGAAGCCCTTGAACGACAGACCCTCCATCGCGGAGGCGACTTTCATCGGGTCGGTTGACTTGGCCTTGTTCATTGCTTCAGAAAGCATCACCACGCCGTTGTAGATGGCAAAGGTGTAGAAGTCGTCGTTGTACTTCTGCTTGAACTCTTTCATGATGGCGCCCAACTCGCCGGTGTAGTTGGAGTGGTTGTAGGCGATCTGGTAGACCTCAATGTCGCCGGCAGCGGCCAGCGCCGTCGGTGTGCCGCTGACGCCCGGATAGTAGGCATAGATCGGGATTTTCAGGCCGGCCTCAGTGATTGCCTTCACCAGCAGGGTCATGTCCTGGCCCCAGTTGCCGGTGACCAGCGTGTCAGCGCCCGAAGCTTTGATCTTGGCAATGTAGGGCGCAAAGTCCTTGACCTGTCCGAACGGATGAAGGTCTTCTCCCACAATTTGCGCATCGGGTCGGGTGCGGGCCAGTCCTTCCTTGAAATACTTGGCGACCTGCTGGCCATGCGAGTAATTCTGGTTGAGCAAATACACCTTCTTGACCTTGGGCTGGTCCTTCATGAACGAGGTCAGGGCCTGCATCTTCATGGAGGTGTCAGCGTCCAGGCGGAAATGCGCAAACGAGCATTTTTCGTTGGTCAGTGCAGGGTCGACAGCCGCATAGTTCAGGAAAATCACTTCCTTGCCAGGGTTGCGTTCGTTGTGTTTGGCAATTCCATCGGCCAACGCCAGCGCCACGGCCGATCCATTGCCCTGCGCGACATAGCGGATGCCCTGGTCGATCGCCGATTTGAGCGCGTTCAAGGCTTCCTGGGGGGAGCTTTTGCTGTCGATACCGACAATTTCGAATTTGACACCAGCCGCATTCTTGGCGCCATTGAGGCGTTCAGTTACGAATTGCCAGTTTTTCAACTGGTTTTGGCCCACGTTGCCGAAGGGCCCGGACAGGCCTTCGATCATGGCGATCTTGACCGTCTCGCCTTTTTGGGCAAAAGCGATCGAGGCGCTTGCAAGCATTGCACATACCGCTACAGACTTAATAGCAAAATTCACTGCATGTCTCCTTCGTTTGTTGATTTTGTGAGCGTACAAGTTATGTTCTGGATGCCGATCAGGGAATGCCCTTAGGAAGGGTCTGCAGCTATCACCTCGGTGACTCTGCAGGGGTCTGTGGCTCAGCCAGGCAACTGGTAATCCTTGAGCAATTCGCGCAGGCGGGTCTTGAGCATCTTGCCGGTGGCACCCAGCGGTATCGCATCGACGAACACCACGTCATCTGGAATCTGCCATTTGGCGGTCTTGCCCTCGTAGAAAGCCAGCAGTTCATCGCGGCTCACGTCCATGCCCGGTTTTTTCACAACGGCAACGATCGGCCGCTCGTCCCATTTGGGATGCAGCATGCCGATGCAGGCGGCCATCAGCACCGAGGGATGCGCCACGGCGATGTTTTCGATGTCGATCGAGCTGATCCATTCACCGCCCGACTTGATCACATCCTTGCTGCGGTCAGTGATCTGCATGTAGCCGTCGGCGTCAATGGTCGCCACGTCGCCGGTCGGAAACCAGCCATCCACCAGCGGGTCGCTTGCGCCCTTGTAATATTCACGGATGATCCACGGCCCTTTGACCAGCAGGTCGCCATAGGTCTTGCCGTCCCAGGGCAGCTCCTTGCCCGCGCTGTCAACGATCTTCATGTCCACGCCGTAGATCGCCCGCCCCTGCTTGAGGCGGATCTTCATCTTCTCGTCGGCAGACAGGCTGTCGTGCTTGTTCTTCAGGGTGCACAGGGTGCCCAGCGGGCTCATCTCGGTCATGCCCCACGCATGCAGGACTTCAACGCCATAGTCGTCGTTGAAGGCCTGGATCATGGCCGGCGGGCAGGCTGAGCCACCAATCACCGTTCGGCGCAGCGTGGAGAACCGAAGCCCCTGGGGTTTCATGTGCGTCAGCAGCATCTGCCAGACGGTGGGCACGCCGGCGGCATAGGTGACTTTTTCGGCTTCGATCAGCTCGTACACCGACTTGCCATCCATCGCCGGACCGGGAAACACCAGCTTGGCCCCGGTCAGCGCCGCCGAATATGGAATACCCCAGGCGTTGACGTGGAACATCGGCACCACCGGCAAAATCGCGTCGCGCGCCGAGATGCTCATCACGTCGGGCAAGGCCGCCGCATACGCGTGCAGCGTGCTGGAACGGTGGCTGTACAGCGCCGCCTTCGGGTTGCCGGTGGTGCCGCTGGTGTAGCACATGCTCGACGCGGTGTTTTCATCGAAGGTCGGCCAGTCGTAATCGCCCGGTTGCGCACCCATCCAGCTTTCGTAGCTCTGCAGGTTGGGAATGCCTGAATCCGCAGGAAGCTTGTCCGCATCGCACAGCGCGATGTAGTGCTTGATGGTGGAGCAATTGGCGTGCACCGCCTGCACCAGCGGCAAAAAACTCAGATCGAAACACAGCACTTGGTCCTCGGCATGGTTGGCGATCCAGGCAATCTGTTCCGGATGCAGGCGCGGGTTGATGGTGTGCAGCACCCGGCCCGAACCGCTCACGCCGTAATACAGCTCAAAATGCCGGTAGCCGTTCCAGGCCAGCGTGGCGACGCGGTCGCTGAAACCCAGCTTCAGCCCATCGAGCGCATGGGCCACCTGGCGCGAGCGCCGGGCGGCTTCCCGGTAGGTGTAGCGATGGATGTCGCCCTCGACGCGGCGCGAGACGATTTCCGCATCGCCATGGTGGCGCGCGGCAAACTCGATCAGTGATGAAATCAGCAAGGGCTGGTTTTGCATTAAACCTAACATCGTCTGCGTCCTTTTTTATCGCCCGGCCGGGCATGCCATGAAAATCGTATCAACCGGTCTGCATGGTACAGGCCGGTTTTGCCGGCCCTCCTCGGGAAAGTCCGTAACCGGGCCACTTTGGCGACAGCCTGCAACGTAAAACACAACACTTACCCCTTGCTGCACAGGGCTGATTGCCCCATTGCACAATAAAGTCATGAGCTCTGCCTTCGACTCCCCATCCGCCATCCGCCATCCGCCAGCCGTGCCTGATCTGCCCTGGCCTAACTCTTTTGCCACGCTGGGCCCGGACTTCTACACCGAACTGCAGCCCCGGCCCCTGCCTTCGCCCTACTGGGTCGGGCGCAACCGTGCCCTCGCCCGTGAACTGGGGTTGCAGGACGACTGGCTCGAATCGGCCGACACACTGGCCGCCCTCACCGGCAACCAGCCACTGCACGGCACCCGGCCGCTGGCCAGCGTCTACAGCGGCCACCAATTTGGCGTCTGGGCCGGTCAGCTAGGCGACGGCCGGGCCATCTTGCTCGGCGAGATGCAGACGGCCAAGGGACCGCAGGAAATCCAGCTCAAGGGCGCGGGCAAAACGCCGTATTCGCGCATGGGCGATGGCCGGGCGGTGCTGCGCAGCTCAATCCGCGAATTCCTCTGTTCCGAAGCCATGCACGCGCTCGGCATTCCGACGACCCGCGCGCTGTGCGTTACCGGCTCCGACGCACCGGTGCGCCGCGAAGAAATCGAAACCGCCGCCGTTGTGACGCGCATAGCGCCAAGCTTTATCCGCTTTGGCCATTTCGAGCATTTCAGCTACCGCAACCAGCATGTCCAGCTGAAAACCTTGGCCGATTACGTCATCGCCCGCTTTTATCCCGAATGCCGGGAAGCGAAACAGCCCTATGCAGCCTTCCTGCAGGCGGTCAGCGAACGCACCGCGCGCATGATGGCGGCCTGGCAGGCCGTCGGCTTTTGCCATGGCGTGATGAACACCGACAACATGAGCATCCTGGGGCTGACGATCGATTACGGCCCGTTCCAGTTCCTCGATGCGTTCGATCCCGGCCACATCTGCAACCATTCCGACGAACAGGGCCGCTATGCCTACAACAAGCAGCCCAACATGGCTTACTGGAACCTTTTTTGCCTGGGCCAGGCCTTGCTGCCGCTGATCGACCAGCAGGAGGACGCGCTGGCCGCGCTGGAATCTTATAAAACCGCGTTTCCCGAAGCCTTGCAGGCCCGGATGCACGCCAAGCTGGGCTTGCCCGATGTGCAGGAAGGCGACCACGCGTTGATTGAAAGCACCTTCCGGCTGCTGGCGGCCAACAAAGTGGACTACACCATCTTTTGGCGCCGGCTCTGCGGTTTTACCGCGCAAAGCGGCCATGAACCGGTGCGCGACCTGTTTTTCGACATGGAATCCTTCAATGCCTGGGCGCTACAGTATTCAGAGCGCATAGCGCCCGCAGATATTGCGCAAAGAGCCGATTTGATGTTTAAAATCAATCCAAAATACGTGCTGCGCAACCACCTGGGCGAAGAAGCCATCCAGGCGGCAAAACTAAAAGATTTTTCGCAGGTCAATACCTTGCTGGCCCTGCTGCAGGCGCCGTTCGACGAGCATCCTGACCATGACAGCCTGGCCGGCTTCCCGCCCGACTGGGCATCGTCGATTGCCATCAGCTGCAGTTCGTAATCACGCTCTTTATTCAACAAAACAGGACCCCGACACCATGAACGCAAAAATCCGGAAAACCGATGACGAATGGAAAGCCTTGCTGGCTGAAAAAGGCGCGGAGCCGGTGGCTTTTGAAGTGACCCGACACGCCGCGACCGAGCGCCCCTTCACCGGAAAATACGATGCCCACCAGGCCGAAGGCACCTATCGCTGCATTTGCTGCGACGCCGAGCTGTTCGAATCGTCGGCGAAGTTCGACGCGGGCTGCGGCTGGCCGAGCTTTTCCGAAGAAATCAAGGACGGCGCGATTGAAGAGCATGTGGACCGTGCCCACGGCATGACGCGAACCGAAACGGTTTGCGCCAATTGCGGCGCGCACCTGGGCCATGTTTTTCCCGATGGCCCCACGCCCACCGGGCTGCGCTATTGCATGAACTCCGCATCCCTCGATTTCAAGAAAAGGAATTGAGCCCCCACGCTCCCCACTGCGTGTGGTTCGCTGCCCCCCGAAGGGGCCGCTGCGCCTGCGGCCCGGCTAAGCCGGTTCCGCGGCCCCTGCTGGTTTGAAATGCGCCTCAGCGCCATAACTGCATGTTTAGCGGACCCCCGAGTCCCCGCTGGTGCTTCTTTAAAAACAAAACCGCTCCGCCATAATCACGCCATGAAAATTTTGTTTGATTTCTTGCCAATTGCCTTGTTCTTCGGCATGTTCAAGTACGCCGAAGGTAACAAGGACTGGGCCGCCGGCACGGCCACCGACTGGCTGGGCTTCATGGTGTCGGGTGGCGTTGTCGGCCCGGCCGAAGCGCCTGTGCTGCTGGCCACGGTGGTGGTGATCGTTGCCACGCTGCTGCAGATCCTTTGGCTCAAGGCACGCGGCCGCAAGGTTGACACCATGCTTTGGGTCAGCCTAGGGTTGGTCACTGCGCTGGGCAGCGCCACCATCTACTTTCACAGCGAGAGCTTCATCAAGTGGAAGCCGACGGTACTTTACTGGGTGATGGGCGCGTCCTTGCTGGTGGGCCAGCTGGTGTTCCGTAAAAACGGCATCAAGTCGCTGATGGGTGCCCAGATGAGCCTGCCCGACACAGTGTGGCGCAAGGTCAATTTCAGCTGGGTGGCATTTTTCGTGGCCATGGGTTGCATCAACCTGTGGGTGGCCTTCAACTTCCCGACCAGCACCTGGGTCAACTTCAAGCTTTTCGGCAGCATGGGCCTGATGCTGCTGTTCATCCTGGCGCAGGCATTTTTCCTCAACAAGCATATCAAGCCCGATACCACCTCATGAGCAGTTTTTCAACCAGCCTCAACCCGGCACTGCCGGTGCGTGTCAAGGAAATCGAGCAGCAGCTCCAGGCGCGTCTTGCACCGACCCTGCTGCAAGTCCTGGACGAAAGCGCATCCCATGCCGGCCACGGCGGCGCCAATGCACAGGGGTTCGGTTCGCACTTTCGGGTTCGCATTGCCAGCCCGGCGTTTGCCGGCAAGAGCCGGGTGGCCTGCCACCGGCTTGTGTATGATGCAATGCAAAATTTCATAGACCAAGGGCTGCATGCCCTGGCCATTGAAATCGTCAAAGACGCATGATGGTCTTCGGGCCAAACGAGTCCGCTTGATCTTTCGCAACAGTGCCGGCCCACTGGCTGGAACAATCACTCTCCACAAACACCCTTCCTAAGGATTTCCACTTGATCATGAAGAAACAATTTTTAATGGCCACGGCCATGGCAAGTTTGCTGGCGCTCAGCGCTGGCGCCATGGCCCAGAACCTTGCCATCGTCAATGGCAAGGCGGTTCCCAAGACCCGGCTGGACGCGCTGGCCCTGCAGGTCGCCAAAGCCGGCCGCCCGGTCACGCCGGAAATGGAAGGCCAGTTGCGGGAAGAAGTCATTGCCCGCGAGGTGTTCATGCAAGAAGCTGAAAAGCAGGGCATTTCTGGTAGCGACGACTTCAAGGCGCAGATGGAATTGGCACGCCAGACCCTGATGATTCGCGAACTGTTCGCCAATTACCAGAAGAAAAATCCGGTTTCCGATGCCGACCTGAAGGCTGAATACGACAAGTTTGCGGCAGCCAACGGTGGCAAGGAATACAAGGCACGCCACATCCTGGTTGAAAAGGAATCTGAAGCGACGGCGATCATCGCCAGTCTGAAAAAAGGCGGGAAGTTCGAGGACATCGCCAAGAAGCAATCGAAGGACCCTGGCTCTGGCGCCAAGGGCGGCGACCTGGACTGGGCCAATCCATCCAGCTATGTGCCTGAATTCACCGAAGCGCTGCTCAAGCTGAACAAGGGCCAGATGACCGACACGCCGGTCAAGTCGCAATTCGGCTACCACGTCATCCGGGTGGACGACATCCGCTCCGCGCAACTGCCTGCGTTTGAAGAAGTCAAGCCGCAGATTGCCCAGCAGATGCAGCAACAAAAGCTTGCGGCTTTCCAGGAAGAATTGCGCAAGAAAGCCAAGATCGAATAAGCAGGGCACCTGCTCCCCAAAAAACGCGGCCTCGGCCGCGTTTTTTCATGCATGGGCCGGCGTCACACCCGTGGAGGATCGGTTTCCCGCTGTGGATGGCGGTGCTGCGCAATGCCCTTGATGAACGTCTCTGCCGCATTGGCCGCGTCATCTGATTGCGCAGTGATGATCCCGATGTCGGGTTTTCCGTCTGGCAAGGTGGTCGGGACGCCAGCTTTTTCGAGCAGTGCGCTTGACGCACCCAGTACCAGAATCGTCTTGCAATGCCGGTACTGGTCCTTGATGAACTCCATGGTGTGGCCGTCCAGCGACAGCGCATCCACGCCAGCCTGTCCATCGGGAAGCACCAGCGCATCGAACAGGAAACCGGGTTCATTTTCAAGCGAGGCATCGGCTTCCAACACGTCGCCTTCCGCGGTGGCCACGGACCCGATGCGGGGCGCCACCAGCCGCGGAACCGCGCCCTCGGCCAGCAAAGCCGCCTGGACCTGCGCCATCGACTCGCCCAGGATGCCCGGCGCAATCAACAAGGCAATCTTCCTGGCCTTGATGCCGCCGTCGCCCGGTCGAGCCAAAAGCGACAGCATGGGCGATACCGTCACCTCGGGCGCAGCCGGCCGGGCCAGCGCCGGCAGCATAGCGTCGGGCAGGCGTTCCATGCCCAGGCCTGCAGCCACCTTCTGCGCCAGTTCTTCGGACGCATTGCGCAGCATCGACACGGTACGCTGGCGAATCGCCGGAACAGTGACCTTGCTCAATTCGAAGCGAAAGGCGGCGGCAATATGCGCCTTCTCGACCATCGTCTGGCTTTCATAGAACAGCGTGGCCTGGGTGTAGTGGTCGGCGAATTTCTCCGGCTTGCCGCGCACCATGCCCTCGGGCTGCATGGACTCGGCACGCTTGGCCATGGTTACAAAACCCTGGGCAGCGCCAGCCTGGAACGGGCAGCCGCCCGCCAGCGAGTTCGGCTCATAAGCGACCCGCCCACGGGGAATTGCCTGGCGATGGATGCCATCGCGCTGATTGTTATAGACCGGAGCGATCGGGGAGTTGATCGGAATTTCGTGAAAGTTCGGGCCACCCAGACGCGACAGCTGGGTGTCCACATACGAATGGTGGCGCCCCGTCAACAGCGGGTCGTTCGTAAAATCGATACCCGGAACGATGTTTTGCGTTCCGAATGCCACCTGCTCTGTTTCGGCGAAGAAATTGTCCGGATTGCGGTTGAGCACCATGCGGCCTATTGGCATCAAGGGCACCAGCTCTTCAGGAACGATCTTGGTCGCGTCCAGGATGTCGAAACTGAATTGTTCAGCCTGCTCTTCGGTGAAGATCTGCACGCCCAACTCCCACTCAGGGTAGGCGCCCGACTCAATGCGTTCCCACAAGTCGCGGCGATGAAAATCCGGGTCGGCGCCAGAAATCTTCACCGCCTCGTCCCACACCAGCGAGTGCGTGCCGGCTGTCGGATTCCAGTGGAACTTGACATACACCGATTCGCCCGCGTCATTGACAAACCGAAAGGTATGCACGCCAAAGCCTTGCATCGTTGCATAGCTGCGTGGAATTGCCCGGTCCGACATCTGCCACATCAGCATGTGCGTCGATTCGGGCATCAGCGACACAAAATCCCAGAAGGTGTCGTGCGCGCTGGCGGCCTGCGGCATCTGGTTGTGCGGCTCGGGCTTGACAGCGTGGATCAGGTCGGGGAACTTGATCGCATCCTGAATGAAAAACACAGGCATGTTGTTGCCCACAATGTCCCAGTTGCCCTCATCGGTATAGAACTTGACGGCAAAGCCGCGCACATCGCGTGCCGTGTCCTTGGAGCCGCGCTCTCCGGCCACGGTGGAAAAACGCACAAACACGGGCGTGACCTTGCCGGCTTCCTTAAAGGGCGCAGCCTTGGTGTACTGCGTCAGCGGCTTGTAGCATTCAAAAAAGCCATGCGCGCCAGAACCTCGCGCATGCACGATGCGCTCTGGAATGCGCTCGTGGTCGAAGTGCGTCATCTTCTCGCGGAAGATGAAATCTTCGAGCAGCGCCGGGCCACGCAGGCCGAGCTTGAGCGAATTCTGGTTGTCCGAGATACGCGTGCCCATGTTGGTGGTGAGCATCTGGCCCGACGAATCCACGCGCACGCGGTCCAGCGGCTCGATGGTGGCGTTCACGCCTTCGGGTGCGATGCCTCCGGTCTTGTCGCTGCTGTTCTGTTCGGACAATGTGCTGCCGGTGGGCAGCCTGGACTCGGGCTCGACGGTGGCGCCCTGCTGGGGCGAGAGGGCATTGGCAAACCCATGCTCGGCAGGCTTGGTCGCGTTGAAGGGCATGGCAGCGACCAGGGCTTCAGTCTGAACCATTTTTTCAACATGCGTGTCACCGCCTGAGTCAGGGTTTGCCTTGGCAGGGCCGCTGTCAGTATTGCGGGCGGCGGCCTTGGTTTGGGCGCTGCTGTTGGAAGGATTTTTTCCAGCATTTTTTCGGCCATCGGCCGGTGGGATGGTTTTGGGCATGGATGTTGGGAATGAGCCGGCGGGATTGCCACAGAACACATTACATAAGCACTTCAGAGCCATCTGTAGGACGCCACCGTCTGCCTCGGAAAGCATTTTTGGAGTGTGAAAGTTGTCCCTGTATCGTGTGGATAACTTTGTTGATGGGCCCTTGCAAAAGTCCCCAAAGCTAGACCAGGCGAGGCTTTAGCAGGAGTGCCTGAAATTAAGGCAGAAACTGCTGACCCTGTTTTAAAGCGCTTAATCCCATCAGAAAACCAAGCAGCACCGGCTGGTGCAGCAGGTAATAACTCAGGCTCCAGCGCCCCAATCCTGCCAGCATGCTGATGGCTGAAAGGGCTGACCTGGCTTGGGGCGCCAGCCACTGCGGCCGCGTGCGAAGCAACCAGTTCCCTGCCGCCATGCCCCACCACACCACCCCAAGCCAGGGAAACAGGGGAACGTAATCTTCGGTGACAGGCTTGCGGCTGACCAGTCCCAGCCAGTTCAACGTCTTGTGGTTCAGGAAATCAAGCCCAGGCCACAGGGCATGCGTGCCACTGGCCATGAATTTCAGGGCTACAGCTGCGCTGCCCAGAAGCCACAGCCACCGGCCCCAGCCCGCCGTCAGCCGAACAATGACGAGCATGACGGCCAGGCCGTGCAACACGCCAAAATAAATAAAGCTTTCTGGATACATGGCGTAGGAGCCAGCGCTGACCAGCAGTGCAGCACCAGCCACCTGAAACCATCGCCGCCAAAAACGCGCCCATGTCTGATGCCGATCAACGGCCAATGACTGGCCCAGGCCGGCGGTGAACAGAAACAGCGTCACAATCGCCGTGCGCTGCCAAGTCCAAAATGGATCCGCGTAAAAGTCCTGTTGAAGATAGCCAAAATGGTTGAGGTCAAAACACAGGTGGTACGCCGTCATCCAGACAATGGCCAGGCCGCGCAGGGCATCAAGATAGTCAAGTCGGCGATAGGGCATGGCCCAGAGTGTACGCAGATGTTTTTTTTGCGCATTGCTGACCCGCCTAAGTAGTAACCCCGCCATGCGCGCAAGACAACTTCGGTAATATTTCCACCATTAAATAGTACGGTCGTTCTTTTTTATTCACGGGGTCAAGCATGAAAAAATTATGTTTATTGAGCATTGTTGCGGCGGCATCGTTTTTGGCTGCGTGTGGTGGCGATTCGGCCGACAACCTGGGCGTTGTTGACAACACCCCGGCGCGTGGTGCGCTGATCCAGAACCCGCCGTTGCGCACCGCTTTCTTTTCGGCGGGCGACTTCGCCGCCAAGCTCAATGCAAGCGCCAGTGGCCGCAATCTGCTGGCCATTGCCGGCACACCCAAATGCGGCGTTGATGTGCAGTACATCCGCTATGGCACCGTGGGCGGCGCCAACGAAAGCACCGACGCATCGGGCGCGCTGATGACGCCATCGGGCGGCCCGGGCTGCACCGGCAGCCGCCCCATCGTGCTGTATGCCCATGGCACGACGACCGTGAAAAGCTACAACCTGGCGAATCTGCTGGATGAAACCAGCGCGGCGTATTCAGAAGCCGCGCTGGTTGCGGCCATTTACGCCGCGCAGGGCTTCATCGTGGTGGCGCCCAATTACGCTGGCTACGACGTATCAAAACTGTCTTACCACCCCTACCTGAATGCCGATCAGCAATCCAAGGAAATGATGGATGCGCTGAGCGCCGCCCGCAAGGCCCTGCCCGGCCTGCTGCAGCCGGTGCAGGACAACGGAAAACTGTTCATCACCGGTTACTCGCAAGGCGGCCATGTGGCCATGGCCACGCACAAGGCCATGCAGGCCGCCGGCCAGACCGTGACGGCCAGCGCGCCAATGTCCGGCCCTTATGCGCTGGCGGCCTACACCGATGCTATTTTCTACGGCAACGTGCCCCTGGGCAGCACCCTTTTCGCTCCCTTGTTGGTCAACAGCTACCAAAAGGCCTATGGGACCGTCTACCGCAATTTGACTGACGTTTACGAGCCCTCCTATGCGAGCGGCATCGACACCCTGCTGCCAACCGACACACCGCTCTCCACCCTGATCGCACCGGGTGGAAAACTGCCGCAAACAGCGCTGTTCAGTAGAACGCCGCCAACGGCACCTACAGGCTCGGGCCTGCAGCCGACGCTCAATGCCATCAGCCCGCCAGCCGCGCCGCCTGAACTGGCACCGCTCTTCTCCCTGGGTTTCGGCACTAGCAATTTGATCACCAACCAGTTACGCCTAGATTATCTGCTTGACGCTTTTGCCCAACCGGATGGTGCCGTGCCCAGCCTCACCACTGGCGCTCAAGCCGCTGACCCCAAGCATCCGGTGCGCATTGCCACGATGAAAAACGACCTGCGCAACTGGACGCCGATGCGCCCGGTACTGCTGTGCGCAGGCAGCGGCGACCCGACCGTGTTCTACAACATCAACACCCAGTTGATGCAGGGTTTCTGGTCAAGCTCGTCACCGGCAGCACCCGCCGCCGGTTTGCTGACAGTGCTCAACGTGGACTCGTCGCCCACCAGCGCCGCCGATCCTTATGCCGCAGCCAAGGCCGGATTCGCACAGGCCAAGGCAAGTACCGCATCGGCAGCCATTGCCGCAGGCGCTTCCGACGGCGGCGCCTCCGCCGTGGTGCAGGCCTACCATGGCGGCTTGGTGCCACCGTTCTGCAATGCCGCCGCGCGCGGCTTCTTCCAGCAGGTCACTGCAACCGGTTTGTAAATCACAGCAACATTCTTCTCATGAATCACAGGCAATTGGCCTTCGCAGGCATTCTGGCGGCTTGCGCAGCAGCACCGTCGATGGCGCAGCAAAACACCCTCAAGCTCGGCATTTCGAACGTTCAGCCCCATTCGGGTGCCAGCGATGTCTCCGGACCTTTCACCCCGGGCGGCATCAGCCTGGACGTGCGCGACAAGACCACACCCTTTATTTCATACACCCGTGAAATCAGTGACCCGTGGGATGTGGAACTGGCGCTCGGCATCCCGCCGAAGCACGACATTGTCATAAAGGTCAGCAATCCCGCCTTGCCGGGCAGCGCCCAGGCCTTGTCCGGTCAGGTGGGCGCCACCATCCGGCAGGTGGCGCCCACCCTGTTTGTCAATTACAAGTTTTTTGAAAAAACCAGCGTGCTGCGGCCCTTCGTGGGCGCGGGGATCAACTACACGCGTTTTAACAAAACCCGCTCGACAGCCGCTGGCGACGCACTCAATGGCGGCCCCAGCTCGATTTCGCTCGAAGACTCGGTCGGCCTGGCCCTGCAGGCGGGCCTGGCCTGGCGCCTCAGCAACGAATGGTCGGTGTCGGCGTCGCTGGCGACGGCACGGGTGACATCGAAGATCACGACCAACACGTTGGGCATCGAGCGCCATGCGGACATCACCTTCAAGCCCCAGGTGTTCACCGTAGCCATGGCCTATTCGTTTTGACCCTCAGGCCGTCCCCAGGCTGGCGTGAGTACTGGCGGGTGCAGCCATAATTTGTGGCATGTACCTGCCCCCCGAAATCATCCCCTGCCAGCATGCAGGCCATGAGGCCTTGCAGCTGGCCACCCGCCACGGCACCGCCATCATCGCACTGCACGGCGCGCATTTGCTGTCGTGGGTGCCGGCCGGACAGCGCGATGTCTTCTGGCTTTCCCCGGACTCGCCGCCCGAGCCCGCCGCCATTCGTGGCGGTGTGCCGGTGTGCTGGCCGTGGTTTGCCAAACAGGGCATGCCAGAGTCCGCACTGCGGCATGGGCCGGCGCGCCTCGTTGCGTGGCAAGTCAGCGCGGTGCATGCCAGCAGCCGCGATGAAGTCAGCCTGAGCATGGCGCCCTGCAACGATGCCCGCCTCGACGGCCTGGCGCCCGATCTGCAGGTCAGCCTGCATCTCACGCTGGGCCGGACGCTGAGCCAGTCGCTGCACACCCGCAACCTGGGCACGCAGACGTTTCATCTGACGCAAGCCCTGCACAGTTATTTTGCCGTCAGCCACGCGGCGCAGGTCGGCATTGAAGGGCTGGCCGGCCTGCCTTACCAGGACAAATTGCGGGGCATGGCAGCCGACATCCAGCAAACGCCCTTTGCCCTTGACCAGGCATGCGACCGCATCTACGGTGCAGCGCCGGGCGGCGGCAGCGCCTTCACCGGCCGTTACACACTGGCCGACGCAGGCTGGCAGCGGCGCATCGTCATTGAAACGCGTGGCAGCCGGTCGGTGGTGGTGTGGAACCCCGGCAGCGAGGGTGCATGCAGGATGGCCGACGTTCCCGACGACGGCTGGCAGGATTATTTCTGCATCGAGGCAGCGAATGCCGGGCCGAATGTCATTGCGCTGGCACCAGGCGCCGAACACTGGATGGGGCAAACTTTAAGCATAAAATAAGTCATTTGCGCATAAATTTAGGGCACTTAATGCTATTTATTTAATAGCAGATAACACCCTTTTAAAATCCGCCTGCTCAGCCGACCCACTGGCGCGCGTTGTGCCACAGCTGCATCCACGGACTGGCTGCGCCCTTGTCCAGATTCGTCCAGCTCATCTGCACGTTGCGGAACACGCGCTCGGGGTGCGGCATCATGGCGGTGAATCGGCCGTTGGCCGTGGTCACCGCCGTCAGCCCGCCGGCGCTGCCGTTGGGATTGGCCGGATAGGCTTGTGTCGGCTGGCCGTGGCTGTCGGTAAAGCGCATCGCAGCAATCGTTTTCGATGCATCACCCCGATGCGCAAAGTTGGCATACCCCTCACCGTGCGCCACGGCAATCGGCAGGCGGCTGCCGGCCATTCCGGCGAAAAACAGGCTCGGGGATTCCAGCACTTCCACCATGGACAGGCGCGCTTCGAAGCGCTCACTCTGGTTGGTGGTAAAGCGTGGCCAGGCTTCAGCGCCGGGGATGATGTCGGCCAGTTCGGCAAACATCTGGCAGCCGTTGCACACGCCCAGACCGAAGGTGTCGTTGCGGCTGAAAAAGCCCTTGAACTGCTCGGCCAGCAGCGGGTTGAAGGTGATGGATCGCGCCCAGCCGATGCCCGCGCCCAGCGTGTCGCCGTAGCTGAAGCCGCCACAGGCGACGATGCCGGCAAAGTCGGCCAGTTGCACACGGCCCGTTTGCAGATCGGTCATGTGGACGTCGATGGCTTCGAAACCGGCTTGGGTGAAGGCGTAAGCCATTTCCACATGCGAGTTGACGCCCTGCTCGCGCAGCACCGCCACCTTGGGACGCGAGAGCATCAGCGCCGGAGCGCTCAAGCTCGCGCTGGTTGGCAGGAAGACATGCAGGCCGGGGTCTGATGGGTTGCCAGCGGCGGCGTGTTCGGCATCGGCGCAAGCCGGGTTGTCGCGCTGCTGGCAAATCTTCCAGCTCACGGCGTCCCAGACCTGATGCAGGTCTTGCACCCTGGCCTTGAACACCGCCTTGGTATCGCGCCAGACATGCACTTCGCCTTTGCCGACTTCCAGGGAGGCATGCGCAGGCCGGGTCTTGCCGACAAAATGGCTGAATTGGGACAGCCCGTGCGTGCGCAGCGTCTGCATCACGTCATTGCGGGCCGAGGTGGCCACCTGAATCACCACACCCAGCTCTTCATTGAACAGCGCTTTCAGCGTCAGCTCTTCGCGGCGGCCGCCGACTTGCGACGCCCAGTTCTTGCTGTCGCCGGTGTCCATGCGGCTGTCGCTGATGCCGTCGCCTTCCAGCAGCAGCATGTCGATGTTGAGCGACACGCCGACATGGCCGGCAAACGCCATTTCGCAAGCGGTGGCGAACAGGCCGCCATCGCTGCGGTCGTGGTAAGCCAGAATTTTTCCCTGCACCCGAAGGGCATTGATGGCGTTGACCAGATTGACCAGGTCTTTCGGGTCGTCGAGGTCGGGAACTTCACCGTCTTCCAGGTTCAGGCTTTGCGCCAGGATGGAGCCGCCCATGCGGTTTTTCCCCTTGCCGAGGTCGATCAGGACCAAGGTGGTATCGGTCTCAACCGTGTTCAACTCGGGCGTGAGCGTGCCACGCACATCGGCCAGGGTGGCAAAGGCGCTGACGATCAGCGATACCGGCGAAGTCACTTTCTTGCCCTCGCCGCTCTCGTCCTTCCAGACGGTGCGCATCGACAGTGAATCCTTGCCGACCGGAATCGACACGCCCAGCGCCGGGCACAACTCCATGCCGACGGCCTTGACGGTTTCATACAGCGCGGCGTCCTGGCCCGGCTCACCGCAGGCAGCCATCCAGTTGGCCGACAGCTTGACGCGCGGCAGTTCGATCGGCGCGGCCAGCAAATTCGTAATTGCTTCGGCCACGGCCATGCGGCCCGACGCAGCGGCGTTGACCGCCGCAAGCGGCGTGCGCTCGCCCATGCTCATGGCTTCGCCGCCAAAACCCTGGTAGTCGGCCAGTGTCACGGCGCAGTCGGCCACCGGCACCTGCCACGGGCCGACCATCTGGTCGCGGTGTGTCATGCCGCCGACGGTGCGGTCGCCGATGGTGATCAAAAAGCGCTTGGACGCCACCGTGGGGTGGCTCAGCACGTCAAGGCAGCTTTTTTGCAGGTCAACGCCGGTCAGGTCAATCGGCTGGATGGTTTGCGCCACGGTGGTCACGTCGCGGTGCATCTTGGGTGGCTTGCCCAAGAGCACATTCATCGGCATGTCCACTGGTGCGGGCGAATCGTTGTCCGACAGCACGAGCTGCTTTTCTTCAGTCGCCACGCCGATCACGGCAAACGGGCAGCGCTCGCGCTCGCAAAAGGCTTCGAACTGCGCCAGCGATTCGGGCGCAATCGCCATTACATAGCGTTCCTGGCTTTCGTTGCTCCAGATTTCTTTCGGCGACAGTCCGCTTTCCTCCAGCTTGACGGCGCGCAGGTCAAAGCGCGCACCACGACCGGCGTCGTTGACCAGTTCGGGAAAAGCGTTGGACAAGCCGCCCGCGCCCACATCGTGAATGGCCAGAATCGGATTTTCCAGCCCCAGTTGGGCACACTGGTTGATGACTTCCTGCGCACGCCGCTCAATCTCGGGGTTGCCGCGCTGCACCGAATCAAAGTCCAGATGCGTCGCATTGGCGCCCGATGCCATGGAACTGGCCGCGCTGCCACCCATGCCGATACGCATGCCGGGGCCGCCGAGCTGGATCAAGAGCGTGCCTGCAGGGAAAAGGATTTTTTGCGTCAGTTGGGCGTCAATCGTGCCAACGCCGCCGGCAATCATGATCGGCTTGTGGTAACCCCAGCGCTGGCCACCGACGGTTTGCTCGTACTCGCGGAAGTAGCCGTTCAGGTTGGGGCGCCCGAATTCGTTGTTGAACGCCGCGCCGCCCAGCGGGCCTTCGGTCATGATCTGCAGCGGGCTGGCGATGTGGTCTGGCTTGCCGTAAGACGGGCCCTGGTCGTCAAACAGCTTGGAAACCGTGAAGCCGCTCAGACCTGCCTTGGGCCTGGAGCCGCGCCCGGTCGCGCCTTCGTCGCGGATTTCGCCGCCTGCGCCTGTCGAGGCACCGGGGAACGGTGAAATCGCGGTCGGGTGGTTGTGGGTTTCGACCTTCATCAGCACATGCGTCAGCACGTTGTCAGATACGCTATAGCTTTGATAGCTGCTAGCGCCCGTTCTGCCTGGGCCAGAGGCCGATTTGGCATAAAAACGCTGGATGCGTGCGCCTTCCATAACCGAGGCGTTGTCCGAATAGGCCACCACCGTGTGCTGCGGATGCAACTGCTCAGTGTTGCGGATCATGCCGAACAGGCTTTTTTCCTGCGGCACGCCGTCAATCGTGAAGTCGGCGTTGAAAATCTTGTGGCGGCAATGTTCGCTGTTGGCCTGCGCGAACATCATCAGCTCGACATCGGTCGGGTTGCGCTGCAACTGGGTGAAGGCATTGACCAGGTAGTCGATTTCGTCAGCGGCCAGCGCCAGGCCGAACTCGGTGTTGGCCTGCTCGAGTGCGGCTTTTCCGCCCTGCAGCACGTCAATGGTCTGCAGCGGATCGCCCTGCAGTTCGGTGAACAGACCAGCCGCAGCCTGTGCCTGCTCAGCCATGACGCTTTCAGTCATGCGGTCGTGCAGCAAGGCGGCGACCTGCTCACGCTGGTCTTCGGTCAATGCCGATTTGCTGAAAAATCCCGATTTGAGCGTCAGGCGGTATTCGGTAATGCGCTCGATGCGCTTGATGGCCAGGCCGCAGTTGTGCGCGATGTCAGTGGCCTTGGAGGCCCATGGCGATACCGTTCCAAAACGCGGCGACACGATGAACAGCGCACTGTCGGCGGCATTTGCGAGGGGTTGTTCGCACGGTTGACCATAGCTGAGCAAGGCCGCCAGTTGGGTTTTCAGTGCCTCTGAAGGCAGCTCCTCGGTGGCAACCAGATGGACAAACCGGGCGCTGATGCCGACGATCTTGTCGTGAATGGCTTGCAGGCGAGGCAGGAGTTGCTGGACGCGAAAGTCGCTCAGGGCACTGATGCCGTGGGCATCGCCCTCGAAAGTCGTCAGGTGCAGGGTCACGGTAGGGGTGGCCTTGTGGTGAAGTATGGTGGGGCAGCCGGCAAGCTGTTCAGGGGTCTGTAGGCCCCGAAAGGCAGGGTCTGGCAAGGAGTGGTCTAAGCTGCTGCGGGGCAGAAGCATGAGCGCAGGATTTTATCAGCGACTGGGCGAAGCGCGGCTGGCGCGGCGGCTTTTGCACCTACCCGAGCCAGCCGGCGACGCCTGAGTCCCGCCATCCCGGCTCAATGCTCAGGCGGCATCCACGCACCCGGCAACACCAGAAAGGTCTGCCAAGGCATGCCGTTTGGCGCGGGCGGTCGGCTTGTCCAGCGCAGATCGCCGGGCAAGTGCGCTAGGATGGCCGGTGTCAGCGCCTCATTCTTTGTAACGCCCAGGGTGAAAAAATGCCCAGGCCGCCTGAATGTTTCAGTGTAGAGCGCGCCATACCAGAGGGGTTCCAGCGCCTGGCTGACAGGGCTGCGCACGCTATAAGCCGAGCGCCACAGCCGCAGAATCTGCCGCTGCATGGGGCGGGCCGGGTCGAACGCCACAAATGCCAATTCCGACTTGTTGCCCTGGTGGTATTTGGGCAGCACGGGCAGCGTCTTGAGCGGCACATCGGCGGTCAGCCACAGCAAGGCCGTTTGCGCCGACCAGGCGGGCGCTACACGCCAGCCCCCCGCCGCCAAGTGGCCAGGCAGGCTTGAAGCGCTGTCAGCCCATTGCAATGGCAGCGGTTCTTCCGTGTCGCCGCCGATTTCCATGCGCTGCCGGGGCAGCTCGCGCCATCCGGCGTCTAACCACTGGGCCGGACTGAAGGTCTTCGCAGGCGTCTGTCGGGCGTAGCGCGCCAGATCGCTTGAGACGTAATTCACCATGTACCACGGCCCGGAAATCATCACCGCCAGCAGCGCTGTCACGCCCAGGCCAAGCGGATGCAAATTCTCAGGGCTTGGGCGTCGCGAATAGGCCATGGCCGCCAGTGCCACCCAGGCGAGTCCCAGACTCAGCCCCGCCATCACATCGGAAAACCAGTGCGCGCCCAGATACAGCCGAGAAAACCCAATCAGCGCGATGTACACCGCCGCCACAGCCGCTATCGCGCCTTGAACGGCGGACCGCTGCTTGCGCGAGAGCAAAAAAGCCAGAAAACCGTAAATAACAATGCTCGATGTGGCATGGCCGCTGGGAAAGGAAAAATCCGCTACCCCGCTGTACAGGCTGATGGGACGCGTTCTGGCCAGTGTGTATTTCAGCAGTTGCACCAGCACCTCGGAAAATCCGGCCACCGCCAGCCAGTAGCGGGCCGTGCGCCAGCAGCGCGCCCACGCCAGCCACGCCCACACCGCCACCACCAGCGGTAGCGCCACCCATGCGCCGCCCAGACCGGTGATGACCACCATGATGCGGTCCATCTCTGCAATGCGCAGGTCTTGCAGGAAGTTGAAGATCGCCACATCCGCCAGAACCAGCGGATCACGGGCTGCAACGTCCTGCAAGATGCCAAAAAATGTCCAGCCCCCGCCCAGCAGCAGCAGCCCCAGGGCGATCAGAAGCGGTGACTCGGGTTTGCGCGGATCAAACAGGAACAGCGCCAGCCTGGAGAGCGCGCCCGGCCGCCGGGACGCCCATTGCAGGGCGCGGTCGCGCCCGACAGCCAGAAGCGGCACACCATGACGCATGGCGATACGCGCCACTTTGGCCGCCAGCCACAGCAGCACCCCGAGCACCAGCAGGATCACCGCCAGCCGAGCGCTCACGGCTTCGGCCATCCGCAGCGACGTCCCAAACAAGACACCGGGCAAAATATGCGCCGGCGCCCATGCCAGCGCGGACGCCGCATTGATCACATAAAACTTCGCGCGCGCCATCTGTGTCGTGCCTGCCACCAGAGGAACAACAGCCCGCACGGGCGCAAAAAAACGCGCCAGCAAAATGCTGGTTCCGCCATGCTGCGCCATGAACTGCTCACCCCGCGCCATCAAGGGCGCATACCGTGCAAAGGGTGGCCAGCCGCGCAGCCGGTCGTTACCCAAGCGGCCCAGCTCGTAGCTCAGCGCGTCACCGGACACCGCGCCCAGCGCGGCCACGGCCAGCGTCGTCCACATATCCAGCGAACCTGCGCCAATCAAGGCCCCGGCGCTGAACATGACCACACCTGCAGGCACCAAGGTGCCAATGAGTGCCAGCGACTCGGTCAGCGCCACGCCAAACACCACCAACAATGCCAGATGCGGATGAGTGGCAATATGGGTCAGGAGCAGATGCATCGCAGGCTTTCCAGGTACGAATCAAGGGCAAAATAATTTGCAGAGGTTCAGCACATGCATCTTCAAAACCCCTTGCATGCTGGCAGAGAAAGTCCGGTGGGATAATTCGCAGATGAGTATTACTTACAAAGATGCAGCCGGTATCGAAGGCGTGCGTGTGGCGGGCAGGCTCGCTGGCGAGTTGCTGGACTACCTGACCCCGTTCATCAAGCCCGGTGTGACGACCAACGAAATCAACCAGTTGGCGCACGACTACATGGTCGACGTGCAGGGAACCATCCCGGCCACGCTCGGCTACGGCCCGCCCAGCTATCCGCCCTACCCCAAGTCGCTGTGCACCTCGGTCAATCACCAGGTGTGCCATGGCGTTCCCAATGACAAGCCGCTGAAGAAAGGTGACATCGTCAACGTGGACGTCACCGGCATCAAGGACGGCTGGCACGGCGACAGCAGCCGCATGTTCCTGATCGGCGACTGCTCGATTGCCGCCAAACGGCTGTGCCAGGTCACCTACGAAGCCATGTGGAAAGGCATCCTGTGCGTGCGGCCGGGCGCGCACCTGGGCGACATCGGCCACGCCATCCAGACGTTTGCCGAAAAGCAGGGCTATTCGATCGTGCGCGAGTTCTGCGGCCACGGCATCGGCATCAGGTTCCATGAGGACCCGCAGGTGCTGCATTACGGCCGTCCGGGCACGCTCGACGAACTCAAGCCCGGCATGGTGTTCACCATTGAGCCGATGATCAACATCGGCAAGCGCGACATCAAGGACGGCCCGGAAAAAGACGGCTGGAGCATCGTGACACGCGACCATTCGCTGTCGGCGCAGTGGGAACACATGGTGCTGGTCACCGAAACCGGCTACGAAGTGCTGACACTGTCGGCCGGCAGCCCGCCGATTCCGGATTTTGTGCCGCAGCCGTCGCGCGAAAAAACCCCTGCCTGATTCCGGGCCCTTGCGGGACCGGCTTTTTCGATCCTTTCACGGTCAGGCCTTGCCTTCATGACTGAATTGACTTCCTTTCGCGAACAATACAGCGCCGGCAAGGCGGGCGTGATGGCCGCGCTGGCAGGCAGCGGTGCCTCGACCCGGGGCATCCATGGCCTGCTGCAAAAGCTGGGCCGGCTGACCGACGCCACCTTGCGGCGGCTGTGGCAACTGGCCGAATTTCCGCCGGATGCCTGCCTGATCGCGGTGGGCGGTTTTGGCCGGGGCGAATTGTTTCCGCATTCCGATGTCGATGTGCTGCTGCTGCTGCCCGACGCCGCGCTCGATGTCGAAGACAATCCGGCCCTCAAGGCCAAGGTAGAAAGCTTCATCAGCAGTTGCTGGGATTGCGGGCTGCAGATTGGCTCCAGCGTGCGTACAGCGGCCCACTGCGTCGAGGAAGCAGCCAAGGACGTCACCGTCCAGACCTCGCTGCTCGAAATGCGTCTGGTGACCGGCTCGGCCGAGGTCTACCAGCTCCTGCAGGCGCAGCTTGACGCAATTCTTGATCCCAAGGCGTTTTTTATCGCCAAGACGCTCGAAATGCGCCAGCGCCACAACAAGTTTGACAACACACCTTACGCGCTGGAGCCCAATTGCAAGGAATCGCCCGGTGGACTGCGTGACCTGCAGGTGGTGCTGTGGGTGGCTCGCGCCGCCGGCTTGGGAAAATCCTGGGACGAGCTGGCCACCAACGGACTGATCACCACGTTCGAGGTTCGTCAGATCAAGGCCAACGAGGCCTTGCTGAGCCTGATACGCGCGCGCCTGCACATCATTGCCCGCCGTCGCGAGGACCGTCTGGTGTTTGATCTGCAGACGGCGGTGGCCGAATCCTTCGGCTATTGCGCCCAGCCGGGCAACCGAAGCGAACGCCCGCCGGCACTGGACACGGTGCAGGTGGTCCTGCCCCTGGACAGGGCCGTGTCGCCCCGGGGCGGACGGGCGGCCAGGCGCCCGCCGGCGCGTCCCAGCGAAGCGCTGATGCGCCGCTATTACTGGACGGCCAAGGCGGTCACCCAGTTGAACCAGATCCTGCTGCTCAACATCGAAGAGCAGCTCAGCCCGTGCAACTATCCGCTGCGCCCGCTCAATGCGCGCTTCTTTGACAAAGCCGGCATGCTTGAAGTGGTCAGCGACGACCTCTACCTGCGCGAGCCCCACGCCATCCTGGAAACCTTCCTGCTGTTCGAAACTCATGTTGGCATCCGCGGCTTGTCGGCACGCACCTTGCGCGCACTCTACAACGCCCGGGGCATGATGAACGCGAAGTTTCGCACCGATCCGGCCAACCGGGCGACCTTCCTGCGCATCCTGCAGCAGCCCGAAGGCATCACCCATGCCATGCGGTTGATGAACCAGACCTCGGTGCTGGGCCGCTACCTCTGGGTGTTTCGCAACATCGTCGGGCAAATGCAGCACGACCTGTTCCACGTCTACACCGTCGACCAGCACATCCTGATGGTGCTGCGCAACATGCGGCGTTTTTTCATGGCCGAGCATTCGCATGAATACCCGATGTGTTCGCAACTGGCCGCAGGCTGGGACAAGCCATGGATTCTGTACATCGCCGCGCTGTTTCACGACATTGCCAAGGGACGCGGCGGCGACCATTCCGAACTGGGCCAGAAGGAAGTGCGCATTTTCTGCCGCCAGCACGGCATTGGCGCCGAAGACTCCCGGATGATCGAGTTCCTGGTGGGCGAACACCTGAGCATGAGCCGTACCGCCCAGAAGGAAGACCTGAGCAACCCGCAAGTGATTGCCACGTTCGCCCGGCGGGTCGGCAACGAACGCAACCTGACTGCCCTGTACCTGCTCACCGTCGCCGACATTCGCGGCACCAGCCCGAAGGTCTGGAATGCCTGGAAAGGCAAGCTGCTCGAAGACCTCTACCGCTACACATTGCGCGTGCTGGGCGGCCGCGCGCCCGATGCAGCTGCCGAGATCGAGGCCCGCAAGCGCGGCGCGCTAACGCTGCTGGCCCTGCATGCCGAGCCATTCCAGGCCTACAAGGCGCTCTGGGACACGCTCGACGTGAGCTATTTCATGCGCCACGAAGCCGCCGACATTGCCTGGCATGCCCGGCACCTGTCGCGCCACATTGGCAAGGCGGTGGTGACAGTCCGTGTGCGCCAGTCTGCAACCGGCGAAGGCATGCAGGTGCTGGTCTACACGCCCGATGCGCCGGACCTGTTCGTGCGCATCTGCGGCTTCTTTGACAAGGCTGGTTTTAGCATTCTGGACGCCAAGGTGCACACCACCAACAACGGCTTTGCCCTGGACACTTTTCAGGTCACCAGCGAGCCGCTGGAAGAGCACTACCGCGAACTGGCCACCATGGTCGAGGTGAACCTGGGCCGCATCCTGGAAGAAAAAGGCCCGCTGCCACCACCCAGCAAAGGCCGGGTGTCGCGCCGCGTCAAAAGCTTTCCCGTGACCCCGCGCGTCGACTTGCGTCCGGATGAAAAAGCCCAGCGCTGGCTGCTCAGCGTGTCGGCCAGCGATCGGGTCGGCCTGCTCTACCTGATTGCACGGGTGCTGGCCAATCACCACATCAACGTCAAGCTGGCCAAGGTGACCACGCTGGGCGAACGGGTCGAGGACACCTTTTTGATCGACGGGCCGGAACTTCAACACAACAAAGCGCAGATCGCGATTGAAACCGAGTTGCTGAAGGCCTTGAGTGAATGAGATCCCATGCATATTTTCGGCACATTTCACCGAACACTGCGAAGTCTGAAAAAAATCCGTTCACCCGGCCTGATAGCTGATAAATTATCGCCATTGCTGCTTCGTCGAGAGCGGCATGCATCAATCGGCGCTTAGCCTGCTTGATGCCGGAAGAGTCTGTGGTGCAGCTAACGCAGCACCCGGCGCCGAAGGAGCAACCACCCCGGAAACTCTCAGGCAAAAGGACCGGCATCACTATTGATCTCTGAAGAGTTGCCGCAGGCTACGTCATGCGGTGCACCGAAGGAGCAAACAGCTCTCGCCAGCGCGAAAGTTCGTGAATCTCTCAGGTCCAGAACAGAGGGGGTGTCCGCTGTGCACTTGCGCGCGGGCTTAATCCCCTTGACGTTGCTGGAGTCTTTCATGAAAAAAATCGCAGTCATTGGTGGTGGCATCACCGGCGTGACCACAGCCTACGCACTTGCCAAGCGCGGCTTTTCGGTCACCTTGTTCGAAAAGCACCGTTATGCCGCCATGGAGACCTCGTTTGCAAATGGCGGCCAACTTTCCGCATCCAACGCAGAGGTATGGAACCACTGGTCAACCCTCCTCAAGGGCCTGAAGTGGATGCTCAAGAGCGATGCACCGCTGCTGGTAAGCCCCAAGCCAAGCTGGCACAAAATATCGTGGTTTGCCGAGTTCATCGCAAACATTCCGCACTACCGAAGCAACACCATAGAGACCACGCGCCTGGCCATCGCGGCGCGCAAGCACCTGCTGGGCTGGGCGGAGCAGGAGGGCATAGACTTTGACCTGAAGAAGGAAGGCATTCTTCACATCTACCGCGACAAGGCCAGCTTTGACCACGCCGGCAAGGTTTCCAGGCTGCTGGCCGAAGGCGGTCTGCCGCGCCGCGCCGTCACCCCGCAAGAGATGCGCGTCTTGGAGCCCACGCTTGCGGGGAAGTATTACGGCGGCTATTTTACCGAAAGCGACTCGACCGGCGACATTCACCTCTTCACCAAGGGCCTGGCCGAGGCGGCGGTGCGACTGGGCGTGATCTGCCTTTACGAGCAGGATGTAAGCGCCGTGACGGCAGACGCCAAGCAGGCCTGTGTGACGGTGGGCCATGGCGCCCAGGAAACCCGCGCGGTCTTTGACGGCGTGGTGGTCTGCGCCGGCACCGCCAGCCGCGCGCTGGCAACCTCGCTCGGTGACCGCGTGAACATCTACCCGGTCAAGGGCTATTCCATCACCGTCAACCTGAAAGACGCGCAAAGCCAGGCAGCCGCGCCCGTGGTCAGTCTGCTGGACGATGAAACCAAGCTGGTCACCAGCCGCCTTGGCCTGGACCGTTTCCGGGTGGCCGGTACGGCAGAGTTCAATGGTTACAACCGCGACATTCGTGCCGATCGCATCAAGCCCCTGGTGGACTGGGTGCAACGCTGCTTTCCCGGCGTCAACACCCAGAGCGTTATACCTTGGGCGGGTCTGCGGCCCATGATGCCCAACATGCTGCCGCGCGTCGGCCGTGGCCGTTCACCCTGCGTTTTTTACAATACCGGACACGGTCACCTGGGCTGGACGTTGTCTGCCATCACCGCCGAGATCGTGGGCGATGCGGTGAGTGAAGCCTTTAAGCCAGCGGGGTTGCTGCATGGCAAACCCGTTCCGGCCTGAAAATCCAAGCCCAAGCCCAAGCCCAAGCCCAAGCCCAAGCCCAAGCCCAAGCCCAAGCGTCAGCTCATGCCTGGTGCTGACTAGTTTTCATGAATGGCAGCGGCTCAATACAATCGCCCGCCGCCATCAAAACCACCAGATCGTGCTATCCCAGACAGGAATTTTTTATCAATAGCAGTAGTTTGTTAAAGCCTAAGTAATAACAATCCCGACAGATAAAGAACCAAAGCCAGCAATCGGAGTCTGAGCGGTATTGGCTTTTGGTGGAGGTTAGAAAAATGTTATCTCAGCACATCATTGATCAGCTCAGCCCTATGATTTTGAGCGTCTGATCCACAAAGAAAAGGATGGGCGCCGGCGACTACGCCTGATCGCGCTGGCGCACCTCAAGGATGGCAAGAGCTATCCCGAAGTGGCGGCCGCCTTGCGCTTGACCCGGCACGCTGTCCCCCGGTGTCAGAATTGTTGTCGCATCTAATTCTTTGATGGCTAACTGCCCGGCAACTTCATTTCATGACCAGAACACCGCATTCACATCACTCTCCCGAATTCAAAGAGCAGGCACTGCTCAAAGCCAGGCATCGCGGCACGCGTTCCGTTATCAGCGTTGCCGGCGAGCTCAACCTGTCCGCCGGCACGCTCAGGAAGTGGCTGCAAAGCGCAAGCAAGAAAACCGGCACGATAGCCCACCCGGTGCCCGCTGCAACTGCTGCACTGGACGGCCCAGCGTCTGCCTGGATGCCCGCACAGCGTTTGATGGCGCTGCAGCAGAGCTACGCACTGGACGACATGGCCCGGGCCGGCTGGTGCCGCGAGCATGGTGTGTTCGAGCATCAGCTGGCGCAGTGGCACCAGGAGTTTTGCACCCCTGCCGTGCCCGCTTTACGCGAGGCGAGCGGCGCCTTTCGCGAGTTGCAGCGCCAGCACGATCAGTTGCAGCGAGAGCTGCGG